>NZ_JBVYHB010000002.1:151190-528639 GCF_056033425.1 Leisingera sp. SA32 | reverse complement strand
CAACCAGGGCCAGCACAGTTCCCGCTGGCAGGCGATCATGTCGATCTCCGCGAAGATCGGCTGTTCGGCGCACACTCTGAATGAGTGGGTGAAGAAGGCAGAGGTCGACAGCGGCAAGCGGGCGGGCGTTCCAACCGATGTGGCCGACAAACTGAAGGCGCTGGAGCGGGAGAACCGCGAGCTGCGCCAGGCGAACGAGATCCTCCGCAAGGCATCAGCGTATTTTGCGATGGCGGAGCTCGACCGCCGGTCGAAGTGATGGTGTCATTTATCGACATGCATCGCGCGGAGTATGGGGTCGAGCCGATCTGCACTGTCCTGCCGATTGCCCCTTCCACGTATTACGACCACCTGGCGAAGCGGGCTGATCCGGCCCGGTGGTCGGACCGTGCCCGGCGTGACGCGGCATTGCGGCCCGAGATCCGGCGGGTTTTCGAAGAGAACTGGCGAGTCTATGGCGTGCGGAAGGTCTGGCGGCAATTGCAACGGGAAGGTTTCGACGTCGCCCGCTGCACGGTCGCCCGGCTGATGAGGAGCATGGGTATTCAAGGTATCATCCGGGGCAAGCCGCACAAGACGACTGTGCCCGACAAGAAGGCCCCATGCCCGCTGGATAAAGTGAACCGGCAATTCCGGGTGCCTGCTCCAAATATGCTCCGGGTGAGCGATTTCACCTATGTCGCCACCTGGAAGGGGTTCACCTATGTCGCCTTCGTTGTCGATGCCTATGCCCGCAAGATCGTTGGTTGGCGTGTCAGCACCTCGGCGCATGCCGGGTTCGTTCTCGATGCGCTGGAGCAGGCTGTTCACGAGCGGCGGCCGACAAAGGCGATGGGGCTTGTTCACCACTCCGACCGCGGCAGCCAATACCTGTCGATCAAGTACACAGAGCGGTTGGGAGAAGCTGGTATCGAGCCCTCTGTCGGCAGCGTTGGGGACAGCTATGACAACGCGCTGGCCGAAACGATCAACGGTCTCTTCAAGGCCGAGGTCATTCACCGCCGCGGTCCTTGGCGAAACTTCGAAGCGGTGGAATACGCAACACTCGAATGGGTGGACTGGTTCAACAACCGCCGTCTGCTCGAGCCTATCGGGAACATTCCGCCGGCAGAAGCAGAGGCCAATTTCTACGCCGCTCTGGAAACTGAGGCACGAGCCGCGTAACTAACTGAAATCAGCCTCCGGCAAACCCGGCGCGGTTCAGCTGCAACAAGAAGGTTACATGCACGTCATTCAGGTTAACCGTCCTTCGTTGCACGCGGGCGCAATGGCTTTAACGGCGAATGATCTCAGATGTAGGCTGCGGTGTGAGGCTTACGGTCGATGTCGCTCTGTTGTCGGCGGATTGGCCGACGCTTTTGAGGCCGCTGGGCGCGAGCGCATTACGATGCTGAGAATTCGGTGAATCAGTCAGACGCCTGCTCGCGCGCGATAATGGATTTGGCTCGAGTCACCAGCGGTAAATCGATCATCTGGCCGTCGGCCTTCGTCACACCCTGACCCTGCCTGGCGGCAATCTCGGCTGCCTCAACGACACGTCGCGCCCATTCAAGCTCGGCCTCGGTGGGCGAAAAGACGTCGTTGAGAACCGCCACCTGTGCCGGATGTACCGCGTAGCCCCCTGTGGTCCCGATGGCGCGGGCGTAAGATGCCGCGGCCCGCAGCCCCTCGACATCCCGAAAATCCGACATACTCGCGGCGACCGAGAGTGAGGCAACCGAGGCGGCCCGCGCGGCCTGGTTGACCTGTTGAACCGCGGGCGTCAGAACCTCCGGGGTGGCGGCAACGCCCATCGACGTTGCATAGTCTTCGACGCCAACCGTCATGGCGGCAAGCCGTGGGGAGGCACTCGCGATCTGCCGCGCATTCAGCACCGCACCGGCCGACTCGAGCAACGTGATAAGACGGATCTTGCCCTGCGGAAGGCCGCGTTCCCGTTCCAGTTCGTCGATCATCTCACTGACGGCCTCAACCTGTGCGGCGGTCTCGCAAAGCGGCAGATGGATCGCCGAGACGCCTTCGATCACGCTGGCTTCGAGGTCGCGGAACGCCGGTGACCAGAGCGTATTGATGCGCACCGTCACATCGACCTGCGACGCGAGACGCGAGACCGCGTCTGGCAGCGCCGCCCGGGCCTCGTCCTTGCGGGCGGGATCGACGCTGGCTTCGAGATCGAGAACGACGGCATCGGCGCCGCGGCTTGCGGCCTTGGCGATGAACGTCTCTTCCAGAACCGGTATGAACAGCAGGGAGCGCCACATGATCACGCACCTTCCCTGGCGGGGCAGGCCTTGCCCGGATCGTCGATGCCAAGCTCGGCCAGGATTTCCGCGGTGTGCTGGCCCAGCCTCGGCGCCGGGGCGCGTACGGCGCCCGGCGTGGCGCTCAGACGCGGAAAGGTCTGGTGCATCGGCAGGCGCTCCATGCCGTCGTATTCGTAATCCTGCAACACGCCGCGGCCACGGATATAGGGATGATCGACCAGATCCGAGATGTCGCAGATCGGGCCGACGGTGACGCCCTTGGCTTCGAAAAAGGCGAGGTTTTCATCAAGCGTCCGGGTCTTCATGTAATCGGCAATGATGGCATCAAGCTCTGTCGCATGTTCAACCCGCGCGCGCGAGGTTGCATAGCGTGGATCGTCGTTCAGCTCGGGCCGTCCGATGGCGGCCGCGAGTTTTTCCCACATCGACTGCATGGAGGCCGACATGGCGATAAATTTGCCGTCTTTCGTCGGATAAAGGCCGCGCGGGGCCGCGACTTCGCTGGAGTTCCCCATCCGCTTGGGCACCTTGCCGGTCGCCTCGTAGGTCGCCGCCCAGGGGCCGAGGATGCCGAAGAGAGGCTCGAACAGCGAGAGGTCCACGACCTGGCCTTTCGTCTGGCCCTTGTCGCGGGCAATCACGGCGGACAGAACACCACCGAACCCGGCAATCCCGGCGACCATGTCGGCCAGAGCCAGCGGTGGCAGAAGCGGCGGCTTGTCTTCCCAGCCTGTCATCGCCGCGAAGCCGGACATGCCTTCGATCAGGCTGCCGAAGCCCGGCTTGTCCTTGTAGGGTCCGGTCTGTCCCCAGCCCGACACTCGCACGATGATCAGTTTATCATTGGCTTTCCAAAGCTCCTCCGGCCCCATCCCCCACTTTTCGAGCGTGCCGGGGACAAAGTTCTCGCAGAGAATGTCGGCGCTAGCGATCAGCTTGTCGAGTACGGCGCGCCCTGCCTCCGAGCGAAAATCCAGTTCCATGCTCCGCTTGGAGCGGGCATAGACCTTCCACCAGCTTTCGGCTTCGCCGAAGCGGCGCAGGTCGTCGCCCTTTCCGGGGCGTTCGATCTTGATCACGTCAGCGCCGAAATCGGCCAGCATGTGGGTCATCATGTTGCCAGCGGCGAGCCGCGTCATATCGACAACCCGCAGGCCATGAAGCGGGCCTTTGGCATCAGGTGTGTAAGGGGCTTTCATGGAATTCCTTTCCTTTAGCCGTCGGACAGGCGGTTGCGGTCGCGGATCAGCAGCCAGGCCACGAAGGGCGATGCGGCAAACAGGACCAGCGCGAAGGGGTGATCGAGGATGGCAGCCGGGTTACGGCTGAGCAGGATCACGGATTGGCGTATCGACAGTTCGATCATCGGGCCGAGCACAAGCCCGATGATGAAGCAGACGATGGAGATCTCCAGTTTCAGCATGAAGAAGCCCAGCACCGCGAAGGCTAGCATGACCCCGACGGCAAAGAACCCGCCCTGGCTCACATAGATGCCGACGACGCAGAGCAGCAGTACGATGGGATAGATCACGAAGGGCGGGACCTTCACGATCAGCGCAAAGACGCGAAGCCCCAGGCTTCCGAGGATCAGCACCATGACGTTGGCCATGATCATCGCCGCAAAGAGCCCGTAAACCAGCGACGTATCGCGCTGGAAGATCAGTGGCCCAGGCGTCACGCCATGGATCAGGAAGGCACCGACCAGAAGGGCAGCGGTGAGGTTGCCGGGGATACCCAACGTCAGAAGGGGGATCAGGTTCGCGCCTGAGACAGCAGAGTTAGCGCTTTCAGTCGCGGCAATGCCCTCGGTCGCGCCGGTGCCGAGTTTCTCGGGCGCTGTCGAGAACCGTTTGGTGGCGGCGTAGCTCAGAAAGGCGGCGAGCGTCATACCAAGCCCCGGCAAGGCGCCGATGGCCGTTCCGATACCCGCGCCGCGAAAGACCGTGCGTCGCAGGGCCAGGAATTCGCCGAACGTCAGGCGGTCATCGCCCTCGCTGTTGGCAACGATCCTGCTGGCATCGGGGCGGTAGCGACGGCCCTCCTGCAGCCTCAGGATGATTTCGGGTACGGCGAGAACGCCAATGGCAACGGCCGCGAGAGGAAGGCCGTCGAAGAGGTCGACCTGCCCGAAGGTAAAGCGCGGGGACGCGGTTTCGGGGTCCACCCCGACCGTGGCAAGGAAAGCACCAAGGGCCGCGGCAAATATCCCCTTGGTCAGCGAGCGGCCCGACAGGGAAGCGATCAGCGTGAGCGAGATCACGAGGATAGCCGCAAGCTCGACCGGTCCGGCCCGAAGGGCAAAAATTGCGAGCGTGGGCGCCAACAGGATCAGTACAAGGTCCGAGCAACTGTCCCCGGCGACAGAGGAATAGAGAGCTGTCTGCAAGGCCTTGCGCGGTTTGCCGCCCTTGGCCAGAGGATGGCCATCGAGGGTCGTCGCGGCAGAGTGCGGCTCGCCTGGCGTGTTGAGCAGGATCGCCCCGATTGCTCCGCCGAAGCCACCACCCTTCATCACGCCTACCAGCATGCCGATCGCTGCGAGCGGCGCCATCGTGAATGTCAGTGGGATGGCCACTGCGATGGCCATAGGAGCATTTAGCCCCGGCACGGCGCCGATTACGATCCCGATCATGACGCCGAGCACGACTGACAGAAACGTCGTCAGCGATAGCGCGTCGAGCATGGCTGCGAAAATGATATCCATGTGATGCTTCCAGTCAGGGTAAAGGCAGTTCCAGGCCCCACCAGAACCCGGCATAGATTACGGCGGGCGCAGCCAATGCGTTGAATGCATAGGCCCAAAGCGGGGCACGGGTGTGGATCAGCGTAAATGCGATCAACCCCAGGGGGGCGCCGATCCAGAACCCCGAGTAAGGCCGTCCGATCGCGTCTCCGACCAACCGCATCACGATTAGCATCAACACGACCGCAAGGATGCATAGCGCGAGGTGCCCGGTATCCTGCCACGTCAGTCTCCCGGCCAGCGGGTCGTCCTCACCATGACGCAAGTTCCCGGCAATCAGCGCGGCGCCAAGTGCGGCCATGAGCCAGGCCAGCGCGCGGGGCGCAAGACTGGGCGGAAGTCCGAAGGCTCCCGCGTCATTCACCTGGGCCGGAATGATCCAGAAGAGCAGGAGAAGGCTGAACAGGACAATCACGATCCCAAGGATCAGGTCGGTCGCTGGACCCGGCGATGTGGCATCGCTGGGCCCTCTGGAGGAAGGCGACATCGCGCTTATTCCGAAATAAAGTCGAGCAGGTCGCGGTAGGCCTTGGCGTCTAAGGTGATGCCCTCGGCGGTTTCTGCCCCGGTCTTGAAGGTTTCGAAACCCCGAAACTTGTTGTTCACGAAATCCTTGAACGTATCGGATTGCACGGCTGTCGCCAGCGCGGTTTCGAGTTTCGCCAAGGCGTCGACATCCATGTCGGCCGGTCCGAAGAACACGGCCGCCTCAACGGCGTTGACGCCATAACCAAGCGCGTCCAGCGTCGGAATGTCGGAATGTCGGGATGTTCCTCGATCCCTTCCGGGTTCAGGGCCGCGACGACCTTCAAGGCGCCGTCTTCCATCATCGGCAGCGCGTTCGAGCCCGAGAACGCCAAGTCCACATGACCGCCAAGCACGGCCTGCCGCGCACCGGAACCGCCCCGGGTCGGCACAATGTTGATCGCGATGTCTTCCTTTTTGCCGACATACTGCATGATTGCGCGGTCCAGCGGGATGATCGACGCATAATTGATCCATCCACGTTCCTTGGCGGTTTCGAGCATGCCGGCCCAGTTGTCGAAGGGGGCGTCCGCCGGCGCGACCATCACGGTCCGATAGCCATGCGTCGTGGCGATGAAGGTCACGTCATCCGGCGTGTAGGCGACGCTACCGGTGAGCGGGGTGAACGAAAACGTCGTCGCAACTGCAAACCCGATGGTGTAGCCGTCAGGGTCTTGCGCGCGGACGTATTCTGTCGCAACCGCACCACCGGCGCCACCGCGGTTCTCGACGATGATCTTCTGCCCCAGCGTGGCTTCCATCTCGGTCGCCAGGATACGCGCCGCGGTATCACTGCCTCCGCCCGCGCGAAACCCAACCACGAGGTTGACCGGCTTTTCCGGAAAATCAGCCCAAGCCGGTGCAGCAAACGCCATTGTGGCTGCCGCAAGCGCGAGTGTCTGTGAACGTTTCATGTTGGCTCCTCCCAAACCGCACGCAGAGCACGTGCCTTGCACACATCTTAAAGGACTGATGTGGCGATACAGAAATACAATATTGATATTCACATTATTTCGAAAGATTATAACCTCATGATCGAGAACAAACATATTCGCAGCTTCTTGCGCGTTCTGGACCTGGGCAGCTTCTCGAAGGCGGCAAGGTCGCTTAATATCGCACAGCCCGCGCTCAGCCAGCATGTGAAAAAGCTGGAGGACGCGCTTGGCACGCAGCTCCTGGATCGCAGCGCCCACGGTGTTTCGGCAACGGCCAACGGGCGCGATTTTAGCGCCCATGCGCGCGAGATTCTGACGCTTGTGGAGCGGGCGGAGCGTCGCTACCGCCGAGGCGCCGACGAAATTCACGGCGAGATCCGATTGGGCCTGCCCGGGTCGATCTGCTCGGTGCTGGCGCCACCGCTGATGCTGGCAGCGGCGGAGAAATACCCGGGCGTGCGGCTCCAGATATTCGAGCTCATGAGCGGCGATCTGGAGGAGTACCTGCGCGAGGGGCGTGCGGATATCGCGGTGCTCTTCAATGTTCACGAGACCGATGACCACACATCGGAAGCCCTCTTGACCGAGCGATTGCACCTCATCGGCGCCGCGGACGCCCCCCTCATCCAAGGCGACACGGTTGACGCGCGACAGCTTGCCAAGGTGCCTTTAGTCGGCACGCGACCGCCACACGGTTTGCGACTTGTCCTGGAACGATGGTCGAGCGATGCCAACATCACCCTGAACTTTCGGTTCGAGGCAGACGCACCGTCAGTTCTCGTTAGACTTGCCTCGGAAGGATCGTGCTATTCAATCGTATCCAAGGCGGCAATTGCTCATGAGGTGCTCGGTGGATCAATCCAAGCCGCAGAAATTGTCAATCCGCCTATTCAACGAACCGTCTGTCTGGCTTCTTCCAAAAGGCTTCCGCCCAACAAGGCCCGTAACGTCGTTTTTGACCTGACGCGCGATGTGGCTCTTGAGCTGGTATCCTGTTCCAAATGGGCAGGAGCAGCTCCGGCTACGAGCGTTCTCTGATCGTCATAACGAAGTCCTCTGCTAGGCTCAGGACCCATTGATTTCCGGTAGGTGGCGTGATTCACGGTTCGAAAAATGAGCGGTGATATGTCCGATCTTTTCTGGCTGACGGATGCGCAGATGGCCCGTCTTGAGCCTTATTTTCCAAAGTCCCACGGCAAGCCGCTTGTTGATGACCGGCGTGTTCTGAGCGGAATTATCTTCATCAATCGCAATGGCTTGCGCTGGCGTGATGCTCCCAAAGGTTATGGCCCGCGCAAGACCTTGTACAACCGTTGGAAGCGGTGGAGCGACAAGGGCATTTTTGCCCAGATGATGGCCGGTCTGGCTGCTGATCACGGTGAGGAAAAGACCGTGATGATCGGCGCAACTTACCTGAAAGCACACCGTACAGCCTCCAGTCTTGGGGATAAAAAGGGGGGCGTGGGCGTCTGATCGGGCGCACTAAGGGCGGCATGAACACCAAGCTGCACGCAATCTGTGACAGCCAGGGCCGTCCGCTGAACCTGTTCGTAACTGCCGGGCAGGTCCGTAATTACACCGGTGCAAAGGCGCTGCTGAGTGGCCTGCCTGACGTCCAGTGGCTTCTCGGAGATCGCGAATATGATGCCGATTGGTTTAGAGAAGCGTTGAAAGACAAAGGGATACGCGCCTGCATCCCCGGCCGAAAGCAGCGCAAGAAAGCCATCAGATACGACAAACGCCGATATAAGCGGCGCAACCGCATTGAGATTATGTTCGGCAGGCTGAAGGACTGGCGGCGGGTTGCGACACGATACGACAGATGCCCAAAAGTTTTCCTGTCAGCAATCGCGGTTGCACCGGGCATCCGGATCGGTCGCTGCGCACGCAAGTTAAAGAAAACCCGCCGGAGGGACTCCGGCGGGGGGGGGCAGGTGGGGCTGACAGGAAATTGCCCCGTCTCAGCTAGTGATGGCGTTCAGCAGCAGGTAGATCCCGGCCGACAGCAGCGCGGCAGCCGGCACCGTAATGACCCAGGCGGCGACAATGGTCATGAAGTGGCTGCGGCGCACCAGCTTGCGGCGGCGGCGTTCCTCGGGTGCGATGCGCTTCTCCGACGGGCGGCCTTCTGCGGATTTCTTTAGGCGGCGCTCCATGTGCCATTCGCGAAAGAAGCCGACACCGAACACCGCCCCCACCGCAATATGGGTCGAGGACACCGGCAGCCCCAGCCAGCTGGCCACGATCACGGTGATCGCCGCCGACAGCGACACGCAGTAGGCGCGCATCGGATTCAGCTTGGTGATCTGGCTGCCGACCATGCGGATGAGCTTGGGGCCAAACAGAAACAGGCCAAAGGAAATGCCAAAAGCGCCGATCACCATCACCCAGGTTGGGATTGTCACCTTGGAGGCGACGTCACCAAACTCGGTTGCATGCACAATGGCCGCCAAGGGGCCGACCGCATTGGCCACGTCATTGGCGCCATGGGCAAACGACAGCAGCCCCGCGGAAATCACCAGCGGCAGGCCGAACAGCGCCTTAAGCGACTTGTTGCGGTTCTCCATGCCCTCGGACTGGCGTTTGATCAGCGGCGCGGTGATCACATAGGACAGCGCCCCGGCCGCAGCCCCGATCAAAAGCGCGGTCTGCAAGTCGATCTTGACGATCTTCTTCAGGCCCTTCAGTGCCAGATAGGCGGCAAAGGCGCCGGCCATAATGCCCACCAGCACCGGCACCCAGCGGCGCGCGGCGGCAATCTTGTCGTCCTGGTAGATGATCTTGGCCTTGATGAAGGCGAGAAACGCCGCCGCGATCACCCCGCCCAGCACCGGCGAGATCACCCAGCTGGCGGCGATCTTGGCCATGGTCGGCCAGTTCACCACGGCAATTCCCGCGGCCGCAACGCCGGCGCCCAGAACACCGCCCACGACCGAATGGGTGGTCGACACCGGCGCGCCGACCCAGGTGGCCAGATTTACCCACAACGCCGAGGAAATCAGCGCGGCCATCATCGCCCAGATGAAGATGCTTTCATTGGCCACTGCGGTGGGGTCGATGATGCCTTTGGAAATGGTCGAAACCACATCGCCGCCCGCCAGCAGGGCACCTGCGCTCTCGCAGATGGCGGCGATCACGATGGCCCCGCCCATGGTCAGCGCATTTGCACCCACCGCCGGTCCCATGTTGTTGGCCACGTCATTGGCGCCGATGTTGATCGCCATATAGGCGCCAAAGGCAGCTGCGGCGATCACCACCATGCTCATGGCAGAGCCGCCAAAGAACACGCCGGCGCCCAGGCCCGCCAGCACGATAAAGGCCAGCGCGATCCCCGGTGCCACCAAGGGACGCGAGACATAGCTCGTCGCCAGCTCCACTTGGGAAATCCGGTTCAGGTCCTTGTCCAGCGTGTTCCACTGGCTGCGTTGCGGTTCGTCGCTCATCGTCATCATCATCCCGAATCTGAGGTCTGCGCACGCGCCTAACGCCCGGCTGGCGCCGGATCAAGTTCCTGACATAAAAATGTCACATAAGTTTTACAATTGCCGCAGAACGTCCTGCAGCTGCGGTTCATGGACCAAGGTTGCGGCCTCCTGCGGGGACATCCACTGGCGGTTGCGCTCGGCGGCTTCGGGGTAGCTGTCCTCCAGTTCTTCCACCTCGGCAGCGAAGATCAGCGTCGTCACCGGCTCATCGGTGCCGTTGTCGTGGCGCTTGATATAGTTGTATTCGCCAATCGGGCGCTCGGAGATTTGGGCCTTGCGCACGCCCGCCTCTTCCCAGGCTTCCTGCAAGGCGGAATCCGGGCCGTTTTTGCCGTCGATCGGCCAGCCCTTGGGCAGGATCCAGCGGCCGGTGCCGCGACTGGTGATCATCAGCACTTCCTTGCCGGCGGCACCGTTGCGGAAGCACAGCGCGGCGACTTGCAACCGATTGGGCCGTTTCAGAAGCGGTCTCAGGATTTCTTCCCAGGCGCGGGTCAGGGTGCGGGTCATGTTTGCTCAGCCTTCTTTATGCGGGATACCCCGTGTCTTTTTGGTTTGTCACAAAGTAGGAGCGCCGCCCCGGCTTTGCAAGCGCGCAGCGGGGCCGGGCGCGCCGGGCGGCTCCGCAGCAGGCGGGCGGGCAGCATTTACGCAAGGCTAGCAATGGCGATGCCGCAGCGGGGGGCTGGGGCTGAGAGGGAGGCGGCGCTACTTGCGCCGCTTGGCACGCAGGGTGGGGTCTTCCCGGGTCGGATCCTCGGGCCAGGGGTGACGGGGGTATTGCGCCCGCATATCCTTGCGCACATCGGCATAAGACCCGGCCCAGAACCCCGGCAGATCGCGGGTGATCTGGATCGGGCGACGGGCAGGGGACAGCAGCGTGACCTTGAGCGCCACGCCCCCCACCGCCGGGTGGCGGGTGACGCCGAACAGCTCCTGCAGGCGCAAGGCCACCTCCGGCACCTCGCCGGCATAGTCGATCGGCACCTTGTGGCCCAACGGGGTGATGAAACTGCCCGGTGCCTCGCGGTCCAGCAGCTGCGTCTGCTCCCAGCTCAGCGCGGCACGCAGCGCGGGCAGCACGTCAAAGCGTTTCCAGTCCTCGGCGGATTTCACCCCGCTCAGCATCGGCAGCAGCCAGTCGTCCAGCGTGTCCGTCAGCCCAGCGATCGAGAAATCCGGCAGATCATGGCCATCGGCACGCAGCAGCTCCACCCGCGCGGCCAGCCGCGCCGCCGCACCGCCCAGCCGCAGTCCCAGGTCGCGCACACCGTCCAGCATCGCCAAGGCCACGCGCTCGGGCGGGACGTCTTTCCAGATCCGGTCGTCCAGCACGATGGCACCCAGCCGCTCCTGCTGGCGCGCCACGACCCGGCGCTCGCGTTTCGACCATTCGCAAACATCCACCCAGGCGATCTGATCGGCAAAGGTCGCGCGGATTTCTGACAGGGCAATCTGCCCGGCCATGCGAATGCGGGCCTCGCGCGGGTTGCCGTCGGTGTCCAGCGCCACGATGAACGGCGCCGCCGCCAAGGTGTCGCCGCCGTCCAGCACCGCGCCCTTGCCGCCCGACAACACATAACGCGGGGTGTCCCCCTTGCGGCGCTGGCCAATGCGGTCGGGATAGGCAAGCGCCGCCATGGCCGCGGGCGACAGCCCGGCCTCGCTGCGCCCGGTCTGTCGTTGCAGCCGACGCGCCTCGGCGTTGATGCGCTCCACCACCGCGCGGTTCAGCTGATGGGTGTGGCTGCGTTCATATCCCTTGGGATCCTTCACCGCCTTTAGCCGCAGCAACAGGTCCGAGGGCGCGCCGCGCAAGGGATCGCGCTCTCCCAGCAGGGCGGCCAGCGGTGCGGCGTCAGGCCCGGTGGTCAGCAGCATATGCCCCAGCCGGGGATGCAGCGGCAGCGCCGCCAGCGCCTTGCCGTGTTTGGTGATACGCCCCTGCGCGTCCAGCGCCCCCAGCATGACGAGCAGCGCCTGCGCCTCGGCCATCGCCCCCGCGGGTGGCGGTGTCAGAAACGACAGATCTTCCGGCGACGCCCCCCACAGCGCGAGTTCCAGCGCCAGCGCGGTCAGGTCGGCGCTTTCGATCTCGGCGGGCGGGAAGGCCAGCAGCGCGCCTTCCTCGCCGCGCGTCCACAGCCGGTAACAGATGCCTTCGGCGACCCGGCCCGCGCGGCCCTGCCGCTGGGTGGCCTCGGCGCGGGTGACCTTTTCCGTCACCAGCCGCGACATGCCCGAGCCCGGATCAAACCGCGCCCGGCGCGCCTGGCCCATATCCACCACCACCCGGATGTCCTGGATGGTCAGCGAGGTTTCGGCGATCGAGGTCGCCAGCACCACCTTGCGGCCATTCGCTTCGGGCTGGATCGCGGCGCGCTGCTCGGCAAAGGGCAGGGCGCCAAACAACGGGCGGATGTGGCAGTCGCCGGGCAGGCGTTTGGCCAGCGCGCCCGCCGCGCGGCGGATCTCGCCCTCGCCGGGCAGGAACACCAGGATGCCGCCGCCACTGGATGTTGTCTCGCGCTCCGCCTGTACCACCAGATCCACCAGCGCATCGGTGCGCCGGGCCTGGGCGGGCAGGGGGCGCTCCAGCCAGCGGGTCTCCACCGCGTGGCTGCGCCCCTCGGAGGTCACCATGGGGGCGTCCATCAGCGTCGCCACCGGATCTGCGTCCAGCGTGGCCGACATGGCCAGCAGCAGCAAATCGTCGCGCAGCGCGCCCGCAACTTCCAGGCACAGCGCCAGCCCCAGATCCGCATTCAGCGAACGTTCGTGAAATTCGTCAAAGATCACCGCGCCCACGCCCGGCAGGTCCGGCTCCGATTGCAGCATTCGGGTCAGAATGCCCTCTGTCACCACTTCGATGCGGGTGGAGCTTGATACCTTCGCATCGCCGCGCACCCGGTAGCCGACGGTCTCGCCCGGGGCCTCCCCCAGGGTTTCGGCCATCCGCTCGGCAGCGGCGCGGGCGGCCAGCCGACGCGGTTCCAGCATCACGATGCGGCCCTGCGTCAGCCCGGCCTCCAACATCGCCAGCGGCACCCGCGTGGTCTTGCCCGCGCCTGGGGGCGCCTGCAACACGGCACGCCCGCGCGCGCGCAGGGCAGTCAACAACTCGGGCAGGGCGTCTTCGATCGGCAATCTGGTCATGTCGCCTTATCGCCAAACCTGCGGGAGAGGTCTAGCTCATGTGATGCAAAGGCGTTGGCTGGCGGACCGCCCAAGGCGGCGCCCGCCGATTTGCTGCAGGCAAACCTGCGGTTTGACGGCGCCCGACGGGCGCTGCCCGGCTTTCAGCTGGGCGAAACAGGCCCTGCACCCACTGGACATTGCAGGCGGCCTTGCGCCAAGGTCACCCGCGTGACGACAGGAAGGCCCAGATGGACATCGAACAGCTGAAACCCAAGATCCTGGCGGGCGACCGCCGCGCCCTGGCCCGTGCCATCACCCTCATTGAGAGCGGCCGCGAAGATCACCGCGCCCTGGCAACTCAGCTGCTGTCGGCACTGGCCGAGCATCGCCGCCAGGCCCTGCGCATCGGTCTGTCCGGCACGCCGGGGGTGGGGAAGTCCACCTTTATCGAAAGTTTCGGCATGATGCTGACCGGCATGGGCCTGCGCGTGGCGGTGCTGGCGGTTGATCCCAGCTCGACTAGGTCCGGTGGCTCGATCCTCGGTGACAAGACCCGGATGGAGCGGCTCAGCCGCGAGAAAAACGCCTTTATCCGCCCGTCCCCCAGCCAGAGCCACCTGGGCGGTGTTGCCCGGCGCTCCCGCGAGGCGGTGGCGCTGTGCGAGGCGGCCGGGTTTGACGTCGTGCTGATCGAAACCGTCGGCGTCGGCCAGTCGGAAACCGTGGTGGCGGAAATGTCCGACCTGTTCGTGCTGCTGCTGGCGCCTGCTGGCGGGGATGAATTGCAGGGGGTCAAGCGCGGTATCATGGAAATGGCCGACCTGATCCTCGTCAACAAGGCAGATGGCGCGCTGAAACCGGTCGCCTCCCGCACCTGTGCCGATTACGCCGGCGCGCTGCGGCTGTTGCGCAAACGGCCACAGGATCCCGAGGGTTTCCCGAAGGCGCTGATGGTTTCCGCGGTGGAGGAACACGGGCTGGAGCAGGCCTGGGCCGAGATCCAGGCGCTGGTCGCCTGGCGGCGCGAAAACGGCCATTGGGATGCACGACGCGGCCATCAGGCCTGCTATTGGTTTGAGCAGGAGGTGCGCCAGGCGTTGCTGGCCCGGCTGCGCAGCGCCGGGGCGCAGGCGGCCATGGCGGAGCTGTCGGCGCAGGTAGCCGACGGGGCGCTGACCCCGGCCGCCGCGGCTGAGCAAATGCTGCACCAGCACCTGCAGGGCTGAGGCGCGATGCAGGAAACCCGCGTCTTTGACGGCGAGGCCCTGCGCGCCTCATTGTTCAATCCGGGCGGCGAGCGGCTGTTCGTGACCTTCCGCCAGCGCGTTGCTGTTGCGGGGCAGTTCGAGGACCGCGGCCCGGTCAGAAACATGACCAAACATGGCTACGCCCATCTGCATATCCAGCCAAAACACAACGACTGGTACATCAACGCCGAGACCAAGGCGCTGTCGCGCAGTCTGTCAGCGCTGACCAAGGGGTATTGCGATGTGTCGGCGATGGGCTTTTCCATGGGCGGCTACGGGGCGCTGCGGTTTTCAAAGGCGCTGCACCTCAACCGGTTGATCGCGGTGTCGCCGCAGTTCACCATTGCCCCAGGTGCCGTGCCCCACGACCGCCGCCGCAAGGAGGCCGCGGCATTTGACGCCGCGCTCGGTGATCTGGTGCGCTATGGCCGCCACGGGGTGCAGGGGGTGGTGCTGTTCGATCCGTTTCGCAAGATGGATGTGAGCCATGCGCTGTTCATCCAGGCGGTGTTTTCCGATCTGAGCCTGTGCCGCCTGTCCTGCGGCGGTCACCCCGCCACCCAGGTGATCCGTGAGGGCGGCAGCTTCTGGGATCTGCAATCCCTGCTGCGGGAGGGGCCGCTGACAGCGGCACACGTGCTGGCGATGCACCGCAGCCGCCGCAGGCAGTCCCCCAGCTACTGGCAGAAACTGGCACGGGTGGCGCGGCAGCGCGGGCGTGCGCAGCTCGGCGCGGCGGCGGAGGCCCAGCTGAAGCGGATTGCACCGGCCGCAGAGACCGGGGCATAAGCCGGGCAAGAAAGCTGAGTTGAATCACTTGACGCTGTTGCCGGTTGAGCGTAAGAGCAGCGGACCAGTTTTCGGGCGCAGCCAATGGCCGCGCCCCTTGTGATTTGGCCCGGATCTGCTCTGGGCTTACAGAAACGAAGGATGATGATATGTCGCGCCGTTGCGAACTGACCGGAAAAGGCCCGATGACTGGCAACAATGTCAGCCACGCCAACAACAAAACCAAACGCCGCTTTCTGCCCAACCTGAACGACGTGACCCTGCAGTCCGAAGTTCTGGGTCGTGGCGTCAAGCTGCGCATCTCGGCAGCCGCGCTGCGCTCTGTCGACCACCGCGGTGGTCTGGACGCGTTCCTGGCCAAAGCCAAGGACGAAGAGCTGTCGGCAAACGCGCTGAAAGTGAAAAAAGAGATCGCCAAGGCGCAGGCCGCCGCGGCCTGATCTTCTGGCGCTGATCCGTCACGGATCACGGATACGGACACCGCGCGAAGGGCTTCCTTCGCGCGGTGTTTGCGTTTGCACAAACTGTCGCGGCTGTGTCGCCCTTCGGCCCCTTGCGGTTGTGGTGCGGCGCGGGCATATCTTGCGGTGATGAAACCCTTGCTGCGCAGATACCTCGGCCTGTTTCTGGCCCTTGCCGTTGCCCTGACGGCGCACAGCGCCGCCGCGGCGCAGGGCAGCCGCGATGCGGCGGGGCGGATGGTGATCTGCACCGGCATGGGCGCCGCTGTCGTCTATGTGGACGCCGAGGGCCAGCCGGTTCCGACACCGCATTACTGTCCCGACTGCGTGACACATGTTCTGGATGCGGTGGTCTCACTGGCTGCGCTGCCGGTGCCCGGCGAATATGCCGCGGAGGGTTTGATGATGGGGGCCCCGGTTCGGCAAGCGGCAGCCGCGCAGCCGCGCGCCAGCGCGCGTGCGCCTCCCGAAGCAGGCTGAGGCCCGCGGGCCTTCCCCCTGATACCCTTGCCAAAATTCTGACTTATGAGGAGACATGCCATGTCCCTGAAATCCGTTTTTCTTGCGGCCTCCGCTGCCGCTGTCCTCGCCAGTTCGGCGCTGGCTGACCACGCCGCCAAGATCATGGTCCACGACCAATACGCCCGGGTGTCCTCGCCCGTCGCCAAGGCTGGCGCCGCCTTTATGGAGATCACCAACCATACGCCACAGGACGACCGGCTGGTGGCCGTGCGCTCCGACGTTGCTGCGCGGGTGGAGCTGCACACCCACAAGGAAAGCGGCGATGGCGTGATGAAGATGATGCACGTCGAGGAAGGCTTTGCCG
Source organism: Leisingera sp. SA32 (assembly GCF_056033425.1). Classification (NCBI taxonomy): domain Bacteria; kingdom Pseudomonadati; phylum Pseudomonadota; class Alphaproteobacteria; order Rhodobacterales; family Roseobacteraceae; genus Leisingera; species Leisingera sp. SA32. The sequence continues at coordinate 512,226 of NZ_JBVYHB010000002.1, read as the reverse complement.
TGCCCGCAGGCGTCACCCACAGGCTGAAACGCGGCGGCGACCACGTGATGTTCATGGGCCTGAAGGGGGCGCTGAACCACGGTGACACCGTGCAACTGACGCTGGTGTTCGAAAAGGCCGGTGAAATCGAGATCGACGTGCCCGTTGACCTGGAACGCAAACCCGACGCCCATGGCCAAGATCACGGCCATGATGACGGCCACGACCACTCTGGTCACTCCAACTGATCCGCAGGGCGGGGCGGGCGCGGCGTCAGGCTGCGGCGCAGCCCTCCTTCGCGCCCAAAGCCCGCCCTCGAGGGCGGGCTTTTTGCCGTCCGGCCGCTAGGCCAGCAGCTCCGCCACCCAGGCAGGTACGATCTCGCTGGCGGGACCAAAGCGGCGCTCGGCGAAGCGCGAGGTGGTGCTGGAGGGCTCCAGGTTCAGCTCCACCGTATGAGCCCCCGCCGCCTGCGCCTCATCGACGAAGGCCGCAGCCGGATAGACCTCGCCCGATGTGCCGGTGGCGGCAAACAGATCCGCCGTCGCCAGATGCGCGTCGATCTCCTCCATGAAATACGGCATCTCGCCGAACCAGACGACATCCGGGCGCCCCGCGGGGGCGGCGCAGGCCGGACAGGGGTGGCCTGCCTGCATCTCTGGCGGCGCGGTCCAGCGATGATCGCAGGCCGGGCAGAGCGCCCCCGCCAGCGAGCCGTGCATATGCAGAACCGAGGCGGCGCCGCCGGCCTCATGCAGCGCATCGACGTTCTGGGTGACAATCACCACTTCGCCGGGATGTTGCGCCTGCAACTGCGCCAGGGCGCGATGGGCCGCATTGGGCTGCGCCGCCGCCGCCTGCGCGCGGCGCGTATTGTAGAACCCCTGCACCAGGCCGGGGTCGCGGGCAAACCCTTCCGGCGTGGCCACATCTTCGATCCGGTGTTGCGCCCACAATCCGCCCGCGTCGCGAAACGTTCCCAGCCCGCTTTCGGCAGAGATCCCGGCACCGGTCAGGATCACGATCTTCTGCATGCTCTTTTCCATTTGCCACGAACCCCTTATACGGCCTACGTCCAGAGGAGAGCCGCCCCATGCCTACCCGTATTCTGTTTGTCTGCCTAGGAAACATCTGCCGCTCCCCCGCCGCCGAGGGCGTGTTTCGCGCGCTGTGCCCAAAGGTCGAGACCGACAGCGCAGGAACCTCGGACTGGCATGTGGGAGCGCCGCCCTACGGGGCGATGCAAGCTGCCGTTGCCGCGCGCGGGCTGGACATCAGCGACCTGCGGGCGCGGCAGTTTACGGCGGCAGATTTCGACGCGTTCGATTTGATCGTCGCCATGGATGACAGCAACATCGCCAGGATCGAGGCGCTGCGGCCCGACGGCAACGCCACCCCGGTGCGGCTGTTCACCGACTACGCGCCCGACACCGGCGCGGACCACGTGCCGGATCCGTATTACACCCGCGATTTCGAGGGCTGCCTGGACCTGATCGCAAAAGCCGCTCAAGGTCTGAAAGCGACGCTCTGACCCGAAACGCCTACTCGGCGATGACGCGAAAGCCGCTGGCCAGGAACGGCATCTGATGCACCGCCGGGTCGATCATCTGGCTTTGCACCAGACGGCGCACGGTCTGGGCTACGTCGCGCGGCACCCGGTCGGACCAATCGGCACCGGTGAACAGGGAAATCGTCCGCGACATCTCGCCAAAGGGCAGCGGCAGGGCGTCGATCTCGTCGTGAAAGCGGCCCGCGCGCATATAGCCGAGCGGCGTGGTGATCGCCCAACCGATGCGCCGCGCCACCATCGCCATCAGCGCCAGATGCGAACCGACCTCAAAGCGGTTCTCAAAGGACAACGCCTGCCGCGCCAGCAGCCCCTCAATCTGTTGCGAGATCAGCTGCTCGCGGGCATAGCGCAGCAGGGGCAGCCCCTCCAGTTGCGCCGCAGCCTCTGCCGTGTCCCGCACCGTGCCGCGCGGCGCCACCAGGATAAAGGGGTCGCGCACCAACGGATATTCCACCAGCCCTTCGCGCACCGTGCCAGAGGTCGCGGCAATGGCAATATGCAGATCGCGCGCTTCCAGCGCCTGCACGATGTCATGGCTGGAGGCGGTGATCAGCTTCAGCCTGCACCCGGTCAGGCTGTCGGCCAGGATGGTGGCCAGCCGCGGCGTCAGGTCGTTGTCAAAATCGTCGATCAACCCGATCGACAGCGCCTGCAAATGGCTGAGGTCCATCACCGTGAGCTCGCTTTGTGCCAGCCGCAGCTCGCCCAGCACGGCCTCTGTGCGGGTCAGAAAGCTGCGCCCCGCGGCGGTCAGCACCATCGGGCGGCGACCATGATCGATCAGCTCGCTGTCCAGCGCCTTTTCGAGGTTGCGCATCTGCTGGCTGACCGCAGGCTGGCTCAGCCCCGTCAGCTCTGCCGCCTGCGCCACAGAGCCGGTCTTGGCCAGCGCCTCGAACACCTCGAGCCCGCGCAGGGTGACACCCTTCATCAACATGCAAACACTCCAAATCCCTTCGGCCCGTTTGTTCCGCGTTGCAACATGATGGTCAAGGGGCTGTGCCCGGCACAGCAAAATGCCGCAGCCGCCGGGCGGCAGCGGCAGTCTGGGATATGGCGTGGCAGTAACCACCAGCTCCACGCAGGTGGACCGCAGCCCTGTGGGCAGGCCTCTACGGAAGCGACAGTGGCGGTGGTGGCAGTGGCAGGATCAGCCGCAGCTGCGCGCTGCGTGTTCGCCAAACGCCTTGTAGCGCAGCCACAGCCGTTCGTCGCTGCGCCGGTCAGACTGGCGCACCACCTGCGCCCGGTGCGGATCTGAAAACCACTTGGCCACGGTCCGCTGCTCGCTGCGGGACAGGCTGCCGTCGGCGACCTGCTGGATGCAGCGGCACAGACCGGGCGAGGCGGCCGTGCGATCAGATTGGCGACAAGCGCGTTCAATGGCACCCGCGGTCGACTCCGCCGGGGTCAGTCCGGTCAGGAGAGCGGCGCAGAATGCGGCGGTCAGGAAGTGTTTCATTTGCTCGTGCCCCGTTCATGCGGCGCGGGCTTGTTGCCCGCAATTGGCCGCAGTATGCCGCATCCGGGCAGGCGTTTCAATCTTGGTAAACCGGAGGTGAAACGGGGTGGCAGCTCACCGCCAGTGCAATGCCTGCCGCCCCTGTGTCAGTGCCCTGTCAGCCCTGGTTCGGGCCGCGCATGGAGCGCACGGCCTGGCGCACGGCCTTCCAGTCCTCGGCCTCGCTGTCGCGTCCGGCCTCTGAGCACTGGCGCATCTTCTGCGCCGCCTCGGCCTCGGCCTTGTCGCCATGTGCGGAGTACAGCGCGCGCGCGTATTCACTGGCTTTGATGGTGTCCATTCCGGTGGTCCTCCTGTGCTTGGTTCGTCACCCGCAAGGGGCCGCGTATGCCGCGGAATGGGCGCAGTATAGCGGATCTTGGCGGGAAATGCAGGGGGGATCGGCGCGTTCTGGCCGGGGCGGGGCGGGCAGAGCCAATGCAAGAACGCCCGGTTTGCCGCCGGGCGTCCTTCATTTAGCGGTTATTCGATCCCCAGCAGCCCCTTGGCTTCGGCCAGGATTTCGACCGAGGCGTCATGGTCGCCGCTGTCATGCAAGCTTTGCCCCTCGTCGCGCAATTCCCGAACCGTTGCCAGATCTTCCTCCGACAGCTCTGTCCCGGCCGCCAGCGCGGCGTCGATGGCGGCAATATCGGCAGGGCACTGCCCGGCCAGAAGCGGCGACGCCAAGAGGGTGAGCGCCGCGGCCAATGTCAGGTGTTTCATGGTGTTGTCCTCCACAGATGAACGGGACGGAGGATAACACAGAATGCGTGCGTTTTAGCGGCAGACTTTCCCCTAGGGCTACGGACCGGCGGAGAGCGGCGCATGGAGGCGCTGGTTGGTGCCGAGGACGGTGCAAGGTGCCCAGCGTTCCGTCGGACCAGACATTCAATGGGGCGGAAACAAAAAACGGGGCCGAAGCCCCGCTTTGCAAGCGTTTGATAGGCGTTTCCGCCGCAGAACGCCGGAGGACGGGAAGACAATTGGCTGTGCCAGCCGCTTTCGCCCGCCGTGCCTCAAATCGGACAGCTTCAGCTGTCCATTTTGAGGGCGGAAATAAACGCCTCTTGCGGGATGTCCACCTTGCCGAACTGGCGCATCTTCTTCTTGCCCGCTTTCTGCTTGTCCAACAGCTTGCGCTTCCGCGTCGCGTCGCCGCCGTAGCATTTTGCGGTCACGTCCTTGCGCAGCGCCGACAGGGTCTCGCGCGCGATCACCTTGCCGCCGATGGCCGCCTGGATCGGGATCTTGAACATGTGGCGCGGGATCAGGTCTTTCAGCTTCTCGCACATCGCCCGGCCGCGCATCTCGGCGCGGTCACGGTGCACCATGGTCGACAGCGCATCCACCGGCTCATCGTTCACCAGCACCGACATCTTGACCAGGTTGTCCTGGCGGTAGCCGGTCATCTGATAGTCAAACGAGGCATAGCCCTTGGTCACCGATTTCAACCGGTCGTAAAAGTCGAACACAACCTCGTTCAGCGGCAGGTCGTAGACGGCCATGGCGCGGCTGCCGGCATAGGTCAGGTCTTCCTGAATGCCGCGGCGGTCCTGGCATAGCTTCAGCACGTCGCCAAGGAATTCATCCGGCACCATGATGGTCGCCTTGATGCGCGGCTCCTGAATGTGGTCGACCTTGGACGGATCCGGCATGTCGGCCGGGTTGTGCAGCTCGATCATCTCGCCGGGCTCGTTGTCCTTGCCCTTCATATAGACATGATAGATCACGCTGGGCGCGGTGGTGATCAGCTCGATACCATGCTCACGCTCAATCCGGTCGCGGATCACCTCTAGGTGCAACAGGCCGAGGAAGCCGCAGCGGAAGCCAAAGCCAAGCGCCGCCGAGGTCTCCATCTCGAAGGAGAACGACGCGTCGTTCAACGCCAGCTTGTCGATGGCATCGCGCAGGTCCTCGAATTCGGCGCTGTCCACCGGGAACAGGCCACAGAACACGACCGGCTGGGCGGGTTTGAAGCCGGGCAGGGCGGTCTCGCAGCCATTGCGGTCATTGGTGATGGTGTCGCCGACGCGGGTGTCGCGCACCTGTTTGATCGAGGCGGTGAGGAAGCCGATCTCGCCCGGCCCCAGCTCGTCGATCATCTGCATCTGCGGGCGGAACACGCCGACGCGGTCCACGTGGTGCAGGGTGTTGTTCGACATGAACTTGACCCGCATCCCCTTTTTCAGGGTGCCGTCCATGATGCGGACCAGAACGATCACGCCCAGGTAGCTGTCGTACCAGCTGTCCACCAGCATCGCCTTCAGCGGTGCATCGCGGGTGCCGGTGGGCGCAGGCAGGTGCTGGACGATGGCTTCCAGTGTCTCGCGGATGCCCTGGCCGGTCTTGGCCGACACCTGAATGGCGCCGGTGGCGTCGATGCCGATCACATCCTCGATCTGTTCCGCCACCCGGTCGCAATCACTGGCGGGCAGGTCGATCTTGTTCAGGACCGGAACGATCTCATGGTCCGCCTCGATCGCCTGATAGACATTCGCCAATGTCTGCGCCTCGACCCCTTGGGTGCTGTCGACCACCAGCAGAGAGCCTTCGACCGCGCGCATGGAGCGGGAGACCTCATAGGCAAAGTCGACGTGGCCGGGGGTGTCGATCAGGTTCAGTACATAAGTGTCGCCGTCCTGCGCCGTGTAGTCGATGCGGACGGTGTTGGCCTTGATGGTGATCCCGCGCTCGCGCTCGATGTCCATCGCGTCGAGCAGCTGCTCCTTCATATCGCGGTCCTTCACCGTTCCGGTCTCCTGGATGAGCCGGTCAGCGAGCGTGGATTTGCCATGGTCGATATGGGCGACAATGGAGAAATTACGGATTTTGGCGAGATCTGTCATGCTCAGGCATATGATTTGGATTCGGGGTTTGGTCAAGCCGCCACGTGGACCCCGGCGCAAAATACGCACAGGTGCGGCGGGCCTGTGAACAGGCGTCGGCGGGGGCGCTGACGGGGCGCCGGGACCGGCGCGGGCGCGGCGCGCGCGGCGGCTGCCGAACCGGCGGACTGCCGCGCCTGGGCAGGGTCACATGGTGTTCTGCACGTCCTGCGCGGCGCCGCTGATGGCCTGGCCCGCCTTCTGGATGTCGCGCCCCGCGCCCTTTGCGGTTTCGCAGGCGGCCAGCCCCAGCAGCGCCAGCCCTATTGCAAAAATCCGGATCATTCCGATGGCTCCCTGACGTGAAGAGTAATGAGGTGATACGCTTCTTGCAAAGTTTCTAGCAAGCGGTCCGCAGGCAGGCCAGCGGTTTCGGCAGGCGCGAAAGCGGCGCCTGGCCGCGCTGGGCCGCTTCACCGGCTTGCGCAACTATAGGGTGAGTGTTAAGATCGGGCGTGTGCAAGGGCCTTGTTGTGAGTGTGCTGATCTCAAGGCCCGCCACGACAGATCGCGTGGCAGCATAATGGGTGAACATAGCGCTGGAGGGTGAAAAGATGGATCTTTCATCAAGGAAGCAGACGCTTGAGGTGCAGCGTACGCGGCTGACTGGCGCCGCTTCGGGCATTGGGCCGGGTATTGCGCGGCAGCCGCGCGACGTGTCTGACCTGGCGCTGCGCCCACAGGGCACCACAGCGCCGTCGGCCTGGCCGGATCCGTTGAACGTGGCCGGGACTGCGGTGCCTTCCAGTGCCCGAATTGAAGAACTGCGCCGGGTCGAGGCCGCACTGGCCCGCCTGCGCGAGGGCTCATATGGGTTTTGCCAGATCTGCGGCGACGAGATCGGCGCAGACTGGCTGGACCAGCGCCCGGCGACGCCATTCTGCAAATCCTGCGCGCAGTAACGCGTCTGGCAATCTCCGGGTTGCCTGCCCGCTGACCTGTTCGCGACCGCACCCGCAGCGAAGCCGACGCGCCGCTTGGCAACGGTGCGCTTGTCGCGCGGGCGTCGGGTCCCGATAGCCCAATTGGTTCCGACAGTTGCCGGGCGGCAGCACAGCACGACTTTGGCCGTTCGCGCCAAAGCCACCGTTGCCGTGCCGGGCGGGATGTGTCACAACCTGCCTGACCGACTGAACACATGAGTTTAGCAGATGCCAGATTTCCCTGAGCGCCGCCGCATGATGGTGGATACCCAGATCCGTCCGTCGGATGTCACCAAATACCCGATCATTGCGGCCATGCTGGCGGTCCCGCGCGAAGAATTCGTGCCGGACACCCAGGTTGAAGCCGCCTATGCCGATCAGAACGTCTCGCTCGGCGGCTCCCGGGTCCTGCTGGAGCCGCGCACGCTGGCCAAGATGCTGGACGCCGTCGACCTGCAAAACGACGAACTGGTGCTCGATGTGGCTTGCGGGTTGGGCTACTCCACCGCCGTGGCCGCGCGGATCGCGCAGATGGTGATTGGCGTCGAGGAAGACGAAGACATGGCGGCAGATGCCCAGACGCTGCTGTCGGACACCGGGGCAGACAACGCCATCGTCCACATCGGCCCACTGGCCGAGGGGGCGGCGGAGCATGGACCCTATGACGTGATCCTGGTGCAGGGCGGCGCCGAGCAGCTGCCCGCAGCCCTGTTGGACCAGCTGAAGGACGGCGGCCGCATCGCGGTGCTGATGGTCAGCGGCGCGTTGGGAGAGGTCAAGATCGGCTACAAGTCCGGTGGGCAGATCTCCTGGCGGTTTGAATTCAACGCAAATGCACCGGTATTGCCGGGCTTTGCAGCCGCGCGCGAGTTTGCGCTCTAGGCCATCGTCGGATGGTACCGCGGCCGGTGGGGCGGCCGTGCGGCAACAGCGAACGGGTTGGGCGCAGAGGACACTCTGGCGGCCGACTTTCAGGAGTAATTCACCGCGGCTGGCGGCGCGGCAAGAGAACAAGGCAACCGATGCGAATGAAATTTCCTGCGAGTGTGTTCAAGGCTTTTGTGTTTGCCGGCGGCGTGACCGCCATGGCTCTGACGCCGCTGAAGGCCGCGGCCGATAATCTCTCGGATGCGCTGATCGGCGCCTACAAGACCAGCGGCCTGCTGGAACAGAACCGCGCCCTGCTGCGCGCCGCGGACGAGGACGTGGCCATTGCGGTTTCGCAGCTGCGGCCGCTGATCGAATGGACGATCTCCGCCACTAACAGCTACAGCGAGTTTCGCCTGAACGGGACTCAAAACACCCTGTCCACCGGGCTGCAACTGACACAGCTGCTGTATGACGGCGGCGCCTCCCGTCTGAACACGCTGGCAGCACAGGAAACCGTCCTGGCCACCCGTCAGGCGCTGATCAGCGTTGAGCAGGCGGTGCTGCTGAACTCGGTGCAGGCCTATGTGGATGTGCTGCAGGCGCAGGAAACTGTCCGCCTTCGCCGCAACAACCTGCGCCTTCTGGGCGAAGAACTGAAGGCCGCGCGCGACCGGTTCGACGTGGGGGAGGTGACGCGCACCGACGTCGCCTTGGCCGAAGCCCAGGTCGCGGGCGCGCGCGCCAACCTGACCACCGCCGAAGGTCTGCTGCTGACCGCCAAGGCGACCTACAGGCAGGTGGTCGGACGTGACCCCGGCGTCATCGCCGGGCAGCCGCCGCTGCCGCGCAATGCCGCCTCGCTGGACCGGGCGCTGGCCGTCTCCATCCGCAACCACCCGGATCTGCTGTCGCAGCAGCATGTGGTCAAGGCCCGCGACTACCAGGTCGCCGCCGCCACCGCCGGGTTGGGACCGCAAGTCAATCTGCAGGCACAGATCGGCGTCAGCGAGGACACCCACGACGGCAGCAGTTCCGGCAATACCTCCAGCATCGGCGTCAATCTCAGCCAGCAGCTCTATGCCGGTGGCCGCAACTCGGCCATCCGACGTCGCGCAATCGCGAATGCCGACGCGCAGCGCGGTCTCCTGATCAACACCCAGCGTGCGGTGCAGCAAAGCGTCAGTGCCGCCTATTACAATGTGGAAACTGCACGGGTCAGCCTGATTTCCTCGGCAGAGCGCGTGCGCGCCTCCAAGGTGGCCTTTGACGGCATCCGCGAGGAATCCACGCTGGGCGCGCGCACCACGCTGGACGTGCTGGCGGCGGAGCAGGACTATCTGGATGCGCAGACAGAGCAGATCAACGCCCGTGCCAACCAGGCCATCGCCGCCTATCAGCTGCTGCAGGCGCAGGGGCTCCTGACGGCGGAACACCTGGGCCTCGCGGTGGAGATCTATGATCCGACGCTGTATTACAACCTGGTCAAGGACGCCCCGGCGCCTGTCAGCAAGCGCGGCAAGGATCTGGACCGGGTGCTCAAGGCCTTGGGGCGGAACTGACAATTCATCCTATCTGTTGTGTGGCAACGGGAAGGCCGTTACACTCTACCGCAAGAGGCAAGAGTGGTTATCAAAAAAATGTCCGACCCAGTTACCCACGCCGAGATTGAAGATGTCCTGTCCTCGATCCGCCGTTTGGTGAGCGAAGACCCAAGCAGCGAAGAAGCGACGCCGCACCCCGCGGCGCGGCTGGTGCTGACGCCAGCCTTGCGGGTGCAGGATAGCGGCGCGGCACCACAGCCGGAACCGACCGAACAGGCGTCACAGAACCCGGTGCCGGACGGCGCGGCCAACAACTGCGACGCCCGGCCGGAGCTCGAACCGGACCGGTCAACCGAGCCTGAGGGGCCAGCGGCCGCTTCTGCGGCGGCGGACCTCGCGGCTGAATTGACCTCCGAACCCGCGCTGGTCTTTCATCATCGGGACATGACCCCTGCTAAGCCGCCCGCGCAGGAGCCCTCCGTGCAGGAGCAGCTGGCCGCAGCGCCAACGGAACCCAAGGCCGCGGCTGGGCAGGCGGAGCCGGCTCACGACGCTGCCGCGGAACCTGTGGACAGTGGGGGGGCTGCGCCTGACACGGACAACCCCAGCGCGCCCAACGTTCCCTGGGTGCGTCCGGGTGCCACCCTCTTTGCCGCCGCAGCCGATGCGGCGCAGCGGCGGGCGTCAGCGGACGCGCCGGGGGCGGACACGTCCGCGGCAGAGCCCGGCGCCCAGCGTGCACGTCTGGACGTCGTACCGCCTGTGGACAGGCAAGAGACGCCGGATGCCACTTCCGTTTCCGAGACGGCCAAGTCCGGGTCCGCCGCCCATCGCGCCGCCTCTGTGGTGCGCAAGATTGCCGAGCTGGAAGCTCGCAGCCAAGAGCAGGCGCAGCCGGACTGGGAACCTGACAGCGTGAGCGAGGCGCCGTTTGCCTCTGCCGGGCCAGACGTGATCGAGTGGCGGGACGAACCCTTGCGTCAGACACCCTTCGCCCTGGCCGCGCACACCACCCGAGGCCAGGTGGAACCTCACGACCCCAAGGATACAGGCGCAGAGGCCGCAGCCGACACGTCCTCTCCAGAGGCGGAACCAGCTGAAACGGCGGCGGACGACGCCAGAGCGGACCCGGTCAAAACGTTGACCGAGACCGCGGCAACCGAGGCGGCCTTGGATGCGTTGACTGCCGGTCGCGACGAGGCTGGATCCGGTGATGAGGGCGAGACATTTCTGGATGAGGACGGTCTGCGCGACCTCGTCGCCAGCATCGTCCGCGAAGAGCTCCAGGGCGCCTTGGGTGAGCGGATCACCCGCAACGTCCGCAAACTGGTGCGCCGCGAAATCCACCGCGCGCTGGCGGCGCACGACCTGCTCTGACCGGCTGACCCTGCCTCGCGCCTGTTTGACCGCGGTTGGCGGGGCACGGAACTCTGGCTTCCGGTTTATTTGCTTCTGGCTCAAGAGAATGGGTGCAGGCGCCGCCTTGCCCTGTCTCCATCCCCTTCGCAGACAGATGCCTATGGCGCGCCCGAACCTGCATCAAGGACGCTGCGCGCCAGCAAGCTGGTAAATCCTTGACACAGAACCCGGCCCGCCATCGAACGGCATCAGCGAAGGCGACGGATAAAGGGCAAGGCCACATCCACCGTAGGCGGGGCAGGCGGCGGGCACCCGCGGTCGGCGGTCAGACCATAACGGGCTGTGCAAGCGCGAGCAGCTGGTCCAGATCCATGTAACGCTCCAGGTGATCGGCCAGCGCGTCCAGCGTGGCCTCGACGCCATCCTCGTAACCGGGCTGGCTGTCATGTCCCAGCGCGTCCAGAACGCTGGCGCGGTAGGCGTCCGCGGCGAACAGCCCATGCAGGTAGGAGCCCTTGACGCGCCCATCCGCCGAGGCAGCGCCCTCGGGCCGCCCCTGGATGTCCAGCCAGGCGCGGGCGCAGTCAGGGCCGCTGGTGCGGCCCATGTGAATTTCGTAGCCGCTGACTGGCAGCTTGCCGTCGCGTGTGGTGGCCTGGGTCAGGGTGACCCGTTTGTCGCCTGCCATCACGGTGTCCACGTCCAGCAGGCCCAGACCCGCCACCTTGCCCGCGCGCCCATCGACGCCGTCGGGGTCGCTGATGGTGCGGCCCAGCATCTGGTAGCCGCCGCACAGCCCCATCACATGACCGCCGCGACGGTGGTGGGCCAGAATATCGATGTCCCAGCCCTGCGCGCGCAGATAGGCCAGATCGCCGATCGTCGATTTGCTGCCCGGTAGAATCACCAGGTCGGCATCGCCCGGCAGGGCGCGGCCCGGCGGCACGATCTCCACCGTCACCGCGGGCTCTGCCGCCAGCGGGTCAAGGTCGTCGAAATTCGCCATCCGCTCCAGCTGCGGCACCACCACCTTGCAGGCGCCGCCCTGGCGCGAGGCGATGTCCATCATGTCCTCAGCCGGCAGTTTCCAGGCGTCCCAGAACCAGGGCACCACGCCCAGGGTTGGCCAGCCGGTGCGTGCAGCAATATCGTCGCGGCCGCCGTCGAACAGGCTCAGGTCTCCGCGGAAGCGGTTGACCACAAAGCCGACGACCCACTCCAGATCCTGCGGCTCCAGCACCGCATGGGTGCCGACGATCTGCGCGATGACGCCACCACGGTGGATGTCGCCGGCGATCACCACCGGCACCTGCGCCGCGCAGGCAAAGCCCATGTTGGCGATGTCATTCTTGCGCAGGTTGGTCTCAGCAGGCGATCCCGCGCCCTCAATCAGCACCAGATCCGCATCTGCGGCCAGCCGTCGGTAGCTTTCGAGCGCAGCCTCCAGCAATCCGGATTTGTCGCGCAGGAACGACCCGGCCCCCTGGCTGCCGCGCCGCTTGCCCTGCACGATCAGCTGCGCGCCGGTGTCGGTTTCCGGCTTCAGCAGCACCGGGTTCATGTCGGTATGGGCGGGGCGCTTGGCAGCGCGGGCCTGCAACGCCTGGGCACGGCCGATCTCGCCGCCCTCTGGCGTCACGGCGGCGTTGTTGGACATGTTCTGCGGCTTGAAGGGCGCCACTTTCAGTCCGCGGCGCACATAGGCACGCGCCAGCCCCGCAACCAGCAGCGATTTGCCGACATTGCTGCCGGTGCCCTGGATCATGATCGAACGCGCCATTCGCGGCTCCCTGACTGCGCCTCTGGATGCAGGCATGGATAGCAGGTTAGCCGCTATCGTCCATGGGGCGCGGACCAGATCCGCCGTCGTGCGGCATGGGCGCGACAGGCTGCCCTCGTGTGATCTGCCGACCGGTAATGTTTTGGCCGGACAAAAGAAAACACGCCCCGCTAGGGGCGCGTTTTTCATCTGACATTTATATCAGACAGTCAGAGGCCGTCAGGCGGCTTCTGCCTGTGCGGCGTTGCGGCGTTCACTTTCTTCGCGCGACAGCGCGACAGAGGTTCGCACCCCGCGACCCACAAAGTCCATAAGCCCTTCGACCACCCGTTCGTTGGGGTCGATACCGGCGCAGGACAGCACTTCGCGACCATCGCGCGAGCGCGCCCAGCGGGCGATCTGTTCCGGGCCGTTGCCATATTTCTTGTCGTCGGCGATGGCATCATCCAATGCGGCCAGGACAACTGCGGCAAAAAGTTTGCGGGCGCGGTTGCCTTGCTCGTTGTTGTAAGCGGTGCCGTCTACGAAATCTCGCATCTCGTATCCCTTGTTGTTCTTGCTATTGCAATTTTCGGCGTAGCGCTGCTTATGGCGGAATTGTGACGATTCGGATAGAGCGCAGATGCATAGCATTCATGCAAATTGCGCATAGCTTCTTCACCCTTCCTCCATACCATATCCTTGTCTTGCCAGCGATCAGCCTGCCAGATATAGGGTCTTGCAAATTATCATCAACCATCTGAAAGGCATTTTCCCATGCCCAAGATCAACGGCAATGAAATCCGTCCCGGAAACGTCCTGGAACATAATGGCGGTTTGTGGGCAGCGGTGAAGGTCGATCACGTCAAGCCCGGCAAGGGCGGCGCCTTTGCCCAGGTCGAACTGCGCAACCTGCGCAACGGCTCCAAGCTGAACGAGCGCTTCCGCTCGGCGGACAAGGTGGAGCGCGTCCGCCTGGAGCAGAAAGACCAGCAGTTCCTGTACGAGTCCGACGGCATGCTGGTGTTCATGGACACCGAAACCTATGAGCAGATCGAGCTGCCCGCAGACCTGCTGGGCGATCGCCGCCCGTTCCTGCAGGATGGCATGACCATCGTGGTGGAATTCTACGAGTCGGAGGCGCTGAACGCCACCGTGCCGCAGAAAGTGACCTGCAAGATCGTCGAGACAGAGCCGGTGGTGAAGGGGCAGACTGCTGCCAACTCCTTCAAACCTGCGATCCTGGACAATGGCGTCAAGGTCATGGTGCCGCCCTTTGTCGGCCAGGATGAAATGATCGTGGTCAACACCGAGACCATGGAATACTCCGAACGCGCCTGATCCGGACCAAGCGTCCCAAATCAGAAAGCCGCCCCGCGACCGGGGCGGCTTTTTTGTGGCCGCGGGGCACCCAAGACTTTTGCAAGACGTCCTGGCAAACGTTCTGCGGAAAACTGTTGTGTGCGGCTGTGTCTGCCGGATCAGCCCGCAGGCAGATCAAGGCTGAAACCGCATTCATCCATCATCTTGCCATAAGCGGCGGTGAACCCGCTGAGCGACGCCTCATAGAGCATGTTGTTGCCAGTCCAGATTTCCACCCAGCTTCCCTGCTTCATCGCCCGCAGCATCGGCAGCCGGTCCTGCGTGTGCAGGTTGGTGCCGGCGGTGGCGATGCCCTCCTGGTCGAACCAGGATGCGGCTTGGGCGGTGATCGCAAAGCTGCGGTCAAAGTCGAATATGAAATCCACCGGCTGGCCCTGCTGCACCGCCGTGGCGTAGCCGCGCGGGGCGCGTTCCACCACCACGGCCATCGGATAGCTGTAGGGCGGACCGGCATCGCCGGAAAACACGTTCAGCTCCAGCACCGGATCGCCATCGCCGCCGGTGCTGGCGCGGCAGTACACGTAGCTGTCCTGCGCGCTTTCGTGCGGAGTGACAGACACCCGCCAGTCCTTGTAGCTCCACTCGTTGGCGAAAGTCGGGGAGGCGGTCATCGCGGCCAGCACGGCGGCGGAAATCAGGCGCATGAAGGATCCTTTGGGTCATGGAACAATTTGGCCCGAGCCTATCGCGCAGGGGTGAACAAAGCCTTTTTGCCCTCGTGTCGGCAGCGGGCCTCAGCCCTTGCCGTCCGTCTCGGCTTCCGCGTCGGGCTGCCAGCTGACGCGTGCGTCGCCTGCCTGCATGTCGCCCTTGGCGCGGTCCAGCCGCAGATAGGCGATGCCCTTGCCACCCGCCTGGGTGAACAGGGAGCCCACCACCTTGCCGTCCGCGGTAATCTCGGTGCCGACAGGGGCGGCACCCGTGACCTCGACGATCCGCAGCCCCTTGCGCAGGGTGGTCTTGTGCTTCATCCGCGCGGTGACCTCCTGGCCGACATAGCAGCCCTTGCGGAAATCGACCCCGCCCAGCCGCTCAAAGCCGGCTTCCAGAATATAGCTGTCCGGTCCCAGCTCAACGCCGCTTTCGGGGATGCAATGGGCCACCCGGATCGCGTCCCAATCGGTGCCGTCATCGCCGCCTTCGGTCCCATACAGCCGCCAGCCCATATCCGCATGGCGCGGATCGGCCAGCGCGCCCGCCGGTGCCGGTCCAGTGCCGCGCTGCACCTCAAGGTCGGTCATCTCCACCTGCACATCGGCGCGCAGCCGGTACATGTTCAGCCGTTTCATCAGCCCGTCGGCCAGGCTCGCCTCCACGTCCAGCAGCACCGCGTCGCCCTCCGCGGCCAGAAAGAAATCGGCCAGATATTTGCCCTGCGGCGTCAGCAGCGCGGCATAGACCAGCCCGCCGCCCTGCGCATCGTCCAGACGGTCCACGTTGCTTGTCACCAACCCCTGCAAGAAGCTGCGTGTGTCGGTGCCGCTCAGGCGCAGAATGCGACGGTTGCTCATGCTCGTGTCTCCACTGGAACCGGGCGCGGGGCCGGGACGTTTAACTCTGTCGCACAGTGATATAGAAAGTGCGGCGGAAGAAAACCGCAAATCCGCACAGGAGGCCGCCATGCCCGCGCCGGTCAGCATCGTGATCCCCACCCTGAATGCCGGGGCAGAGCTGCCCGCCTGCCTGGAGCATCTGATGGAGGGGCTGGGCGCCGGGCTGATCCGCGAGTTGATCGTCAGCGATGGTGGCTCGCAGGACGAGACGCACGGCATCGCGCAAGCCGCCGGCGCGGCGTGGATCAGCGGCGCGCCGTCCCGCGGCGGGCAGCTGCAACGCGGCTGCGCGGCGGCGCGCGGGGACTGGCTGCTGGTGGTGCACGCCGACACCCATCTGGCGCCGGGGTGGGCGGCGGCGGTGAGCCGACATCTGGACGAGGGCCAGGGGCGTGCGGCCTACTTCCGCCTGCGGTTTCGCGCCACCGGACCAAAAGCGGCCTGGGTTGCGGGCTGGGCCAACCTGCGCGCGCGCCTGTTTGGCCTGCCTTACGGCGATCAGGGCTTGTTGTTGCGCCGGGCCGACTATGCGGCCGCTGGCGGCTATCCCGAGCAGCCGCTGATGGAGGACGTGGCGCTGGTGCGTCGCCTGCGCGGGCTAACGCCGCTGCCCTGCACCGCCTTCACCAGCGCCGCGCGCTATCAGCGCGCGGGCTGGCTGCGCCGCGGCGCGCGCAATCTCTGGACGCTGGCGCGGTATTTCATGGGCCAGGACACGCACAAACTGGCAGCGTCCTACCGAAAGTAGGCGGCCGCGCAGCGCCCTTTTGCGGGCGACGACGCTGCCCGTGCCCCGGCGAGGCGGGCCGCCTCTTGCCCGCTAGCTAGCCGAACACCTTGCGCACAAAGCGGCGGAACCAGCGGTCGCGCTGGCCGCTGCGGCCCTTGGGCAGATGCTCTGTCTGGGCCGCGATGGCGGTGGTGTCGACCACCGTCTTGCCGTCCTGGAACTGCAACCGATAGAGATCGGCATAGATGCCGCCGCGCGCCAGCAGCTCATCGTGGCTGCCCTGATCCACCACCCGGCCGCGGTCCATCACCACGATCTTGTCGGCATTGCGGATGGTCGACAGCCTGTGCGCAATCACCAGCGTGGTGCGCCCTCCCGACAGCTTGTCCAGCGCCTGCTGCACCACCTTCTCCGACTGCGCGTCCAGGGCTGAGGTCGCCTCGTCCAGCAGCAGCACCGGGGTGTTGCGCAGCAGCGCGCGGGCAATCACCACCCGCTGCCGCTGTCCCCCCGACAGGGCAGAGCCGCGCGGGCCGACGCGGGTCTCCAGCCCATGTTCCAGCTTGGGCAGGAAATCCGCCACATGCGAGGCCTCCAGCGCCGCCTGCAACTCCGCTTCGCTGACATCCGTACGCCCCAGCACGATATTCTCGCGCAGGGTCTCGTCGAACAGCATCGCATCCTGCGTCACCACCGAAAACAGGCTGCGCAGATCGGCGGTGTTCAGCTCCGCCACGCCGACCCCGCCCACGGTCACAGCGCCGTCCTGCGGGTCAACCATCCGGGTCAGAATGTTGAAGATGGTCGATTTCCCCGCCCCGGAAGCCCCCACCAGCGCCGTTGTCTTGCCGGCCTCGGCCTCCAGCGACAGACTGTTCAGGATCTGCGCCTCGCCATAGCGCAGGTTCACACCCTCCAGCCGGATGTCCGGCAGGCCCTCGGGGGCGGGCTTGGGGTTTTGCGGCTCCTGTAGCAGGATCGGTGCGTCCAGCAGCTCCTTGATACGCTCCAGCGCGGCCGCAGCGCCCTGCCAGACGCCAGAGATATTGGCCAGCCGCCGCATCGGCTCGAACGACAGCCCGATCGAGGTGAAGAAGCTCATGAACTGGCCGACGGTCTTTTCGCCCGCGATGATCTCATTGCCGCCATACAGCAGCACCGCCATGAAACCGACGCCCGCCATGATGTCCGTCATCCCCGAAATCGACGAGGTGCCAAAGGCGGCCTTCACCTCGGAGTGCACGAATTCGTCGGTTCGCTGGGCGAACCGACCCACCTGATAGTCTTCCAGCCGGTTCAGCTTGACGGGCACGATGCCGTGAAAAATCTCGTCCAGCCGGGTTGCCAGGTCGGCGCCCAGATCGCGCGCACGGGATGCCTTTTTGCGGACATAGCGCTGGATGGAGGCAATCGGCAGCAGCAGGACCGGCACGCCGATCAGCAGGATCAGGGTCCAGCGCCAGTCGATGCTGAAGGCCACGCTCAGCACCGCCACCAGCGCCACCAGGTCGCGGCCTGCGCCGGTGATCACCGCCTGCCAGACCGCGTTGATCGCGCCCACATCGCTTTGCACCCGTTGCAACAGCAGACCCGGCGGATGCTGCTGGTGAAAGGCCGGATCCTGCCGGATCAACCGCGCCAGAAGATCCTTGCGCAGATGCGCGGCGGAGGTTTGCGAGACCTTGCTCAGCAGCACCTTCTGGGTGACGCTGGAGACGCCGCGCAGGGTAAAGATCGCCAGAAAGGCCAGGCTGACCCAGACCAGCGCGTTCGAATTGCCGGCCACGAAGACCAGGTCGAACATCGGCTGCATCATGTATCCCAGCGCGCCCATGGTGGCGCCCTCGATCAGCATGAAGACCACCGCAACACCCAGGATGCCGATATAATGGCGCAGGTAGCCGCGCCACAGCCAGCCAAACAGCTCGCGCGAGGATTTATGCGGCTTGCTCATCGAAGCAGGCTCCGGCGCAGGGGCAAGGTCCGGCGGTTCGTTGTGGTCATCTCGGGCCTCTTTGTGATGGTGTCCATCCCGGCGGGATGGCGCCATTTAAGCAGCTAACGGCGGCGGTGCAACCTATTGGCCCCAAAGGCCGCGCCGCTGCAAAAGTCGGGCGCGCGGCGCGATTGACCCGGCGGGCGGGATGGCTACTGTACCGGCACAACCATTTGCGGCGCGCCCGCGCGCCCGCCGCAGCGCAGGGAGCAGCAGCCATGAACACTTCCGTCAACCTGTCAGCCGGGCGATCTTACCTGGCCATCCCCGGACCCTCGGTGGTGCCGGACCAGGTCCTGCAAGCGATGCACCGGGCCTCGCCCAATATCTACGCGGGCGAGCTGGTGGAAATGACCGAGACCCTGATCCCGGATCTGACCCGGGTGGCGCGGACCCGGCATCAGGTGGCGATCTACATCTCCAACGGCCACGGCGCCTGGGAGGCGGCGCTGCAAAACACCCTGCAACCGGGCGATCGGGTGCTGGTGCCTGCCTCGGGACGCTTTGCCATCGGCTGGTCGGAAATGGCAGAGGCGCTCGGGCTGGAGGTCGAGATTCTCGACTTTGGCACGGCCGCCCCGTGGGACCATGATCGCATCGCCGAGGCACTGGCCGCCGACCGCGATCACCGCATCAAGGCGGTGCTGGGGGTGCATGTGGATACCTCCAGTTCGATCCGCAATGACGTGGCGGCCCTGCGCCGCCTGCTGGACAACGCGGGCCACCCGGCATTGCTGATGGCCGATTGCATTGCCTCGCTTGGGTGTGACCGGTTCGAAATGGACGACTGGGGCGTCGATGTGATGGTCACCGCCTGTCAGAAGGGGCTGATGGTGCCTGCCGGGATGGGCTTTGTCTTCTTTAACGACCGCGCCGCCGCAGCCCGCGCCGCGCTGCCCCGCATCAGCCGCTATTGGGACTGGAGCCCGCGCGCCAACCCGGAGATCTTCTACCAGTATTTCGGCGGTACCGCGCCGACCCATCACCTCTACGGGCTGCGGGCCGCGCTGGACCTGATCCACGCCGAAGGGGTCGAAAACGTCTGGGCGCGCCATGCCCATCTGGCCCGTGCCATATGGGCCGCCTGCGAGACCTGGGGCCAGGCGGGACCGCTGCGGATGAACGTGCCGGACCCCTCGCTGCGCTCAAACGCGGTCACCGCGCTGCACCTGGCACCGCCGGACGGCACCCGACTGCGGCAGTGGCTGGAGCAGAACCTGGGCCTGACCCTGGGCATCGGACTGGGCATGGCTGCGCCGGACAGCCCGGAATGGCACGGGTTTTTCCGGCTGGGCCATATGGGGCATGTGAATGGTCATATGGTGATGGGGCTTCTGGGCGGCATTGATGCCGGCCTCAAGACGCTCGGCATCCCGCATGGCACTGGCGCGCTGGAGAACGCCGCAGCGGTTCTTGCGGCGAGCTGATTGCGGCTGCCCGTGGCAGAGCGGGCGCCGCGCGCGAGCCAAAGGGGCAGGGGGGATCAGGCGTTGCGCCCCTTGTGCCCTTTATGCCCGTTCAGGCGAATTTCCAGCCGGGTGATGAAGTGGTTGATAAACACCGCCAGCACCAGCACGGGCACCAGCCCGTACAGCACCCAGATGACAAAGAAGATCCACATCAGATTGATGGCGGCAAAGGTGATGGCCGCCGTGAACAGGTCCGGAATGCGGTCCGGCAGGTTAGGGTCACGCATGACAATTCTCCCGGTGATACCAGCAAAAGGATAGGCCGGCCGGGGGAGATGTCCGCTAAAAGCCGCGTGATTCACGGCGCATGGGCGGGTTTCAGCCGTTTGTGGCCCGCGTCTCGGCCGACGGCTCGCCCCGTGCCTCTGCCAGCGCCTGTGGCAAGGCCGCGGCAAGCGCCGCCATCTCGACCTCAGGCCCGCAGCTGACCCGGATGCAGCGGTTCTGCGGCGCCGCCTGCGGCATCCGCACGAACACCCCGCGCGTCACCAGCGCATCCAGAACGCGTTTGGCAAAAGCGCCGTCGCGGCCGCAGTCGATGGCGACGAAATTGGTCGCGGACGGCAGCGCGGTCAGGCCGTTCTGCGCGGCGATCTCGCCGATCCGGCAGCGAGAGGTCTCGATCTGCGCGATCACCTGCGCCAGCCAGTCACGGTCCTGCACCGCCGCCAGCGCCCCGGCCTGGGCGGCGCGGTTCATGCCGAAATGGTTGCGCACCTTGTGGAAGGCGGCGATCAGATCGCGATGCCCCAGCGCATAGCCGACCCGTGCGCCTGCCATGCCGTAGGCCTTGGAGAAGGTCCGCATGCGGATCAGCCGCGGATCATCAACGCTGACCGGCGCCGCGGTACCCTCGGGGGCGCATTCCACATAGGCCTCGTCCAGCAACAGCAGACATCCCGCGGGCAGGCTGTCCAGCGCGGCGACGATCTCCGTGCCGCT
Organism: Leisingera sp. SA32; assembly: GCF_056033425.1. Lineage (NCBI taxonomy): Bacteria > Pseudomonadati > Pseudomonadota > Alphaproteobacteria > Rhodobacterales > Roseobacteraceae > Leisingera > Leisingera sp. SA32. Next base: position 491,763 of record NZ_JBVYHB010000002.1, on the reverse strand, counting down.
ATGCCAGCTGCCCATCGGGTTGTCCGGGTTGGCCAGGTAGACGATCTTGGCATCCACCTCGGCGGCGCGGGCAAACAGCGCCGCGATGTCCTCGCGGTCGTCGCGGTAAGGCACCTTGTGCAGCACCCCGCCAAACCCCGCCACATGGTAGTTGAAGGTGGGATAGGCCCCCTCGGAGGTCACCACCGCATCGCCCGGCGCCACCAGCAGCCGCACCAGATAGCCCAGCAGCCCGTCGATGCCCTCGCCGACGACGATATTGTCCATCGCCACGCCGTGCTCTGCCGCCAGCGCCTGGCGCAGGTCGTGGTTTTCTGCATCACCGTATTTCCAGATCTCCGCCGAGGCCTGCGCCATTGCCTCCACCGCGCGGGGCGAGGGGCCAAAGATGTTCTCATTTGCGCCCAGCCGCGCGGCAAAGGGCGCGCCGCGCTCCCGTTCCTGGGTCTCGGGGCCGACAAAGGGCACGGTGGCGGGCAGGGATTGCACAAGCGGGGTATAGCGGGGTCCAGTCATGCCGGCAGATAACCGCAAGGGGGCGGGCGGGGCAAGCCTTGGCCTGCCGCCACGTTGTACTGGCGCGGGGCTGTGCATCCGGGGCAGGCTGACGACAGCCCCAACACCGGAGACCCACCCCATGCCCCGCGTCACCATCGGCCACACGGACCACGTCGCCTATGTCACCCTTGACCGACCGGACAAGCACAACGCGCTGGATGACGCGATGATCCAGGCGATCGTCGCCGCAGGGCAGGAGCTGGCCGGGTCCGACGCCCGCGCGGTGGTCGTCTCGGGCGCAGGCAAAAGCTTTTGCGCCGGGCTCGACATGGCCAGCTTTGCTGGCCTCGCTCAACGCGACCTCACCGCAGAGGTGATGACGCGAACCCACAACGATGCCAACCTTTTTCAGGAGGTCGCGATGGTCTGGCGGCGGTTGCCGATGCCGGTGATCGCGGCGCTTCACGGCGCCTGCTACGGTGGCGGGTTGCAATTGGCGCTGGGGGCTGACATCCGCATTGCCCACCCCGACACGCGCCTGTCGGTGATGGAAATGAAATGGGGCCTGATCCCTGACATGGGCGGCATGGCGCTGCTGCCGCGACTGCTGCGCTCTGACGTGCTGCGCCGCCTGACCTACACCGCCGAGGTGGTCGACGCGCAACAGGCGCTGGACTGGGGAGTGCTGAGCGAGCTGTCCGACACCCCGCTGTCGCGGGCCAGTGAACTGGCGGGGCATATCGCCGGGCAAAGCCCCGCCGCGATCCGTGCGGCCAAACGTCTGATCGGTCTCGCCGAGAGCGGTGCCTGCCAGGCAGAGGTGCTGCTGGCAGAAAGCCGCGAACAGCTGGCGCTCATCGGCACGCCGGAGCAGATGGAGGCCGTGACAGCCCAGCTGCAAAAGCGCAAGCCGGATTTCAGCTGAAAACGCGCCAGTTGCCCGGACCGAGTCGCACGGGCCACTCGCGGTGCTGTCGGGCGACGGTCCGGCTTGGCAACCCGGATGTAAACCTCTGAAAATTTAGCGCAAATTCTTGCCGGAATGATCCATTTTCCGCCGAGGCCGGCGGGAAACCGCCCGCAGCCGGCAGAATGCTGCCGCGTTCCGGGATTACCCGGCCTTGTTAACCTTTTGGCAAGGAAATAGCGCAAAATCTGGCCGGGATCTGTCGTCGGGTGCCCAGATCTTGTTCATGCACCAACACGGCAGAGGCAGGTCGATCTGCCCCGAAGGGGCGGCGGCGACCATAAGGCAATGCGAACCCGGCCGGGGTCAGCGACCGCAGGTCCGTGGGTGAAAAGAAGGATTGAGGCTGATGCAGCTGGTGCGGAAAAAATGGTTCATCGCATTCGAAAGCGGCGCGCTCCTGTCGCGCAGCGGGGACCGGATCACCTATTTCTACGACGAGGCTCTGAGCTTTGGCGACCGCGAGTCGGCGCAGAGCTACCTTGCGGTCAATGAAAACCGGGTCAGCTGCACGGGGCTGCGCCCCTCGCTCACAGAAGCGGCGTGACGGCCCGGCCCCGAGGCTGCCCGAACGCGACAACCGGCCTCGGCAGGCAGAGGGATGCCTAGTTCCGCGCGCTGGTTGCTGGCGCTGTGCGGCATCCTGATCTGCCTCGCCTCGGTTCTGTTCTGGCACTGGCTGGGGAGCGGCCTGACCCCGAACGCCGCGCCGCGGGCGGCAGGCTGGTTCAGCGCCACGGGGCTGCGGCATTTCTGGCTCCCCTTTTTCAGCGGTGCGGGATTGGTGCTGGCGGTCTTTTGGGCCGGGCGCTCCGGCGGTTGAACTTTGGCACGGCGTCCCGTCCGCTGCCAGGTCGGGCCGACGCCCCCCCCATAGCACCACAAAAAAGGGCCGCGCCCGGTGGCGCAGCCCTGTCATTCCTTGGCGTGTGGCCCTTGTCTGGACCGTCCCGGCAGGCTTACACCGAGGCGGCGTAGATCTTGCCGATGTTGGCATCCAGCGCCGCGTTATACTCGGCGTCGGACATGTCCACGTTCAGACCCTCGGTCAGCGCCCGGCTGAAAGAGGCGATCATCTTCGGGTTCTGCGCCAGTTTCTCGCAGGCCTCATCGGTGCTGTAGCCGCCCGACAGCGCCACGACCCGCACCACCGATGCGTGATCGGCCAGATCGTCATAGAGGCCCGGCTTGGTCGGGATGGTCAGCTTCAGCGCCACTTTGGTGCCGTCGGGCAGGGCGTCCAACTGGGCAGCGATCTCCGCCTGCAGGATCTCCTCGGCCTCGGCTTTGGTGGCAGAGTGGATGTCCACCTCCGGCTCGATGATCGGCACCAGCCCGGCGGCGGCGATCTGCTGGCCAACCTCGAACTGCTGCGCCACAACCGCCTTGATACCTTCGGCGTTGGCGTCCTTGATGACAGAGCGCATCTTGGTGCCAAAGATCCCCTTGTCGGCGGCCCGCGCCAGCAGCGCATCCAGCTCCGGCATCGGCTTCATCACCTGCACGCCATTCTCTTCGTCGGCCAGACCCTTGTCGACCTTCAGAAACGGCACCACGCCGCAGTCTTCCCACAGATATTGCGCCGTCGGTTTGCCCTCGATCTCGCCGTCCATGGTCTTTTCAAACAGGATCGCGCCCAGGATGCGCTCCTGGGTGAAGCTGGGGGAGGTGATGATGCGGGTCCGCATCTTGTGGATCTCGGCGAACATCTCGTCATCGCCGGCATAGGCGTCTTCGGTCACGCCATAGAGCTTCAGCGCCTTCGGGGTGGAGCCGCCCGACTGGTCCAGTGCCGCGATGAACCCCTTGCCAGTGGCAATGCGGTCGAATTGAGCCTGCTGGGTGGAAGCGTCTTTTGCCATGATGCGTCACTCTTGTTGGAAATGGTCAGTCTTTGCGCTGTCTATACCGCGAAACGGCGCAGAAACAACGGGTCGATTGCGCTAACGGGTGAAGGTTTTACGGCGGACTCGCCGTTAGGCCGCCTGGATTTCAGCCGCTGTGCAGGGCTTTAGCGCTCGTTCAGCCCAGCCAATCCTTGCGGCTCAGCGCGTCCTTCAGCGCCAGCAGATCCGCGCGCAGGGCGCCAAGGCCGATGGGGCCACCCAGGCAGACCCGCAGCGCCTCTGGCGGTGGGCCGCTGATGGTGAAGGCATCGCTGGGCAGGATACCGATCTGGCGGGTGGCCATGCGGCCCATGACCTCGGCCCGGCTGGTGCCAGGGGGCAGCGACAGCCACAGGTTAAACGCCAGCGGGTCGGTTGCCACCATCAGCCCCCCGGCCAGCCCCTCTGGCAGACCACCTGTCAGCACCTCTGCTGCCAGCGCCTGCCGCGCCCGTGCAGCCTGGCGCAGATGGGCCTGGATGTCTGTTGCGGTGCCGTCCTCGATCCAGCGCGTCAGCAGCGCCAGGGTCAACGGCGAAACCATCACATGCAACGCCCGCAGCGCCTGGCTGAACCGGCCTATTCGAGCTTGCTGCGGCACCGTGGTACAGGCCAGCCGCAGCCCGGCACCAAGGCATTTGGACAGGCCGACCACATGCCAGCCCAGCTCCGGCACCAGGCTGCTGATTGGCGGTGGCGCGTCCTCGGCGACCAGGCAATAGGCATCATCCTCGATCAGCGGCAGGTCATGTTCCGCCAGCACCGCGGCCACTGCGCGGCGGCGCTCGGCGGGCATGGTGCGGGTGGTGGGGTTGTGCAGCGTCGGGTTCAGATAGAGCGCCGCGGGGGCATGGCTGCGGATCGCCGCCCGCAGCGCCTGCGGCAGGATGCCGTCATCGTCGCCAGCCAGCCCCACAAGACGCAGCCCCAGTTGCGCGGCGATGGCCCGCAGGCCCGGGTAGGTCACATCCTCACACAGCACCACCGAGCCCGGCGCGCATTGCACCGTCAGAATGCCATAAAGCGCGGCATGGGCGCCGGGCGTTATGACCAGCCGTTCCGCCGCCGCGGGCAGCCCGTTGGCCTGCAACCATCCGCACAGCACCTCCCGGTCCTGCGGGCTACCAGTCACCGATTGATACCGAAGCAAGGGCATCAGGTTGGCCGAGACATGCGCCAGTCCTGCCTGCATGCGTGCAAGCAGCGCCGGGTCGTCCGGCTCCGGCGGCATGTTCATCATCGGGTCTTCCTCGCGCGCGCGGCGCGGATCCGGGCGGGGCGGCAGCGCATCCGCCGCTTTCACAAAGGTGCCGCGGCCCACGAAGGTCTCGATATAGCCGCGCCGCACCGCCTCGGCATAACCGCGCGATACGGTGGAAAAATCCACCCCCAGCTGTTGCGCCACCCGCCGCTGCGGTGGCAGCCGGTCGCCCGGCGTCAAGACGCCGGAGTCAATGTCAGCGCCAATCGCCTCGGCGATCTCGAGATAGCGCGGCCTGCCGCCATGTCGCGCCTCTGCCAGCCGTTCCGGGGTCCACTGTGCCATCTGCCGCCCCTCCTGCCGAGCAGGCCTATTGTTCCAGAATTGATTGGTTCAATGTCAGACTGCGTCAATTTACGCAAGGCAAATGCTTGCGTATTGATTGCATGCATTCGCGGAATCGCGGTATCAGACGGCAAAGCGAAGGAGACGCGCGAATGACTGGCACCGATCTGATGCAACCGGATGCACGGGCGATGAAGCCTGCGCTGGTGAACGGGCTGCGGCTGCGTTGCCCCGCCTGCGGGCAGGGCAAGTTGCTGCACAGCTATCTCAAGGTGAATGACGGCTGCAGCGAATGCGGCGAGGATCTGAGCCACCAACGCGCGGATGACGGGCCCGCCTATCTGACCATTCTGGTGGTGGGGCACATCCTGGGGTTTGTGTTGCACATCGTCTATGTGCAGCTGCGTCCCGACCCCTGGACGCTGGCGCTGATCCTGTCTGCCGTGACGGTGGTGGCCTCACTGGTGATGCTGCCCCGGATGAAGGGGCTGGTGGTGGCCTATCAATGGGCCAAGCGGATGCATGGTTTCTGAGCGCAGCGAGGACGAGTTCCGACCAAGATCACTGCTATCAAAATGTAAAAGGCGGGCCGGTGGCCCGCCTTTTTCCGTCTTCTCCCAGCGCCGCGCAGCGGCGCCGGGCCCAACCGGACAGGATCAATCTCTGATTGCTCCGCAACGGGCGGGAGCGGCGCCCCCGCCGACGGCGCGTCAGACCAGTCGCGAGGCGTCCTTGGCCGCGCGTACGAAACCGTCAAACAGCGGGTGCGGCGCAAAGGGTTTGGACTTCAGTTCCGGGTGGAACTGCACGCCGATGAACCAGGGGTGGTCCTGCCATTCGACAATTTCCGGCAGGCGCCCGTCCGGCGACATGCCGGAGAACTTGAGGCCGCATTTCTCAAGCTGCTCGCGGTACTTGGTGTCGACCTCATAGCGGTGGCGGTGGCGTTCCTCGATATGAGTGCTGCCATAGATTTCGGCTACTTTGGAGCCTTCCAGGAGCGTCGCGTCATAGGCGCCCAGCCGCATGGTGCCGCCCTTGTCGTCGCCGACCTTGCGCTCCACCAGGACGCTGCCCTGCACCCATTCCTTGAGGTGGTAAACCACCGGCTCGAAGCGTTTCTTGCCGATCTCGTGGTCGAACTCCTCGGAACCCGCCTCGGCGATACCGGCCACGTTGCGCGCAGCCTCGATGACCGCCATCTGCATGCCAAGGCAGATGCCGAGGTAAGGCACCTTGTTTTCCCGCGCGTATTGCGCCGCCTTGATCTTGCCCTCGGTGCCGCGTTCGCCAAAGCCGCCGGGCACCAGGATCGCGTGGTAGCCTTGCAGATAGGGCGCGGCGTCGTCCTTGTCGAACAGCTCCGCATCGACCCATTCGATGGTGACCCTCACCCGGTTCGACATGCCGCCGTGGGTCAGAGCCTCGGCGATGGATTTATAGGCGTCTTCCAGCTGGGTGTACTTGCCGACGATGGCCACCTTCACTTCGCCTTCGGGGTTGTAGATGCGGTCGGCCACATCTTCCCAGCGGACCAGGTTGGGCTTGGGGGCAGGGGCGATGCCAAAGGCATCCAGAACCGCCTGGTCCATGCCTTCGCGGTGATAGGCCAGCGGCGCCTCGTAGATCGATTTCAGGTCCTGCGCGGCGATCACCGAATCGGGGCGCACGTTGCAGAACAGCGCCAGTTTTTCGCGCTCTTTCTTGGGGATCGGCCCTTCGGAGCGGCAGACCAGGATGTCCGGTGCCAGTCCGATCGACCGCAGTTCCTTGACCGAGTGCTGGGTCGGCTTGGTCTTCAGCTCGCCGCTGGCCTTGATGTAGGGCAGCAGCGTCAGGTGCATGAAGATACATTCGCCGCGCGGCTTGTCCTGAGCAAACTGGCGGATCGCCTCAAAGAAAGGCAGGCCTTCGATGTCGCCGACGGTGCCGCCGATTTCACACAGCATGAAATCCACCTCATCCTCGCCGATGGAGATGAAGTCCTTGATCTCGTTGGTGACGTGCGGGATGACCTGGATGGTCTTGCCCAAGTAGTCGCCGCGGCGCTCTTTTTCCAGCACGTTGGTGTAGATCCGGCCCGAGGAGATCGAGTCAGTCTTGCGGGCGGGCACACCGGTGAACCGTTCGTAGTGGCCAAGGTCCAGGTCGGTCTCGGCGCCGTCGTCGGTGACGAAGACCTCACCGTGTTCGAACGGGCTCATGGTTCCGGGATCGACGTTCAGGTAGGGGTCCAGCTTGCGCAGGCGGACGGAATAGCCGCGGGCCTGCAACAGAGCCCCCAGTGCTGCCGAAGCCAGGCCTTTGCCCAAGGATGAAACGACACCGCCAGTGATGAAGATAAAACGCGCCATGTGTATTCGGCTGCCCCCGTGAGAAGTCAGATTTCAGCTGCCCGGCGGCTCTCGGAAGTGTCCGAAAAACCGCAGCACCACGGGACTTCATATATAAAGGATTCGCGCGTCATGCGCAAGGGAACCGCAAGATGCTGTTGCAGTTCCCTAAAACCCGTCAAGTTGTAGTGGTTTAGTCGAGGCTCGGCACCAGCGGTGCGTTGTCGCCCTCGCTCGGCGGCAAAAGATCACTGCCCAATGCGGGCGGCGTTGCCGGGGCGTCGTTCTCGGTCTGCGGCGCCAGCAGCCGGTCGGCGACCGAGGAGCCTGCGGATTTCTGTGCCGCCAGCACCGTCAGGGTGATCGAGGTGCAGATGAAGGCAATGGCCAGGATCCAGGTCAGCCGGCTGAGCGCAGTCGCTGCGGCGCGACCGGAGACAGCGCCGCCACCGCCGCCGCCCATGCCCAGACCGCCGCCCTCGGAGCGTTGCAGCAGGACAACGGCAATGAGGCCGAGAGCCAGAAGAAGATGGATGATGAGAACAACGTTTTCCATGGGTCCCTGCGGCGGTTGGCTGAGTATCGGGCGGTAAATAGGGAAGATTGGCCGGGGGGGCAAGGGCTCAGTTCACTTGCCGGGCCGGGAATGGTTGGTGGGCCACGGCCGGGGCGATTTTCCCAATCATCAAAGCAGGCTGGACAGCACCGGCCCAGCGGCGCACTCTGGCCTCATGCCGCATGATGCCCCCGACCACCCGCACGCCCATCTGCCCCCGGACCCCGCCTTGCGGGTCAAGGCGCTGGAGACGATTCTGACCGCGAAGGGGCTGATCGATCCCGCCGCGCTGGAGGAGATCATCGACACCTATCAAAACCGCATCGGCCCGCAGAATGGTGGCCGTGTGGTGGCGCGGGCCTGGTCTGACCCAGCGTTCAAGGCGGCGCTTCTGGCGGATGCCGATCCGGTGCTGGCCGAGCTGGGCTACTATGGCCGCCAGGGGGAGCATATGGTGGTGGTGGAGAGCACCCCACAGCGCCACAACATGGTCGTCTGCACCCTGTGCAGCTGCTATCCGTGGCCGCTGCTGGGCATCCCGCCGGCCTGGTACAAATCCGACGCCTACCGCGCCCGTGCGGTGCGCGAGCCGCGCAAGGTACTGGCGGAATTTGGGGTTTCGCTGCCGGACAAGACCGCTGTGCGGGTCTGGGATTCGACGGCGGAGGTGCGCTACCTGGTGCTGCCGATGCGCCCCGAAGGTACGGATGACATGGAGGAAGACGCGCTGGCGGCGCTGGTCAGTCGCGACAGCATGATCGGCACCGCGCTGGTGCAGGCACCGCAGGTGCAGCCATGAGCCGCGTGCATGACATGGGCGGGCGATTCGGCGATGGGGCGGTGGTGCCCGATGCGCCGCAGGCGCCGGTGTTTGCGCAGGATTGGCACGGGCGCGCTTTGGCGGTGACCCTGGCCTGTGGGGCGCTGGGGCAGTGGAACATCGACGTCTCCCGCCACGCGCGCGAGCGGCTGTCGCCGAAGGATTACACCCGTTTTTCCTATTACGAGAAGTGGATTGCGGCGCTGGCCGATCTCCTGGTGGAGACCGGCGTCCTGAGCGAAGCGGATTTGCAGGGCCAAGGCACGGCAGAGCTGCACGCGCTGGCCGGGCGGGCGCTGAAGGCGGAAAACGTGGCGGCGGTGCTGGCCAGGGGCGGCCCGGCCACCCGTACGGGCGGGCCGGCGCCGCGGTTTTCCCCCGGGCAGGCGGTGCGCACGCGGTTGCCTGCGGACAATGCGCGGGTGGCGGGGGGCCACACGCGGTTGCCGCAATACGCCGCCGGGGCGTGCGGCTATATCCTGCGGCTGCACGGCACCCATGTGCTGCCCGACAGCAATGCGCATGGGTTGGGTGAGGCACCGGAGCCATTGTATGCCGTGCGCTTCGCCGCCAGCCAGCTGTGGGCACATCCCGAACACCCGGAGGACGAGGTGGTGCTGGACCTGTGGCAAAGCTACCTGGAATCGGTATGAGCAAATGTCTTGAAGTGGCCGCGCCCGAGCCCGTGTTTGCCGAACCGTGGCATGCGCAGGTGTTTGCGCTGACGGTGCATCTGAACGAGGCGGGGCGGTTCAGCTGGGCCGATTGGGTGGCGCGGTTCTCGGCGACGTTGAAACAGCACGGGCTGGCGCGTGATCTGGATGGCGGTGAGGATTATTTTCGCGCCTGGCTGGAAACGCTGGAGAGCTATCTGGCGGAGGATGGCGCAGCCTCCCGCGCGGAGGCCGAGGCGATGCGCAGCCGCTGGGAAGCGGCCTATCTGGCCACGCCCCATGGTGCGCCGGTGTCACTGCGGGACTGAGGCCAGCAGGTCCGCCCGCCGGGGCGCGGGGGCCGGGGCGGGTGTTTTACGGGTTGGTTGACGGGTCGTGCGCGAAACCCTGTGAAGGGGGCGACGTCGCCGCGTGGAGGGTGGACGCTCCCCCGCGGGGGAGGCTCGGACAGGAATTCCTGAACGACCCCCTTTTTATCGGGGGCGGTCTCCGGTGATGCGCAGGCAGCCACACAGATACCTGCGCCGCGTATCATACCCCCTGCGCAGAGGGCATGGCGGGTGATCTCGATCAGCTGGAATGATGGCACGGGCGGCATGAGGATTGCGTGAAGGAGGCGTTCGCTGGGGGCGCAACACCCCTGCGGGGGGCGGTGCCAACGGCCCGAAACAAGGCGCCGGGCCCCGCCGGGCCAGCGCCCGCCCGCCCAACAAGGCTGGCCCATTGGAGACGGCGTGTATGTGGGAATGCTTGTACGGGAAGCAGAGAGATAAAGTGGCTGACATGGATGTAGCCGCGCCTTCTCGCGGGCAGGCGCTGATCGCCCCCCCCTGCATTCGTGAGGGTTGCGGCGAAAAACCGGTTCCCCTGCCGGTGCTGCATCGCTATATGAGCGTGGGTTTGAACCAAAGACTGTAAAGGACCAGATATGGCCAATGTCGTCGTAGTCGGCGCCCAGTGGGGCGACGAAGGTAAAGGCAAGATCGTGGACTGGCTGAGCGAGCGCGCGGATGTGATCGCGCGCTTTCAGGGCGGCCATAATGCCGGCCACACGCTGGTCATTGACGGCAAGGTTTACAAGCTGCACGCGCTGCCCTCGGGTGTTGTGCGCGGTGGCAAGCTGTCGGTTATCGGCAATGGCGTGGTGCTGGACCCCTGGCACCTGCTGAAAGAGATCGAGACCGTGCGCGCCCAGGGCGTGGAGATCACGCCGGAGACGCTGATGATCGCGGAAAACACCCCGCTGATCCTGCCGCTGCACGGCGAGCTGGACCGCGCGCGCGAGGAAGCGGCAAGCAAAGGCACCAAGATCGGCACCACCGGCCGCGGCATCGGCCCGGCCTATGAGGACAAGGTCGGCCGCCGCGCCATCCGGGTCGCCGATCTGGCGGATGAGGCGACGTTGATCGCCCGCGTTGATCGTGCGTTGCAGCACCACAACCCGCTGCGCAAGGGCCTGGGTGTCGAGGCCATCGACCGCGATGCGCTGATTGCCCAGCTGAAAGAGATCGCACCGAAGATCCTGCCCTATGCGGCACCGGTCTGGAAGGTGCTGAACGAGAAGCGCAAGGCGGGCAAGCGGATCCTGTTCGAGGGCGCACAAGGCGCACTGCTGGACATTGATTTTGGCACCTATCCCTTTGTGACCTCGTCCAATGTGATTGCCGGGCAGGCGGCAACGGGTGTCGGCATCGGGCCCGGTTCGATCGATTACGTGCTGGGCATCGTCAAGGCCTATACCACCCGCGTCGGCGAAGGCCCGTTCCCGACCGAGCTGCTGAACGAGGATGGCACGCCGGATGCAGATGGCGAGCGTCTGGGCACCCGTGGCCATGAGTTTGGCACCACCACCGGCCGTCAGCGCCGCTGTGGCTGGTTTGATGCGGCACTGGTGCGCCAGACCTGCGCCACCTCCGGCATCAAGGGCATCTGCCTGACCAAGCTGGATGTGCTGGATGGGTTTGAGACGCTGAGGATCTGCACCGGTTACGATCTGGATGGGGAGCGCCTCGACTATCTGCCCACCGCCGCTGACCAGCAGGCGCGCTGCAAGCCGATCTACGAAGAGATGCCGGGCTGGAGCGAATCAACCGAAGGCGCGCGCAGCTGGAACGATCTGCCCGCCAACGCGATCAAATATGTGAAACGCGTGGAAGAGCTGATCGACTGCCCGGTGGCGCTGTTGTCCACCAGCCCGGAGCGGGAAGACACCATTCTGGTGACCGACCCGTTTGCCGACTGATGGCAGAGGATAAGAAGGGGCTGAGCTACAAGGCGCGGCGACGCTGGGCGCTGGTGATCCTGCTGGTGGGCATGCCCGTTTACATCGTGGCCGCGGTCACGGTGATGAACTGGCTGGACCGGCCGCCGCTGTGGCTGGAACTGGTGGTCTATGTGGGCCTCGGCATCGCTTGGGTGCTGCCGTTCAAGTTTGTGTTCCGCGGCGTCGGCCAGGCGGACCCGAACGCGGACCCGGATCAGGACTGACCTTCGGCTGGTCACGACGGGGAGGGGCGCTGCCCCTCCTGGCCCTTTTGGCCAATTCACCCCGAAGTATTTCTGACCAGAAAGAAACGCAGCCTGTGGTGCGAAAACGAAAAAAGGCGGCCTTGGGGGCCGCCTTTTTTGCTTTGTTTCTCCGGCGCTTAGCTTGCGGCGCGTTTGCCGGGCTGAAAGCCGATCTCGCCGGAGGCGGTGAATTTGCCGTTGCCGGAGCGTTCGATCTTGCCGTCGCGCAGCAGCTGGCCAAAGCTGCGCAGCCCGTCCTCGCGGTTGAAGTCACCGGCGCCGCTGCTGCGCACCTTGTTCATCAGCTGCGGACGGGAGAAATGATCGCGCCCTTCGACGAAGCTGAGATAGGCGGCGGCGGCCTCCAGCAGGTCATGCAGTTCTGCCGCGCCGCGCTCCTGCGCGTAATCGGCAAAGCTGCTGCCGCCGTCGCTGGAGGGCGATTGGTCCAGCACCGCAGCGGAGACGCGGCGCGGGCGCACCGGCTGCTGTGGCTGGCTGGTTTCGTCAATGCGCTGTTCGGCCACCAGTTTCAGCGGGGCCGGGCGGCTGACCGCGATGCGCGGTCGGTCGGAGCCGCCGTCCTGCGAGGCGGCGCGCGGTTCGGGGCGGCGCGGACGCACCACGCTGGCCAGGTCCTCGCGGTAGGGTTTGGCCTCGTCATCGCCGGTGCCGTCAGCCGCGCCGGCCTTGGCCGCGGCGGCCGCGGCGCGCAGGTGGCTGTACGCCTCGCGCGAGGAGGCTGATTCGGGTTCTTCCAGCCGTTCGTCGGCGGCGGCCATCAGCCGCGAGACATCGCTGTCGGGCAGCTCGGCCGTAGCGGCAGCGGACGGCTGCAGCTGCGGCGGGTCCTGCGGCTGTTGCGCGGCGGCGAGGATTTCGGCTTCGACCTCGGCCAGCTCGCGCATCAGGTCGGCCTCGTCTTCCTCGGAGAGTTCGGACTCGGACTGCGCTGTGTCGGCTGCGGGCGCATGGTCGGCGGGCTCGGGGGTTTCCTCCAGCTGGCCTGAGGCGACGGCCTGTTCAAAATCGGCGCGCTTTACCTTGGCGATCCGCACGCGGGCCGGCGCGGCAGCGGGCACTGCCTCCGGTTCGGCCTCGGGTTCGGAGTCGTCCAGGGGGGTAGACACGGGGCCAGCGGCGGGTGCGGTTTCGCGGGATGCGGCGCGGCCAATGTCGAGACGGTCCAAGGCGCGTTCGATCTCGTCGTCGCCTTCGTCGTCAAAGTCCGGCGTGTCCGTGTCATCACCGTCTTGCAGCGCGCTTGTGATGTCGGCGGCGGCGTTTTCCAGAACATCGTCGGCGTGTTCGTCCTCGGAGAAGTCCTCTTCGGGGGTGCGGGCGACGACGGCCCGGATGCGTTGCAGTTTGGCGGCAATGCTGTCGGGCGCGGGCGCCTCGTCGCGCTCTGGCGCGGCGGAGGTGTCGGGCTGTGCCGCCGCCTCGTCCGGCGTTTCGGTGTCGGGGGTGCTTGCGCCCGCCAGCACGGCGGCGATGGTATCTTCGGCTTCGGCTTCGGCTTCGGCTTCGGCTTCGGCTTCGGCTTCGGCTTCGGCTTCGGCTTCGGCTTCGGCTTCGGCTTCGGCGATCTCTGTTGCGGCGGTTCGCGCCTCTGCTTCAGCCTCGGCCAGCTCTGCCGCGATCATCTCGTCCGCGGCGGCGGGGGCGGCATCCGCGTCATCCGCTTCATCGGCGCGGGTGGTTTCTGGTGTGGGCGGGGTGGCGGCTGCCGGTGCGACCGTCTGCGCCGGGCGTTCGGTGGCCAGATAGGCGGCAGGCGAGGGTGTGGCTGCGGGCGCTCCCGCCTGGGGCGGCGCGGTGGCGGGGGCCTCCGGGGTTGCGGCAAGGGCGGCTGCGGCGCGCAGGTGGATGCCGCCGTCGCTGGTGCGGGCCTCGACCTGGCGGGCGATCTCGCGCTGGGCGATACGGGCCAGCATATCGGCGTCCGGCTGCGGCGGTTCGGCCCCGAAGTAGCGGTCATCCGAGGCCAGGTCGCGAAAATACTCTGCGATGGCCTTCATCGTGCCGAAGGAATCCTCGAACCCTTCCAATGTGCAGGAAAAGGTCCCATAGGAGACAGTCAGGACTTTGTTGTTTTGTACCATCAGCTCGCTCGTCCTCGCCACAGTTGCTCCCGTTCACCATATTGGCTGGAAGGACCAATTTTGCTCGAATCCGTGCAATAGATCGTATCATTTTGTGTTCAGAATGTGACCTGTTTCCAAAACCGCCAGGAATACCGCCCATGACCGCCCATATTGTTGACGTATCAGAACCAGTTACCCTGGTCGGGGGCGGTGTGGTGACGCCGGACGCGCTGGCAGCGGCGCTGGCGCTGGCGCCGCGGCTGGCGGCGGCGGATGGCGGTGCGCAGGCGGTGCTGGCGGCGGGGCGGATGCCGGAGGCGGTGATCGGTGATTTCGATTCGCTGCCCGAGGCTGTGCAGGCCCGGCTGCCCGCCGGATGCCTGCATGAGGTGGCCGAGCAGGAAAGCACCGATTTCGACAAGGCGCTGCGCAGCATACTGGCACCTGCGGTGCTGGCGGTGGGGTTTCTGGGCGCGCGGGTGGATCACCAACTGGCGGCCTTCAACACCCTGGTGCAAGGGCATAAGTCCCCTTGTGTGCTGCTGGGCGAGCGTGAGGTGATTTTCCACCTGACCCGCGCGGTTGAACTGCCGACCCGTGCAGGGGAGGTGGTGTCGCTGTTTCCGATGCAGCCGGTGCAAGCGCGATCCGAGGGGTTGGCGTGGCCGGTTGACGGCCTGGAGATGTCACCCATGGGGCGGATCGGCACCTCGAACCGTGCCCTGGGGGCGGTGCGGCTGGCGCCGGAGGGCGCGGGGTTGCTGGTGATCGTGCCGCGCCGTCTGTTGGCGGATGTTCTGGGGCAGATCAGGCGGGATTGATGGTGCGCGCGGCGGCGGCTGCGGCGGCGCTGGTGCGGTGTTCACGCATGACCGCATAAAGCCCGGCGGTGATGGTCAGCAGGATACCAAGGCTGGCCAGTGCATTGGGCAGGTCGCCAAAGATCCACCAACCGACAAAGACTGCCACCGGGATCTCCAGATATTGCATTGAGGCCAGGGTGGAGGTGGGGGCGTAACGCAGGCTCCAGGTCATCAGCAGATGTGCCAGCGTGCCCATGACGCCGGTGGCAATCAGCAAATTCCAAGTGTGGGCCGGGGGCATGTCCAGCGCCAGTCCGGGCAGGCTGGCGGCGTCGCCGTACCACAGGACGGGCAGCATCAGCACGGTGGCGATCAGGCCCGAGACAGCCTGGAGCGATACCGGTTGGGTGTGCTTGGCGATCTTGCGGGTGACCAGCATGAACAGGGCAAAGATCAGCGCCACCAGGACCGGCCACAGCGCGTGCAGGCCAACGGCGGCAAAGCTGGGCTGGATTACCAGCAGCGTGCCGGTGAAGCCGACCACGCAGGCGCCAAGACGGCGCAGGCCGACGTCTTCGCCGAGCACATATTTGCCCAGCAGCAGCATGATGAAGGGCATCACAAAGGCAATCGCAACCGCATCGGCCAGCGGCAGGTGTTTGAAGGCGGTGAACATCGCGGCCACCCCGCCCATTTGCAGCAGGGTGCGCAGCAGCAGATAGGGCAGCACATGGCGCGGCAGCCGCAGCGAATTGCGCAACAGAACCGCCAGCGGCAGCAGCAGCGCGGCCTGAAAGGCGAAGCGGGCAAAGACGATCTGCCCCACGGGGATATAGTCCCCCAGCAGCTTGGCGATGGCGTCGCAGACCGGAATGGTCACGCAGAAGCCCAGCATCAGGGCGATGCCGAGGAGGGGGCGATCCTGTGTCATGGCGCGACGCTAGGCGGGCGTGCAGGGGGATGCAAGGGGAGGTTGCGATAAGTTCTGGGGAGTGGCGCGCAGCGCCACGCCCCGCGCCTGACCTTCCCCCCGGGATGGTGAGGCGCGCCCTCCCAAGATCAGGCGCGAGGCTTGTGTCGTGTGACTGTGCGGCGTCGCGTCAACAGTTCGGCACGTTCACGGCCAGTCCGCCGAGCGAGGTTTCCTTGTACTTTTCGTGCATGTCCTCGCCGGTCTGGCGCATGGTCTCGATCACCGCATCCAGCGGCACGAAGTGCTGACCGTCGCCGCGCAGCGCCAATGACGCCGCCGAGACCGCCTTGATCGCGGCCAGCCCGTTGCGTTCGATGCAGGGCACCTGCACCAGGCCTTTGACCGGATCGCAGGTCATGCCGAGGTGATGTTCCAGCGCGATTTCAGCCGCGTTTTCAACCTGTTCCGGCGTGCCGCCCATCACGGCGCACAAGCCTGCTGCGGACATGGCGGCGGCAGAGCCGACCTCCGCCTGGCAGCCGGCCTCAGCGCCGGAGATGGAGGCGTTGTATTTCACAAGGCCCGCAATGGCGGCGGCGGTCAGCAGGAAATCCTCGACGTGGGATTCGGAGGCGCCCGGCACATGGTCGAGATAATAGCGGATGACTGCCGGCAGGGTCCCGGCCGCGCCATTGGTCGGCGCAGTGACCACCTGACCGCCGGCCGCGTTTTCCTCGTTCACCGCCATGGCATAGACGCTCATCCAGTCGTTGATGGTGTGCGGTGCGTTCTGGTTGTTGCCGCGCTCTGCCATCAGGGCCTCGTAAATGCCCTTGGCGCGACGGCGCACGTTCAAGCCGCCGGGCAGGATGCCATCGCGTTCCAGCCCGCGGTTGATGCAGTCGTTCATCACTTGCCAGATGCGGGCGGTGCCCTTGGACAGGCTTTCGGAGCAGCCGCGGGCGATCTCGTTGGCGCGTTTCATCTCGGCGATCGATTTGCCGCTGGCTTTGGCCATCTCCAGCATCTCGGCGGCGGATTTGAACGGGTAGGGCACCGGCGCGCCCTCATCCGTGGCCTTGCCTGCGGCAAGCTCTTCCTCGGTGACGACAAAGCCGCCGCCGATGGAATAGAACACCTGTCGCAGGATCACGTCGCCCTGCGCATCGGTGGCCATCAGCACCATGCCGTTGGCGTGGCCGGGCAGGGTGGTATCGTAATCGAAGATCATGTCGGTCTTGGGGTCGAAGCGCAGCGGGTTCAGCCCCTCGGGCTGCATGCTGCGGGTCTCGGCCAATGCGGCCAGGAAGGCCTCGGCCTTTTCGTCGTCGTAATCTTCGGGGGTGAAACCGCCAAGGCCGAGAATGGTGGCGCGGTCGGTGGCGTGGCCCACCCCGGTGAAGGCCAGCGAGCCATGCAGCGAGGCGCGCAGCCCGTGAAATTCAAAGGGCGAGGCGCGCATCATGTCGAGAAAGCGCGCAGCGGCCACCATCGGGCCCATGGTGTGCGAGGACGACGGGCCGATGCCGACCTTGAACATGTCGAAGACAGAGAGAAACATCAGGTGGCTGATCCTTCTGGGGGATTGGCGTGAGTGGGATTTGTGAACGGGTGCGCGCCAAGGCCTTCGGCCTGTTGCGCGCAGGCCACGGCGGGGCGGCTTTCCAGCCCGGCACACAGCCGTTGCAGCGCCGGATAGGCGGCAAGATCGAACCAGCTGCGGTCGCTGTCCGCCGGATAGAGCGCCATCCAGCGCAGCAGACAGGCCAGGTAGCAGTCCAGCACCGAGGGCAGCGGGGCGCCCAGCCATGCAGGCCGCTCGGCGGCGGCGTGGTCGAGGCTGGTCAGGTGCTGATGCAGCCGCTGGCGCAGCGTCGCTTGCAGCTGGGTCTGATGGGGCTGGGCGGCGCCGATGTATGTGCCGGGATAGAACAGCATGCGCAGATCCGCGTGCAGCGTGTTGGAGGCAAAGAACAGCCATTTCAGAAAGGCGGCGCGCTGGGGGCTGTCGGGGGCGGGCGCCATGGCGCTGTGGCGGTCAGCCAGCCAAAGCAGGATCGCGGCGGTTTCAAACAGCGGCCCGTCCGGGGTTTCCAGCACCGGGATCAGCCCGCCGGGGTTCAGCGCGCGGTAGGCCGCACTGTCCTGTGCCCGCGCACGGCGGTCGACCAGCACCGTTTCATACGGCAGGGCCATCTCCTCCAGCGCCAGGCGGATCACCAGCGAGGCGTTGTCAGGAGCGTAGTGCAGGCGATAGGTGGCAGTCATGGCTGTGGGTGCGGTCCGTTGGTCATGCCGCAGGGATATGTCGTAAACTGCGGGTCGGCGTGGTCATTTCCGGCGTTTCCAATAGGAAACCCGCCTTATCTGTTACATCGTCTGTCCGGTCAGGGCCAGTGGCCGCGCAGGCGGCGGCGAAAACGGAACAGATCAGCCACCCGCACGCGGCCTCTCGCCTGTGGCGGGCAAAGCCGGTATAACGCCGCCAAGGACGATAACCGGGGAGCAAAGGCCGATGAACGGGGAACTGTCACCCATCGACAAGGCGAAATTCGTGGCCGCCAAACGGGCGGCCGGCATGGTCGAGGACGGCATGCGGGTCGGTCTGGGCACCGGCTCCACCGCTGCCTGGCTGGTGCGCTGTCTCGGTGAGATGGTGCGCGAGGACGGGCTGCGGATCACCGCGGTGCCGACCTCCAGCCGCACCGCGGCACTGGCGCGGGATGTGGGCATCAAGGTGGTGTCGCTGGACGAGGCCAAATGGCTGGACATCACCATCGACGGCGCGGATGAGTTCGACGCCGACCTGAACCTGATCAAGGGCGGCGGCGGCGCGCATTTGCAGGAAAAGATCGTCGCCACCGCCTCGGACCAGATGGTGGTGATTGCTGACGCCAGTAAATCGGTGGAGCGTCTGGGCGCCTTCCCACTGCCGCTGGAGGTGCTGCCGTTCGGCTGGCAGAGCAGCCAGGTGCTGATCGAGGAGACGCTGGTGTCGATGGATGTGATGGGGCGCACGACGACGCTGCGGATGAACGGGGACGCGCCTTTCGTGACGGATGAAGGCAATTACATCCTGGATCTGCACCTCAACCGCATTGGCAATCCGCGCCAGCTGGCGCTGGTGCTGAACCAGATCCCCGGGGTGATCGAGAACGGGCTGTTCATCGATATCTGCGACACGGTGGTGATCGGCCATGGCGACGGCCGCGTCGAGGTGCGCGACATCAACGCGGGCACGGTGGAGAAGGACAAGCTGGAGTTTGCCGAGGAAGACAATCTGTTTGCCGATCTGGCGGAGTGACGCGCAGTTGTGAATGCGCCGTCGGGGCCGAAGGCCGGGCAGTGACCGTTGCGCCCACAGGCGGGCACTTCGTTTTCGCCTCCCGGACAGCCATTGCCCTCTGCGCCCGACAGCGCCGCGGGTCCATTCGCCTCACACTCTCGTGCAAATCCGCTGCAAAAGGTTGAAAGCCGCGCAATAACGCCCACTTGCGCATATGGCGTTTGGTGGTCCGTTATGGGATACACCTGCACAGGACATGCAAAGGGCAGAACTTCATGAGCTTTGATTACGATCTGTTTGTCATCGGTGGCGGTTCCGGCGGGGTGCGCGCGGCGCGCGTCGCAGCACAGGAGGGCGCCAAGGTGGCGCTGGCCGAGGAAGACCGCTATGGCGGCACCTGCGTGATCCGCGGCTGCGTGCCGAAAAAGCTGATGGTCTTTGCCAGCGAATATTCCAGCATGGTGGAGGACGCGCAGGCCTATGGCTGGGACATCCAGGCGGGCGGCTTTGACTGGGATGCCTTCAAGACCAAGTTGCATGGCGAGCTGGACCGTTTGGAAGGCATCTACCGCAACCTGCTGAAGAACAGCGGCGTCGAGACCTTCGACAGCCGCGCCAAGCTGGCCGATGCCCACACCGTTGAGCTGGCCGACGGCACCCGCAAGTCCGCCAAGCACATTCTGGTGGCGACCGGCGGCTGGCCCTCTGTGCCGGAATTTCCGGGCTCGGAACTGGCGATCACCTCGAATGAGATCTTCCATCTGGACAAGCTGCCCGAAAGCATCCTGATCGTCGGCGGCGGCTATATCGCCAGCGAATTTGCCGGCATCCTGAACGGGCTGGGCGTCAATACCACGCAGTTTTACCGCGGCGCGCAGATCCTGCGCGGCTTTGACGACGAGGCGCGCGGGTTGATCTCCGAAGAAATGTGCAACGCTGGCATTGATGTCCACCTGGGCACCAACGTGCTGGAGATGCGCAAGGAAGGCGACCAGATCTGGGTGAAATCCACCAATGGTCAGGAACGCCTGTTCGACAAGGTGATGTATGCCACCGGTCGCCATCCCAATGCCGATAACCTCGGGCTGGAGGAGGTCGGCGTGGAGCGCGGCCGCAAGGGGGAGATCGTCGTGGATGAATACAGTCAGACCTCGGTGCCGTCGGTCTATGCGATTGGCGATGTAACCGACCGGGTGCAGCTGACACCGGTGGCGATCCGCGAGGCAATGGCCTTTGTCGAGACCGTGTTCAAGGGCAATCCCACCAGTCCCGACCACGATCTGATCCCGACGGCGATTTTCACCCAGCCGGAGATGGGCACAATCGGCCTGACCGAGGAAAAGGCATCCGAGCAGGAGCCGGTGGAGGTCTACGCGACGTCGTTCAAACCGATGCAGCAGGCCTTTGCGGGCCGTGCCCAACGGGTGCTGATGAAGCTGATCGTGTCCAAGGCCAGCCGCAAGGTGCTGGGCTGCCATATTGTCGCACCGTCGGCAGGCGAGATGATCCAGCTGGCGGGAATCGCCGTAAAGATGGGTGCGACCAAAGAAGATTTCGACCGCACGGTTGCGGTGCATCCGACAATGTCGGAAGAGTTGGTAACACTGAAAACACCGGTCCGCAGCACCTGAGCGCGGGCTGGCAACAGTTGAACACACATGCCGCGCCCCGTGAAGACACGGGCGGGGCAGCAAACGGATAGGAGACAGATGGCTGGCAATAGCGGTGGCCCATGGGGGGGCGGTGGTTCCTCTGGTGGCGGAGGAGGCAATCGGGGTAACAATGGCGGTAACAACGGCGGCGGCGGTGGCCGCAAGCCGGAAGATCCCCAGATCCCCGAGATCGATGAGCTGGTCAAGAAAGGCCAGGAACAGCTGCGCGTCCTGATGGGCGGACGCGGCGGTTCCGGCGGTGGCCGGGGTGGTCGCGGCGGTGGTGCCGGTGGCGGTGCGCCGCTGTTTACCAAGGGCACGCTGGGTCTGGCCGCGGTGGCGGCGGTGGTCCTGTGGGGCTTTGCAAGTGTCTATACCGTCAAGCCGGAAGAACAATCGGTGGAGCTGTTCCTGGGCGAATACATGGAAACCGGCCAGCCGGGTCTGAACTTTGCGCCCTGGCCGCTGGTCAGCTATGAGGTGATCCCGGTGCGGGTCGAGCAGACCGAAAACATCGGCTCCGGTGCACGGATCGGCGAGGCCGGGCTGATGCTGACCGGCGATGAAAACATCATCGACGTGGATTTCCAGGTGGTTTGGAACGTCTCCGACCCCGCGAAATACCTGTTCAACCTGGCCAATCCGCGCAGCACAATCAATGCGGTGTCGGAATCCGCCATGCGCGAGATCATCGCCCAGTCCGAGCTGGCACCGATCCTGAACCGCGACCGTGGGGCCATCACCGCCCGGCTGGAAGAACTGATCCAGTCGACGCTCGACAGCTACAACAGTGGTGTGAACATCGTCCGGGTGAACTTTGACGGTGCCGATCCGCCAGAGCCGGTCAAGGACGCCTTCCGCGAAGTGCAGTCCGCCGGCCAAGAGCGTGACCGACTGGAAAAGCAGGCTGATGCCTATGCCAACCGCAAGCTGGCAGGCGCCCGCGGCCAAGCCGCGCAGACGCTGGAAGAGGCCGAGGCCTACCGCGCTCAGGTGGTGAACGAAGCCCAGGGTGAGGCCAGTCGCTTCAGCGCAGTTCTGGGGGAATACCAGAAAGCGCCAGAAGTGACCCGTAAACGCCTTTATCTGGAGACTATGGAACAAGTGCTGAGCGGAGTGGACAAGATCATCCTGGATGACACCACCGGCGAAGGTGGCCAGGCCGTCGTGCCTTATCTGCCGCTCAATGAACTGCGCCGGACGGAGGATAACTGATGCGGAAATCTACTCTTATTCTGCCGGTCCTGGTGATTGCGGCAATTGCCGCACTGTCAGCGATCTTCATCGTGGACGAACGGGAAAAGGCCCTGGTCCTGCGCTTCGGCCGGGTGGTCGACGTCAAGGAAACCCCGGGCTTGGCGTTCAAACTGCCAGTGGTGGATAACGTGGTTCGCTACGACGACCGCATCCTGAGCCTGGAAGTGGGGCCGCTGGAAGTCACGCCGCTGGACGACCGCCGCCTCATCGTGGATGCGTTCTCGCGCTACCGCATCGCCAATGTGGATACCTTCCGTCAGGCGGTCGGCGGGGGCGGCATCGCCGCCGCGGAATCGCGCCTCGACAAGATCATGCGGGCCCAGACCCGCGAGGTGCTGGGGTCGGTCAGCTCCAATGATATCCTGTCCTCGGACCGGGCCGCGCTGATGCTGCGCATCCGCAACGGAGCAATCACCCAGGCCCGGCAGCTGGGGCTGGAAGTGATTGATGTGCGGCTGAAGCGCACCGATCTGCCGCAGGCCAACCTCGAGGCGACCTTTGCCCGGATGCGCGCCGAGCGCGAGCGGGAAGCGGCGGACGAGATTGCCCGTGGTGAAGAAGCCGCGCAGCGTGTCCGTGCCCAGGCCGACCGGACCGAGGTCGAGCTGGTGTCGGAAGCCGAGCGTGAAGCCGAGGTTATCCGTGGTGAAGCCGACGCAGAGCGCAACGCGATCTTTGCTGAGGCCTATGGCGCGGATCCGGAGTTCTTTGAATTCTACCGCAGCCTCAACGCCTATGTCGGCGCCTTGCAGGGGAACAATTCCTCGATGGTGCTGTCGCCGGATTCCGATTTCTTCAACTACCTGAAATCGTCTGACGGCAAGGCGGCTGGCCAGTAATGGGGTTCATCCTCCTGGCCCTCGGGTTGGTATTGATTGCAGAGGGGCTGGTGTACGCACTGGCCCCTTCGCTTGTGGAGCGGCTGCTGGAAATGCTGCGCGCTCTGCGCGAGGATCAGCGCCGCAACGCCGGGCTTGCGGCACTGGCGTTGGGGCTGATTCTGGTCTGGCTGGCCCTGCGCATCGGGGTTTGAGCGCTCGTGCGGCCGAGCCGGGGCGGCGGGGCGCGGGAAAACCGCTCACAGACAGTTGATCGGCTGCAACATTTGTTGCGAGGTTGGTGTAAGTTCCTACATTGGTCCCACACGAGTCCTGCGGGGCCGGGCGAATGTTGCCCTGGCACGGACGGGACGCAGGTTCGAGAAATGACAAGGAGTAATTCCGTGCAGCCAAAGGCAAGTGTAACTTATGGCAAGGCGAGCGGGCGGGGGGCGTTGGTGCGCTTGGCTGCGCTGGCCGTTCTCAGCATGGCGGTGCTGCTGATGCAGGCCGTCACCGCGCTGGCCCGACCCGAAAGCCTGGCGCCGCTGGCTGACCGGGTCAGCCCGGCCGTGGTCAACATCACCACCACCACCGTGGTCGAGGGGCGCACCGGCCCGCAGGGCATCGTTCCCGAAGGCTCTCCGTTCGAGGATTTCTTCCGCGAGTTTCAGGATCGCAACAGCAATGGGGCGCCGCCGCGCCGGTCCTCCGCGCTGGGATCGGGTTTCGTGATTTCCGAGGATGGCTATATCGTCACCAACAATCACGTGATCGAAGGCGCGGACGAGATCGAGATCGAGTTCTTTCCGGGGAAGGGGCAGCCCAAGGAGCTGGTGCCGGCCAAGGTGATCGGCACCGATCCCAACACCGACATTGCGCTGCTGAAGGTCGAGGCGTCGATGCCGTTGAAATTCGTCAAGTTCGGCGACAGCGACACCGCCCGCGTTGGCGACTGGGTGGTTGCGATGGGCAACCCGCTGGGGCAGGGATTCTCGCTGTCGGCGGGGATCGTTTCGGCGCGCAACCGCGAGCTGTCCGGTTCCTATGACGACTACATCCAGACCGATGCGGCGATCAACCGGGGCAACTCCGGCGGGCCGCTGTTCAACATGGACGGCGACGTGGTTGGCGTGAACACCGCGATCCTGTCGCCCAATGGCGGCTCCATCGGCATCGGCTTTTCGATGGCCTCCAACGTGGTGGTCAAGGTGGTCGAGCAGCTGAAGGAATACGGCGAGACCCGCCGGGGCTGGCTGGGCGTGAAGATCCAGGATGTGGATGGCGATCTGGCGGAGGCGATTGGCCTTGAAAAGGTCCGTGGCGCGCTGGTGACAGATGTGCCGGAAGGTCCGGCCAAGGAAGCGGGCGTGCTGGCCGGTGACGTGATCGTCAGCTTTGACGGGGTTGATGTGCAGGACACCCGCGCCCTGGTGCGCCAGGTTGGCAACGCGGAGGTCGGCAAGACCGTGCGGGTGGTGGTCTACCGCGAGGGCAAGACCGAGACCCTGCGGGTGACGCTGGGCCGCCGTGAGGACGCCGAACGCGGCTCGTCCCGCCCCGATGACAATGGCAGCACACCGGATACGTCCGAGACCGAGGTTCTGGGGCTGACTGTCGGCGTGCTGACCGATCAGATGCGCGGCGAGCTGGGCGTGGCAGACGACGTGCAGGGGCTGGCGATCCTGTCGGTGGATGAATCCTCCGAAGCCTGGGAAAAAGGCCTGCGCGCGGGCGATGTGATCACCGAGGCGGGCCAGCAGAAGGTCGCCGCGATTGCAGAGCTGGAAGAGCGCGTGGCCGAGGCCGAGGAAGCTGGCCGCAAGTCGCTGCTGTTGCTGGTGCGCCGTGCTGGCGAGCCGCGGTTTGTGGCGCTGAACCTGGGCGATTGATCCGCCGCGCCAATGTCAGGCGCATGCATGAGAAGGCCGGGCTCAATGCCCGGCCTTTTTTCGTGCCCCTGCGCTGGGCGTGAATGCCTGCAAACTGCGTCGGGGGCAGGACGGAAAAAAGAGCCATGTGCTGGCGGGCACATGGCTCTTGCGGGGATCGGCAGCCATTGGGATGGAACGGATAATGACTGCCTGTGCGGCGGTTATGTCAGTGCCGATGACGGGCTTCTGTAACCGGGATTACAGAACACGCAAAATTGCCGTCGGTGGGCAGACATTTGACCACCTTGCAGGCGGGTCAAATCGATTCCGGTTCCGCCAGCACCGCCAGCGCGGTGCGATCAAGTATTTGCACGCCGCCGCGGCTGATGCTGACCAGCCCGTTGCGCTTCCAGCTGGCCAGCGTCTTGGACACGGCCTCGCGGGTGGCGCCGACAAATTCCGCCAGCTCCGCCTGCGACAGCGATACCCGGCCGTCGCTGGTTTCAGGCGCCAGATACATCAGCTTCCGCGCGAGGCGCACCGGCATCGGCAGAAACACCTGCTCGTTGAGTTGGTTGTTCATCCAGCGCATGCGCTGCCCGGCCAGACGCAGCAGGTCGGCGGCGAGATCGGGATGGCGGCGGATCTGTTCCAGTACATCGCCGCTGCGCAGCCGCAGCACCAGGCTGGGTTCGGTGGCGATGGCGGTGGCCGTGCGCTCGCCCGGATCGAACAGGGTGATTTCGCCAAACACCGCGCCGGGGCGGATCATGTCCAGCGACAGTTTGCGACCGGAAGCGGACAGAACCGAAAGTTCAAGGGAGCCTTCGACGATGGCGTAAAGCGCATCTCCCGGATCGCCCTGTTCGAACAGTATCTCGCCGGAGTGCAGCCGGATCTCGCTGGCCTGACTCTCCAGCATGCGCCTGAGCGGGCCGGACGCGCCGGACAGGAAACCTGTGTCGGGCAGGCGGGTCTTCAGCATGTGTTGGTTCCATCCCTCTGGGGCGGGCACGGGGTGTCCCGTCTTGTCGTGACCATAACAGAACGGAGATCGGCGGAAAACCGCACATCTGCGGCGGCGCTGGTCCTGCGTCTAGCCCGCCACAGCCACCAGCCCCAGCTTGCGCGCGGAGACCAGCGACAGGGTGCCGCTGTCCAGCCCCAGCGGCGCCTGGTAGCGTTGCACGGCGAGGCGGGTGGCGCGATCCATGCGTCCGTGGACCGGGCCGCGGTACAGCCCGCGTACGGTCAGGGCGCGCTGGAGGGTGCGGATGAAGGCGGGGGTCATCATCTGCGGGCAGGGGATTTCGATCCAATGCGTACGGCGCGGGGTGACGATTTCCTGGCTAGTCTCTGTGCGAAAGCGGGCGGGGCGGGTGATCCGGCCGCTGACGTCCAGCTGCGCCGGTTCGGCCAGCACCTGGCGGGTGCTGGTCTCGACCACGGCGGGGGTGGTGTGACGGCTCCAGCAGCTGTCGGGCGGTGCGCCGGCCGGGGCATAGCGTCCGCTGTGCGCCATCTCGCCAGCCGAGGGCGCAGGCATGCAGGCGGCCAGCAGGGTCAACGCCGACGCCAGGGACGCCAGTCGCGCCGCAGCCCGGATCCGACGGGAGCTGTTGAATTCGGATGGGATCATGCCCTGGTGCCTCGGCCCGTGGGGGGCGCTGTTGATTTGGCGGCAGGTTAGCCCACATCCGCGGGCGGCGCAAAGGCGGGATCATCCTCGCGGCTCTGTTCCGCCAGCAACAGGTCCAGCATCGGTGAGATGTCCTCGACGTTCTCGGCGATCACATGGCTGACGGAATGGGCCCGCTGCAACCGCCCGGTGACGCGCAGCAGCCGCCCGGAGATCACCGCCCGGCGAAAAGCCTCGTAGATGTTGCGCCAGACGATCACATTGACCACGCCGGTCTCATCCTCAAGCGTGACAAAGATCACCCCCTTGGCGGTGCCGGGGCGCTGGCGCAGGATCACCAGCCCGGCCACGGTGACGCGGGCATCCTGGGGCGGGTCTGCCAGCCGGGCGGCAGGCAGGGCGTGCGGCGGCCGTGGCCAGGGGGGCACGGCAGGCGCGGGCGGCGAGTCGTGTGCGGGGCTGGCCAAAGCGGAGAGAGAGCGCGGTGCGGACATTGGGGAGCGGCCTGGCGGCAGGGGAGGGATTGGAACAAAGGTAGAACATGTCGACTGGGAAGTCCAGCCGTGGCGGCCTGTGGCGCAATTGGGGCTGGCACCGCTGCGGGGGCTTGGCTACACAGTCCTGCAAGTACCGGAAAAGGGAAGAGAGCTGCAAATGGCAAAGATCACTTACATCGAGCACAACGGCACCGAACATGTGGTGGATGTGGCCAACGGGCTGACCGTGATGGAAGGCGCGCGTGACAACAACATCCCCGGCATCGAGGCCGATTGCGGCGGTGCCTGTGCCTGTTCGACCTGCCATGTGTATATCGCACCGGACTGGGTGGAAAAGCTGCCCGCCAAGGACGACATGGAAGAGGACATGCTGGATTTCGCCTTTGAGCCGGACCCGGCGCGCTCAAGGCTGACCTGCCAGATCAAGGTGACCGACGCACTGGACGGGCTGGTCGTGCAGATGCCCGAAAAGCAGATCTGATGCCCGCGGGGGCGGTGGCGCGGCGTCTGCCCTGGCGCCAGCGGCCCCGCTGTACCCGCCGCGCGCGGGGGCTGGTGTGCCTGTGGCTGGCCGGGCTGGCGCCTGCGGCCCCGGTTGCGGCAGAGATCCTGTCGGCCCGGTATGTCGCGCCCACGGCAGCCTATGGCCATGGGGTGCTGCCCGGCGGTGAATACGCCGGGCTGGAGGTCCAGCTCAGCGGCGGTCGGCGGATTGCGGCCACGGCCACGCGTGCTGTCTACGAGGACACCGCGCCGCGGCTGGCAGATCTGGACAGTGACGGCACGCCCGAGGTGATCACAGTAATTTCCTATTTCGACACCGGCGCTGCGTTGCGCATCTGGGATGAGGTCGCCAATGCGGATCACCCGTCGGGCAGCACCGTGGCGGTGATCGCGGAAACACCGCCCATTGGCCAGCCCTTCCGCTGGCTGGCCCCCATTGGCGCGGCGGATCTGGATGGCGACGGGCATGTCGAGATCGCCTATGTCGACCGGCCGCATCTGGCCAGGACCCTGCGCATCTGGCGGTTTCGGGACGGCAAGCTGACCGAGGTGGCCAGCCGCGCGGGGCTCAGCAATCACCGCATTGGCGATGCGGCAATCACCTCGGGTATCCGGGACTGCGGTGCGGGCGCGGAACTGGTGGTGCCCAGCGGCGACTGGCGACGGATCCAGGGGCTTAGCCTGCGCGACGGGGAGATCCGCAGCCAGGACCTGGGGCCGTTCCGGCCGGATATCGGGCTGCGGCAGGCACTGCACTGCCAGTGACGCGCCACCGCGCCGCGCCCGGGCGCGGCGCCGGGCCCAACGGGCACGGGCCATCGATAGATGGGTGCGGCCCGGCGGGAGCCCCCGGATGCCGCAAATGGCGCAGCCACCTGAGCCCAACACTGCGCCGCCGTTTGCGATTTCTTCACCACCTTGGCGTAGCGTGATCCCTGATCAGACCCCGGCGGCCGCTGGCCCGGACCGGAATCACAGGAGACTGCGCGTGAGTTTTACACCCTATGTGCTGGGCACCGGGATCAGCGGATGGACTTTCCTGCAGCGGACCCGCGACCAACAACAGGAGGTTTTCGAGAAATCTCCTGTGATGAACCGCGAGGTGGAGGATTTCAGCCAGCGGATCACCACGGTTGAAAACGCCGATGAACTGCTGGATGACTACAACCTTTTGAAGGTGACGCTGGGCGCCTTTGGCCTGGATGAGGATATCGGCAACCGCGCCTATCTGAAGCAGGTTCTGGAGTCGGACATCAATGATTCCACATCCTTTGTGAACCGGCTGAACGACACCCGCTATCTGGCGCTGGCCACCACTTTTGGCTTTGGCAGCGATGACGGGCCACAGCTGCCGAGCGCGCGCGCGGGCTCAGAGTTTGTCGGCATCACCACGCCGGACGATTTGCTGTCCAATGGCACGCTGCTGCGCAAGGCGTTGGAGAACGTCGGGCTGGAGGGGATGGAGAACAATCAGTTCTTCCTGCAGAAGGTGCTGGAGTCGGACCTGAATGACCCGGAGTCCTTTGCCAACAAGCTGAGCAATCCGAAATTCGCCGATTTTGCCGCCCAGTTCAATTTTGCCGCACCGCCGGTTTATGACAACAGCATCCAGTCGCTGCTGGCTGAATACGGCAAACATCCCGATGGTCTGGCCAGCGCCGAAGATCTGCTGGCGGACGAACAGCTGCTGAACGCGGTGGTCGAAACCTTCGATCTGGAGAGCACCAACCCGGACTTCCTGTTGCGGGTGTTCAACTCGGACACCACCGATCCGGACTCTTTTGTGAACCAGTTGGAGGACACGCGTTACCGCACCGCGTCGGAGGCTTTCGGCTTTGGCTGGCCTGACATCAATACCTTCACCAGCCCGGACCAATTGCTGCACAACCCGGACCTGCTGGCGCATTCGCTGGACCTGTTCTATGTCAGCGACCGGGGCGAGGATTACCTGCGCCAAGTGCTGGAATCGGACCTGGACGATCCGAATTCTTTCGTCAATCAGACTGAGAACCTTGCCTATCGCGACTTTGCCGACGCATTTCAGAACGGTTGGCCTGAGCATGTCAGCAAGTTGGACATTTTCGTGCAGGAGATCGGCGACAAGGCACCCGATCTGACCGAGGCGCGGGAACTGGTTTATGATCTCGATCTGTTCGCAGCGACGCTGGACCTGTTCGGCCAAAGCCGCCGCGAGGATGATTTCGACACCGTCATCAAGGCGATGGATTCCGATCTGTCAGACGAGATTTCCTTTATCAACCTGCACTACGACACCGGGCTGCGGGCGATGACAGAGGCGTTTTCCTTTAACAAGGGGGATCCCGGGCTGCTCTACCCGGAAGGCTTCGCGTCGGAGCTGGTGGAACTTTACCAAGACCGCCAGTTCGAGATTCAGATTGGCGAGTCCGATTCCAACATGCGACTGGCGTTGGCCTTTGAGCGCGAGATGCAGGGTGTTGTGGACGCGGGCGGCAGCGAGGATGCCCATTGGTACAACATCATGGGCTCGCCGCCGCTGCGCACGGTGTTCGAGACGGCGCTGGCGCTGCCGTCAGGCTTTGCCCAATTGGACATTGAACGCCAGTTGGTCGAGCTGAGGGATCGCTCGTACTCGGCCTTCGGCACCACCCACCCGGCGGATTATCTGGAAACCGATCTGATGGACCAGTTCCGCCGCCGGTTCCTGATGCTGAGCGAGCTGAACCTCTGATGATCCAGTAGCGGGTCCGCCCGGCGGTGCCGGTGCGGGCGCCGCCCGCCCAGAACCCGACGCGCAGACCCGCGGCCAAGCCCGCGAAGGCGGCTGCGCCAGGCCGCCGACACGCGGCCGGCCCGGTTGCCACAGTCGGCGGAGATCAGAGCGCACGCCAGCCGATGTCGCGGCGGAAAAAGCCTTGCGGCCAGTCAACGCCATCCACCATGTCATAGGCCCGGTCGCGGGCTTCCTGCAGGGTGGCGCCGCGGGCGGTGACATTCAGCACCCGGCCGCCAATGGCCAGGATCTTGCCGCCCTCGGCCTTGGTGCCTGCGTGAAATACCATGTTGCTGCTGTCCTCGGGCAGTGCGTCCAGCCCCCTGATCTCGGTGCCTTTTTCGTAAGCGCCCGGATAGCCTTCGGCGGCCAGTACGACGGTGATCGCATGGTCGTCGGCCCAGTTTACCTGCGCCTCGGCCAGACGACCCTGGGCGGCAGCGTGCATCAGGTCCAGCGCCTGTGCGCCGAGCCGCATCATCAGCACCTGGCATTCAGGATCGCCAAAGCGGACGTTGTATTCCACCAGCCGCGGTTGGCCGTCCTTGATCATCAGACCGGCGTAGAGCACCCCTTGATAGGGCATGCCGCGCTCGGCCATCACCCGCATCGTGGGCTTCACGATCTCTTCCATCGCCTTTGCCTCGATCTCTGCCGACAGCACCGGGGCCGGGGAATAGGCGCCCATGCCACCTGTGTTGGGGCCGGTGTCGCCTTCGCCCACCCGTTTGTGGTCCTGCGCCGAGCCGATGGCCAGCACGTCCTCGCCATCGACCAGCACAAACAGGGAGGCTTCTTCGCCTTCCATGAACTCTTCGATCACCACCTCGGCGCCGGCCCCGCCGAAGGCCCCGCCGAACATGTCGTCAATGGCGGCGAGGGCCTCGTCCTCGCTCATTGCAATGATGACGCCCTTGCCGGCCGCCAGCCCGTCCGCCTTGACCACGGTGGGGGTGCCGGTTGCGCGCACATGTGCCTTGGCGGCTTCGGCGTCGGTGAAGTGGCCGTAGGCGGCGGTGGGGGCACCGGCCGCATCGCAGACCTCTTTGGTGAAGCTCTTGGAAGCTTCGAGCCTGGCTGCCGCCTCGGACGGGCCGAACACCAGGATACCGGCGGCGCGCAGTCGGTCGGCGACACCCGCGGCCAGCGGGGCCTCGGGGCCGATGATGACGAAATCGATGGCGTTTTCCTCTGCGAAACTCGCCACGGCGGTGCCATTTTCGATGTCCAGCGCGGCGCAATCGGCGATCTGCGCTATCCCTGCGTTGCCCGGCGCCACGATCAGTTTGTCGCATTTGGGATTCTGCATCACGGCCCAGGCCAGTGCATGTTCACGCCCGCCGCTGCCGAGGATAAGGATGTTCATTGGCGCATTCTCCGATCTGCCTGAGCCCTGAGGCTCCCCGGCGTCAGCCGGGGCTTGCCTTGCTTGCCGCGGGTTCTATGCTGCGCGCGACTTCAAAACAAGACCGGCCGAAAGCCGCAGGAGAGCAGCCCCGATGTCCGACCTGTTTGACGATCCCCAGCCCGGGCAGAACGCCCCCGAATTCACCGTCTCCGAAATTTCCGGCGAGGTGAAGCGCACGCTGGAGGGCACCTTCGGCCGCATCCGCGTGAAGGGAGAGGTGGGCCGGGTGTTCAAGGCGCGCTCAGGTCATCTCTATTATGACATCAAGGATGACCGCTCGGTGCTGGCCTGCACCAGCTGGAAGGGGCAGATCAGCGGCCTGTCCGTGGTGCCGGAGGAAGGGCTGGAGGTGGTGGTGACCGGCCGGCTGACCGCCTTTGGCGCGCAGTCGAAATATAACATGAACGTGGATGAGGTCGCGGTTGCGGGGCAGGGCGCGCTGATGGCGCTGCTGGAGAAACGCAAAAAGCAGCTGGAAGCCGAGGGGCTGTTTGCGCCGGAACGGAAAAAGCCGCTGCCCTATCTGCCGCAGATCATTGGCGTGGTGACCTCGCCCTCCGGCGCCGTGATCCGCGATATTCTGCACCGTCTGCGCGACCGCTTCCCGCGCAAGGTGCTGGTCTGGCCGGTCGCTGTCCAAGGGCAGAACAGCGCGCCCGAGGTGGCCCGGGCCATCGAAGGCTTCAACCGGCTGACACCGGGCGGTGCGCTGCCGCGGCCGGATCTGATCATCGTGGCCCGCGGCGGTGGCTCGATCGAGGACCTGTGGGGCTTCAACGAGGAAATCGTGGCCCGTGCTGCGGCCGCCTCGCACATTCCGCTGATTTCAGCGGTTGGGCATGAGACCGACACCACATTGATCGACTTCGTCTCTGATCGCCGCGCGCCGACGCCGACGGCGGCGGCGGAGCTGGCGGTACCGGTGCGGCTGGAGCTGATGGCGTGGATGGAGAATCAGGGCGCGCGGCTGACACGGGCGGCAGGGCAGGCGGTGCAGCTGCGCCGCCAGCGGCTGAACGACCTGTCGCGCGCGCTGCCCAAGCCCGACACGTTGCTGGAAACTCCGCGCCAGCGGCTGGACCGGGTTGCCGACCGGCTGCCAGGCGCGCTGATTTCCGGCGTGCAGCGCCGTCGGCTACATCTGAGCGAAACCGCAGCCAGTTTGCGCCCGTCCACCCTGCGCCAGCTGGTTGAGGGGCGGCGAAACCGGCTGCAAAACCTGTCCTCGCGCCTCAGCCTGCGCCCGATCCAGCGCGAGATGACGGCGCAAAAGGACGCCTTGGGCCGACTGGCGCAGCGGCTGGATGCCGCCCAGTCCCAGCGCATTGAGCGTCAGCGCCAAAACCTCGCAGCAACCGGGCGACAGCTGGAGATCCTCAGCTACAAGGCCACGTTGCAGCGTGGCTATGCGGTGGTGCGCGCAGGGGGTGATGTGGTGACGACCCGGATCGCGGCCGCCGCAGCGGGCCCGTTGCAGATCGAGTTTGCCGACGGTGCGCTGTACGTGACCGCGCAGCCGGGCGCGGACGCGCAGACCGATCGCAAGGGCGGCGGCGATCAGGGCTCGCTGCTCTAGCGCGCGCTGGTTTCTTTCTGGTCAGAATACTCAGATCCCGGCGCCTGCCTCAGACGCCGACGTCGGGGCCAAGGCACAGCATCTCCTCGCCGATGTCCTCGGCCTCATACAGCTCGGTTGCGGCGGGGTCGTTTTCGAACTGCGCCGTCAGCCCCTGTGCGCCCAGTTCAAAGCGCCAGCACTGCGGGTCGGTGCGGTCTTCATAGACAAAGCAGATATGGCCCGCGTCCTCGTACCAGTGGCCTTCCTGGCATCGCCCGTCGAGGAAGGACCAGATCACCCGCCGCCCCGGCAGGTAACGTTCGACCCCGTACATGTCGCCGCCAAAGCCATAAAACAGCGTGCGGCCCTGCGTGTAGCGGTCAAAGGCTTCGGCGCTCAGCGCCTCGGCAGCACGGCCAGCGCCGGGGGCGGCCATCGGCACCGCCAGCGCGGCGAGCAGGGGAATCAGCGGGTGACAACGCATGCCTTCACTGTGCCAGAGGCCAGGGCACCGAACCAAGGGCTATGTCAGGAAAGACCGCCGCGGCGGCGGGCGGTGCTGCATTTTCGCGGTTTGCACGCGCCTTGCACTTTGCACTCGGCGGATTTCCGCAGTAGGTGAGGGATCAACCCCGTAGCAATTCCGGAGCGCAGACCCAGATGGCGTTTTTCTCAAAGCTCAAAGACCGGCTGTTCAAATCCTCGTCGAAGCTGGAGCAGGGCCTGGACGCCATCGTCGAGGAGGGCGCCGACAGCGGCGCGGACCACGCCGCGCAAACGCTGGCAGACGCGCCAGCGGTCACGCCGGAACAGCCCGCGCCCGCGCCTGTGCCGTCGCCACTGCCTGAACCAGAGGCTGCGCCCGAGCCGGAACCGGCCCCAGCCCCAGCCGCGGCCACGCCGCAAGCGCCTGCCGCTGCGCCGGAGCCGGAAAAATCCTCTCCCGGCTTGCTGGGCCGCCTGATCGGTCGCGGCACCACCGCGGAGCCGCGCCGGGCGCTGGATGACGACATGCTGGAGCAGCTGGAAGAGCTGCTGATCGCCGCCGACATGGGGGTGGACACGGCGCTGCGCGTCACCGCCAACCTGGCGGAGGGGCGCATGGGCAAGCGGGTGTCGAGCCGCGAAATCAAGGAACTGCTGGCACAGGAGGTCGCCCGCATCATGGAGCCGGTGGCCAGGCCGATGCCTCTTTATGCCAAACGCCCGCAGGTGGTGCTGGTGGTGGGCGTCAACGGCTCCGGCAAGACCACCACCATCGGCAAGCTGGCCAGCCAGTTCAAGGGTGCGGGCAAGAAGGTGGTGATCGCCGCGGGCGACACGTTCCGGGCCGCAGCCGTCGAACAATTGCAGGTCTGGGGGGAACGCGCAGGCGTGCCGGTGCTGACCGCGCCGGAAGGCTCCGACCCTGCGAGCCTCGCGTTTGACGCGATGACACGCGCGCAAGAAGAGGGCGCCGACCTGCTGATGATCGACACCGCAGGCCGGTTGCAGAACCGCGCTGACCTGATGGAGGAGCTGGCCAAGATCGTCCGCGTGATCCGCAAAAAGGACGAGACCGCGCCGCACAACACCCTCTTGGTGCTGGATGCCACCACGGGCCAGAACGCGCTGAGCCAGGTTGGCACCTTCCGCCAGCTGGCGGATGTCTCGGGCCTGGTCATGACCAAGCTGGACGGCACTGCCAAAGGCGGCGTGCTGGTGGCGCTGGCGGACAAGTTCGGCCTGCCGATCCACGCGATCGGCGTCGGCGAGCAGATCGACGATCTGGCGCCTTTTGACCCCGAGGAATTTGCTGCCGCCCTGACCGGTCTGGAGAAATCCTGATCCGGTTTTCCTCTTGCCGGACAATTCCTCCGGGCAACCGGTAAGGAAAACGCCCGGCTGATGCGGCGTGAACAAAGGTATTTGATTTGAGCGATTGGCTGATCTCCCTCGAGGGCACCGAGGCCGGGCATCAGATGGCCCTGATCCTGGCGCTGTCGGCGGCCTTCCTGCATGCGGTCTTCGGCGCGCTGCAGAAGGGGCGGCATGATCCCTGGCTGTCGCGCGGGGCGATCGATTTCTTCTATTGCCTGATGGCAGCCCCATTTGCGCTGTTCGTGGTGCCCTGGCCGGAACCCCACATGTGGGTGATCTTCCTCGGCGCCTTTGTGATCCATCTGCTGTACAAGCTGTTTCAGGCGCTGGCCTATACCAAGGGCGCCTATACGGTTGTCTACCCCGTGGTGCGCGGCACCGGGCCACTGTTCACGGTGATTGGTGCCTATTGGCTGTTCGGCGAGACCTTCACCGGCACCCAGTGGCTGGGTGTCGGTGTGCTTCTGGCGGGGATCTTCGGGCTGGCGGTCTACAACTTCATTTTCCTGACCGCGGCGCGCGACACGTTGGGGATTGCGCTGGTGCTGGCGGTGATCACCGGCCTGTTCGTGGCGCTTTACACCACCTATGACGCCTATGGCATCCGCGCCACGGCCGATCCTTTCACCTTCCTTGCGTGGTTCTTCATGATCGACGGGCTGGTGTTTCCTTTCATAGCGCTGGCCCGCTGGCGGCGGATGGAGGTCACCCCCGCCCCGGGGCCGCTGATGATCAAGGGCTTTTTCGGCGGGCTGGTGGCCTTTGCCTCCTTCGGGTCGGTGATGCTGGCGACACGGCTGGACAAGGTGGGCGAGGCGGCGGTGCTGCGCGAGACCTCCACCGTGTTTGCCGCGCTGATCGGCTGGCTGGTGCTGAAAGAGACCGTTGGGCCGCGCCGCATTGCCCTGATGGCTTTGATCGCGCTGGGCGCCGTGATAGTGGAAATGGGCGGCTGAGCGCCGCCGCCGCAACAGACAGGACAGGACGCCAGATGGCCGCACGACAGATCAACCCGACGCTGAAGATGATACTGGAATTTGGTCCGGTTGTGCTGTTCTTCATCGGCTATCTAAAGCTGAAAGACGAGATCTTTGTGATCGGCGGCGAGGAGTACAAGGGCTTCATCGTCATCACAGCGGCCTTCATCCCGCTGATGGTGGCCTCCACCCTGGCGCTGTGGAAGCTGACCGGGCATCTGTCGCGGATGCAATTTGCCACGCTGGTGCTGGTGGTGCTGTTCGGCGGCATGTCGGTCTGGTTCAACGATGACCGTTTTATCAAGATGAAGCCGACCATGCTGTACCTGCTGTTTGGCGGGTTGCTGGGTATCGGCCTGTTGCGCGGCCAAAGCTGGCTGAAGGTGGTGATGGAAGAGGTGATGCCGCTGGAGCAGGAGGGCTGGATGATCCTGACCCGCCGCCTGTGCGCCTTCTTCTTTGCGCTGGCGGTCGCGAATGAGCTGATCTGGCGCTTCCAGAGCGAAGAGGCTTGGGTCTACTTCAAAACCTTCGGCCTGCCGATTGCGATGTTCGGCTTCTTCATGTTCCAGGGGCCGCTGTTTCAGAAATACGGGCCGGACGAGGACGAGGAAAACACCGGTCCGGCGGAGTAGCCCGCAACAGGGGAGCGCTCCCGCGCCCTGGCCTCATCGGCGATGAGGCCACAGGCCTTGGGCATGGCAGCCCGCCTGTGGCGGGCTGCGTCGGCGCGTGCCGCTGCCCGGGGCCGATGACCCAAATCGGTCACTTGCCGAAGAGCACCTGCTGCGCCCTGGTGTCGGAGCGATCGCCGCGCAGGTCGGCATGCAGCGCCCGCCCGGCGATGACACCGGGGCGGGACCACATCTGCTCCAGCCAGCGGGCCATGTTCGGCTTGTCGTCGAGGGTCTGCTGCTGGCCCTCCCACAAAGAGGCCCAGGGCCAGATCGCCATGTCGGCAATGCTGATGTCCGGCCCGGCGACATATTCATTGTCCGCCAGCTGCCGGTCCAGCACGCCGTAGAGCCGCGCCACCTCGTTTCGGTAGCGGTCCTGCGCATAGGGCAGCGGCTCGGGCGCGTATTTCAGGAAGTGATGCGCCTGACCCGCCATCGGCCCAAGCCCGCCCATCTGCCACATCAGCCACTGGTCCACCGCCAGCCGTGCCCGTTCATTGCTGCCGTAGAACCGGCCGGTCTTGCGGGCCAGATACATCAGGATCGCGCCGCTTTCGAACAGCGACAGTGGCGCGCCGCCGGGCCCGTCGGGGTCGGTGATCGCGGGCATCCGGTTGTTGGGCGACAGCGCCAGAAACTCCGGTGCGAATTGATCGCCCTTGGTGATGTCGATCAGGGTGGTGTCATAGGGCAGGCCCATTTCCTCCAGCGCGATGGAGATTTTCCAGCCGTTGGGGGTGGGCCAATAGTAGAGCTGAAGCGCTGCCTGCATAGGTCAATCCTGCCGTTATACTATCTGCCACAGGATCACAGCTGGCACCGGACAGGCAAGGGGCCATAACCTGAGGCGCTGCTGCAACAGCTTGACGGAGACCACCTGCGAGCGTACATGCGGAGCATCTTTCGTGGCGATTTGTTACCGGATTGCGGGCCACGTAAAACATACCCGCTAAAGAGGTCAGGACGAGAAGGACCCCCTTTCGCTTGGCCGAACGGGGGCTTTTTTATGCGCCGCGGGCGCGAGGAGACGGATGATGAGCGACAACTGGAACACCCGCACCGTGCTGGTCCACGGCGGCACGCGCCGCAGCCAGTTCAACGAGGTGAGCGAGTCGATCTTCCTGACACAGGGCTTTGTCTATGACAGTGCCGAACAGGCCGAGGCCCGGTTCATCGAGACCGGCCCGGATGAGTTCATCTATGCCCGCTACGGCAACCCGACGGTCGACATGTTCGAAAAGCGCATTGCCGCGCTGGAAGGCGCCGAAGATGCCTTTGCTACCGCCTCCGGCATGGCGGCGGTCAATGGCGCGCTGACGTCGCTGTTGCAGGCGGGGGATCACGTGGTCTCGGCCCGCGCCCTGTTCGGCTCCTGCCTCTACATCCTGGAAACCATCCTGGCGCGCTTTGGGGTGGAGGTGACCTTTGTGGACGGCACTGACCTGGAGCAGTGGCGCGCGGCGATACGGCCCGACACCAAGGCGGTGTTCTTTGAATCGATGTCGAACCCGACGCTGGAGGTGATCGACATCGCGGCGGTGGCCGAAATCGCCCATGCCGCCGGTGCGCTGGTGATCGTCGACAACGTGTTCTCGACCCCTGTGTTTTCGCGCGCGATCGAACAAGGCGCCGATGTCGTGGTCTATTCCGCGACCAAGCATATCGACGGCCAGGGCCGGGTGCTGGGCGGCGTGGTGCTGGGCACCAGGGACTTCATTCGCGGCACCCTGGAACCCTATATGAAGCACACCGGCGGCTCGCTGAGCCCGTTCAACGCCTGGGTGCTGCTGAAGGGGCTTGAGACGATTTCGCTGCGGGTGAACGCGCAGGCCGAGACGGCGCTGAAGATCGCCGAAGCGCTGGAGGGCCACCCGGCGCTGCTGCGGGCGATCTATCCAGGTTTGGCGGGCCATGCGCAGAACGCGCTGGTGCAGACCCAGCTGGGCGGCAAGGGCGGCACGGTGCTGTCGCTCGACCTCAAGGGGGGCAAGGATGCGGCGTTCCGCTTTCTGAACGCGATGACCATCCCGGTGATCTCCAACAATCTGGGTGATGCCAAATCCATCGCCACCCATCCGGCCACCACCACTCACCAGCGGCTGAGCGACGCGCTGAAAGCGCAGCTGGGCATCACGCCGGGGCTGGTGCGGTTGTCGGTCGGGCTGGAAGATGCCGATGATCTGATTGCCGACCTGACCGCCGCGCTGGAGGCGGCACAGGGCTGATCCGCGGGCCGATGCCTCTTTCTGGTTGGAAATACTCTCGGGGGTGAATCGAGCCGCAGGCTCAAGCGGGGGCAGACAGTCCCCGTTGCCCGGCCGCAGTTTGCGATCCCTGCGGGACCCGCGCTGGCCTGCCCACCGCGTCCCCGAACAGGCACGGTTCGCGCGTCGGGAGGCCGCCGCACCCGCCGCATTTGGCGGTTCCGTTTTGTAATCTGCCGCGTAACGGTCTATGAGAGGGGCCTGCCAGCCCCTATATAGGGCTGTCAGAGTAAGGAATACGCCGATGAACATTCACTCCCGTGATGCCGCTGAAACGCCGGACCGTGAGGCGGCGCAGACCGCGCTGGATGTGCTTCGGTCCTGGGCGTTGTCCGCAACCGAAACCGAGATCGCCCAGTTGGATCCGGCCGTGGCACGGCTGTTGCCGGGCCGGGCGGTGGGCAATTACCCGGATCTGTCGCGGCAGTACCCCGAAGCCTTCACATCGGACGAGGCCTACCGGCAGACGCTGCCGGATCTGCAAAACGGGCCGACCAGCCTGATCCGCGGCGCGCAGGAACAGATCCAGCACGTGGGGATCTCCAACTTCCGCCTGCCGATCCGCTTTCACACCCGCGACGACGGTGACCTGACGCTGGAAACCAGCGTCACCGGTACCGTCTCACTGGATGCCGGCAAGAAGGGCATCAACATGTCGCGGATCATGCGCAGCTTTTACAAACATGCCGAACGCACCTTCAGCTTTGAGGTGATGGCGGCGGCGCTGGACGACTACCTGAGCGATCTGGACAGCCCCGATGCGCGCATTCAGATGCGGTTTTCCTTCCCGGCTCGGGTAAAGAGCCTGCGCTCGGGGTTGAGCGGCTATCAGTATTACGACTTTGCGCTGGAACTGGTCGACCACGACGGGGTGCGCGACAAGATCCTGCATCTGGACTATGTCTACTCCTCGACCTGCCCCTGCTCGCTGGAGCTGTCGGAACACGCCCGCCAGGCCCGCGGGCAGCTGGCGACACCCCATTCGCAGCGCTCGGTGGCGCGGATTTCGGTACAGATGAAGCCCGGTGCCAGTTGCCTGTGGTTCGAGGATCTGATCGACCTTTGCCGTCAGGCGGTGCCGACCGAGACCCAAGTGATGGTCAAGCGCGAGGATGAACAGGCCTTTGCCGAGCTGAACGCCGCCAACCCGATCTTTGTCGAGGATGCGGCACGGCTGTTCTGCGAGGCCCTGCAGGGCGACGCGCGGATCGGGGATTTCCGAATCATCGCCAGCCATCAGGAAAGCCTGCACAGCCATGATGCGGTCAGCGTGCTGACCCAGGGCGCGTTGTTCAAGACCACCAGCATGGACCCGCGGCTGTTTGCCAGCCTGATCCACCAGGGCTGATCGCCCCGGCAACGGGGGGCACGACTGCCGCTGTGGTTCATCCGTGGGCCACAGTCCGCGCGCGACGCTGCGACGCCGCATTTTTCATGCTGCTGCGCAGAATATCATGTTAGCCTTGATTGCGAATCCCCTGAAAGACTCTTTGGGGGAGGGGCGGTTCTGCGCCCCGTCGGTCGTGCGCGCCGGGGCCAGAGCCGCGTCGGCGCCGGGGGCGGCGCTGCAAGTGAGGAGTTACAGATGACGGGTTTTCACCAGATGGCCGGGATGGCGATGCGGGCGCATGAATGGGCCGGGGCGGCGACGGGTATGCAGCTGAACCTGTGGCGGCAGGCCACACAGCTGGCAGTTCAGGCCCCGCTGGAGCAGATGCGAATGGCGCAGAGCTTGATTGCAGCCCAGCACCGCATGCTGCAAGGTCTGGCGACAGTGGCTGAAGAGGCGGCGCCGGTGGCTCCGGCGGAAACACCGCCGCCCGAGGCGCCGGTTGCTGCGGAGGATACGACGCCGCCCAAGGCGCCGGTCAAGGCAATCGCCAAGTCGGCCAGCACTGCGGCAGCTGGATCAGCGCCGCAAGCAGCCGCGGAAACTGCCTCCCGACCGGCAGCGGCGCCTGCCAGAAAAGCGGCCACGAAATCCACCCCCAAAGCGGCCAGCAAGGCGACGACCAAGGTGGCCACCAAACCGATCGCGCGCAAGTCGCCCACCGCCAAAACGGCGGCTCCCAAGACGTCGGCCCGTGCCGCCAGCACAGGACCGGCTGCAAAGGCTGACGTCGCACCAAAGAACGAGACCTCTGCCAAGGCAGCGCCCAAGGCTCAGCCGACGGCCCCGGATGCGCCAGCGGTGAAACCTGCCGCTGCGGCTGGGGCGCCGACCGCGCGTCAGGCGCAGACCCCGCAGACGCCCACAAACCGGCCGCGCCAGCCTGCCCAGCCGCCGCATATGCCGCAACCGCCCAAGGGGGCGCGTAGTGCCACCAAGGACAGCAAGGACGGTAGCAAATAGCGCCGCAGACTTGACACTTAGCGCCTGGGAGGCCAACGCTGCGCCGCATGTTGGATTTCCGCCCGGTTGGGTATGTCATCGGCCTGTTGGTCGTCATTCTGGGAGCGACGATGCTGTTCCCGCTGCTGGTCGATCTGCTGGACGGCCGCGGGGAATGGCATGTGTTTCTGGAAAGCGCCCTCTTTACCATTCTGGTGGGGGGGCTGCTGTCGCTGAGTTGCGCCAACGGGGTGCGCGAGGGGCTGAGCATCCGGCAGACCTTTTTGCTGACCACAACGGTCTGGCTGGCGCTGCCGCTGTTCGGGGCGATCCCTTTTGTGCTGGGTGCGACCGAGCTGCGATTTGTCGACGCGTTTTTCGAGGCGATGTCGGGGCTGACCACCACCGGGTCGACGGTGATTTCCGGGTTGGACGATCTGCCGCGCGGACTGCTGTTGTGGCGTGGGATCCTGCAATGGCTGGGCGGCATCGGCATCATCGTCGTGGCGATGGTGTTCCTGCCGGAATTGCGGGTCGGCGGCATGCAGATCTTCCGATCTGAAGCTTTTGACACGATGGGCAAGATCCTGCCGCGTGCGCAGGCGATCGCCAAGCAGATCTCGCTGATCTACGTGTCGCTGACCATGGCCTGCATGCTGGTCTACATGGTTCTGGGCATGGTGCCATTCGATGCGCTGGTGCATTCGATGACCACCATCGCAACCGGCGGCTTTGCCAATTACGATTCCTCCTTTGGGGTGTTTGCCGGGCCGGTGGAATATGCCGCGGCCATCTTCATGATCCTCGCGGCGCTGCCGTTCGTGCGTTATGTGCAGCTGGTCAACGGGCACGGCACGCCGATGCTGCGCGACAGTCAGATTCGCGGCTTCATGATGACACTGGGGCTGTTGGTGGCCATTGCTGCGGGGGTTCTCTACGCCTCGCACCCGCACGGCGGCGAAGAGGCGCTGCGGTCGGCGCTGTTCAACATCACGTCGATCATGTCCGGCACCGGCTATGCCAGCGCGGATTACATGCAATGGGGCAGCTTCCTGGTGATGATCTTCTTCTTCGTCGGGCTGATCGGCGGCTGTGCGGGCTCCACCGCCTGTTCGGTCAAGATCTTCCGCTACCAGCTGCTGTTCGCCTCCATTAGGATCCAGATCCAGCGTATCCGATCGCCGCATGGGGTGTTCCTGACGCGGTACGAAGGCCGTCCGGTGGATGCCGAAGTGCTGAGCTCGGTGATTTCCTTTTTCATGTTTTTCATCGTGACTCTGGGCGTGGTGGCCTGGGGGCTGGCGCTGACCGGGCTGGATTTCGTAACCTCGGTCTCCGGCGCCGCCACCGCGGTGGCCAACATCGGCCCCGGCCTGGGAGACACCATCGGCCCGGCGGGCAATTTCTCGACCCTGAACGATCCGGCAAAATGGATCCTCATCGTGGCGATGCTGATCGGGCGGCTGGAGCTGATGGCGGTTTATGCGATGTTCACGGTCCGCTTCTGGCGCAGCTGATTTGCGGAAATTGCGCCGCGGCCCCGTTGTGGCGGTTTGCCGCGGCGAAAAATGCCAGCGCGGGCGCAGCTTCCTTGCTTGCGGCGGATGCCTGCTCTTGCCCTTGGCCGGGGGCTCGCATAAGAGGCACGGGACCGTAACCCGCAAGCGCAGGGAGACCCGTTCCGCATGCCCGTACTTGTGATGAAATTTGGCGGCACATCCGTCGCCAACCTGGACCGCATCCGCCGCGCCGCCAAACGCGTCGGCGTTGAGGTCGCCAAGGGCTATGACGTGATCGTCATCGTCTCGGCCATGTCCGGCAAGACCAATGAACTGGTGGGCTGGGTGGATGAGACCTCGCCGCTGTATGATGCCCGCGAATATGATGCGGTGGTGTCCTCGGGCGAGAATGTCACCGCGGGCCTGATGGCGCTGACGTTGCAGGAGATGGATATTCCTGCACGCAGCTGGCAGGGCTGGCAGGTGCCGCTGAAGACGAACTCTGCCCACAGCCAGGCCCGGATCGAGGAGATCCCGCCGGAAAACATCACCCAGAAGTTCGGTGAGGGCATGAAGGTCGCGGTTGTGGCGGGCTTCCAGGGCATCAGCCCGGAGGGGCGCATCACCACCCTGGGCCGGGGGGGCTCGGACACGACTGCGGTGGCTTTTGCCGCGTCCTTCGGGGCGGAGCGCTGCGACATCTACACCGACGTGGACGGCGTCTATACCACCGATCCGCGAATTTGCGACAAGGCGCGCAAGCTCGACAAGATCGCCTTTGAAGAAATGCTGGAGCTGGCCTCGTTGGGGGCTAAGGTGCTGCAAACCCGCTCGGTTGAACTGGCGATGCGCTACAAGGTGAAGCTGCGCGTTCTGTCGAGTTTTGAGGAACAGTCCGACGAGGCCGGAACCCTGGTCTGCGACGAGGAGGAAATCATGGAATCCAATGTTGTGGCCGGTGTGGCCTATTCCCGTGACGAAGCCAAGCTGACCGTGCAGTCGGTGGCCGACCGCCCCGGCATCGCGGCCACCATCTTTAGCACGCTGTCCGACGCGGGCGTGAACGTCGACATGATCGTGCAGGACATCTCGGACGAGGGCCGCACCGACATGACCTTCTCCTGCCCGACCGACCAGGTGGCACGCGCGGAACAGGCGCTGCTGGCAACCAAGGAGCAGGGCGAGCTGAACTATGCCGAGCTGCTGGCCGACAAGGGTGTCGCCAAGGTGTCGGTCGTCGGCATCGGCATGCGCTCGCAGTCGGGTGTTGCAGCCAAGATGTTCAAGGTGCTGTCGGACGAGGGCATCAACATCAAGGTCATCACCACCTCCGAAATCAAGATTTCGGTGCTGATCGACCGCAAGTACATGGAGCTGGCCGTGCAGGCGCTGCATGACGCATTCGATTTGGACAAGGCGTCCTAAGCGTCCTTGCTCAACCGATTTTTGTTTAGATCAAAGGCGTCCGTGGGGCGCCTTTGTCGTTTTGGGGGCGTTCCGGCAGGGCTTTGCCCATTTTTATGGCCCCGCGGGATGTTAGCGTGCAAAGCGATAAAAACACTTGGACTTTTCCCGCCGGGGTGGGAGAAGAGGGAAGAGGAGAGTGCGCTGGCGCGTCGCTTTGGGCTGCATGTGGTTGAGGCCGAGCCAGCCTGAAGCCATTGGGATGCGGCGGCGCGCGGGGACTGTGCCCGAGAAAGGGTAAGAATGGCTGATACGACGGAATCTGAAAGTCGGAAACTTCTGGTACGTCTGCGCGAGGCAATGGCTGGCGATGATGCCGGGCAGGCGCGGCTCGACAAGATCACCTATCTGATCGCCGACAGCATGGGCACTGAGGTGTGCTCTGTCTACCTGTTCCGCGATGACGAGACGCTGGAGCTGTGCGCCACCGAAGGTCTGTTGACCGAATCCGTCCACCAGACACGCATGCGTATTGGCGAGGGGCTGGTGGGCCGGGTGGCCAAATTCGGCAAGGTCGTGAACACGCCGGACGCGCCCAACGCCAAGGGCTTTCGCTATATGCCAGAGACGGGGGAGGAGCGGTTCTCCTCCTTCCTGGGGGTGCCGATCCAGAGGCTGGGCGAGATGCTTGGCGTGCTGGTGGTGCAGTCCAAGGAGGCGCGCGAGTTCTCTGCCGATGCGGTCTATGCGTTGGAGGTGGTGGCGATGGTCATCGCCGAGATGACCGAAC
The DNA here is from genome assembly GCF_056033425.1 of Leisingera sp. SA32. Taxonomy (NCBI): domain Bacteria; kingdom Pseudomonadati; phylum Pseudomonadota; class Alphaproteobacteria; order Rhodobacterales; family Roseobacteraceae; genus Leisingera; species Leisingera sp. SA32. The sequence goes on along the minus strand of NZ_JBVYHB010000002.1, from coordinate 447,124 downwards.
TCGGCGCCTTTGTCGGCGAGGGCGCGGCCCTGTCACCGCTGCACCAGCAGGCGGTGCTGATCCACGGCACTTCTGCGCAGGAGGGCGCGGCGGAGGGCAATGTTTGGCTGCATGAACCGCGGGTGATTGTGACCAACCCGATCGCCGATGACCCCAAACGCGAGCTGGAGCGGCTGAGCGACGCCGTTGAGGAGCTGCGGGTGGGGGTCGACAAGATGCTGGAGGTGTCGCGCAACGGCGACACGGAACAGCTGCAAGTTCTTGAAGCGTATCGCATGTTTGCCAACTCCAAGGGTTGGATGCGGCGCATGGAGGAAGACATCGCGCGCGGTCTGAGCGCCGAAGCCGCGGTGGAAAAAGAGCAGTCGCAGGCGCGATCCCGGATGGCGCAGGTGCAGGATCCCTATCTGCGCGAACGGTTAAGCGACCTTGACGACCTGTCCAATCGGCTGTTGCGGATCCTGACCGGGCAGGGCGCCGACACCGGGGCCGAGCTGCCGGAGAACCCGATCCTGATCGCCCGCAATATCGGCCCCGGCGACCTGTTGGAATACGGCCGCTCCCTGCGCGGCATCGTGTTGGAAGAGGGCTCCGTCGGCAGCCATGCGGCGATCGTGGCGCGGGCACTGGCGATCCCGTTGGTGGTCAATGCCAAGCGGATCACCACGGAGGCGCTGAACGGCGACCACATCATGGTGGATGGTGATCAGGGCGTGGTGCACCTGCGCCCGGATGACACGGTGGTTGGCGCCTTTCGCGACAAGATCGCGATGCACACCAAGGCGCAGGAGCGCTATGCCTCGATCCGCAACACCCAGGCGATAACGACGGATGGCGAACATATCAACATGATGATGAACGCCGGGCTGATGGCCGATCTGCCATCGCTGGATGGGTCCGGCGCCGAGGGGGTGGGACTGTTTCGCACGGAATTGCAATTTCTGGTGCGAAATCAGATGCCGAAGCGGTCCGAATTGGTCACTTTGTACAAGCGGGTGCTGGACGCGGCGCATGGCAAGCCGGTGGTGTTCCGCACCCTGGACATCGGGTCCGACAAGGTGCTGCCCTACATGAAGCCCACGGACGAGCCGAACCCGGCGCTCGGCTGGCGCGCGATCCGGGTCGGGTTGGACAAGCCGGGCATCATGCGGATGCAGTTGCAGGCGCTTTTGCGCGCCGCCGAGGGGCGGCCGCTGTCGATCATGTTCCCCTTTGTCGCGCAGTTCGAGGAATACCGCGCCGCCAAGGCCGAGGTCGACAAGACCATCGCGCGCGAGCGCAGGCTGGGCCATGTGCTGCCATCGGAGCTGAAGGTGGGCGCAATGCTGGAGACGCCGTCGCTGGCCTATGCGCCGCAGAAGTTCTTTGAGGAGGTCAGTTTTCTGTCGATCGGCGGCAACGACCTCAAGCAGTTCTTCTTTGCCGCCGACCGCGAGAATGAGCGGGTGCGCAAACGCTATGACACGCTGAATGTCAGCTTCCTGAGCTTTATCGAGCTTATCGTCGAGCGTTGCAACATCTCCAATACGCCGCTGAGCTTCTGCGGCGAGGACGCGGGCCGTCCGGTGGAGGCGGTCTGTCTTGCGGCGATGGGGATGCGCACGCTGTCGATGCGTCCGGCGTCGATCGGGCCGGTGAAATCGCTGTTGCTGCGGGTCGATCTGGGCGAGGTCCGCAGGATCATCGCCGACGCCCGCCATTGCGGCGACCAGTCCGTGCGCCCGGCGGTGATGCAGTACCTGCGCGAACTTTAAGCGTTAAACCGTCTCGCAGCGGTCGCTGGGCAGCGTCCGCTGCGGCTTGCCGCGTCAATATTTCAAACCTAAAACTTTAGGCTTGAAATTTATTTCCGCACCTGCCTATCCTTATCGCAACGGCAATAGGTTGAGCGGGAGGGATACGCATGAAAGTCGCCTGTTTGGGAGGCGGTCCTGCGGGGCTGTACTTCGCGATTTCGTTGAAACTGCGCCAGCCGGAGGCCGAGGTCACGGTGTTTGAGCGCAACAGGGCGGATGACACCTTTGGCTGGGGCGTGGTGCTGTCGGACGACGCGCTGGAGAACCTGCGCGCAAATGATCCGCAAAGCGCAGAGGCGATCCGCGAGAACTTCGCCTATTGGGATGACATTGCGGTGGTGCACAACGGCGCCCGGACGGTTTCTGGCGGCCACGGGTTTGCCGGCATCGGTCGCAAAAAAATGCTGCTGCTGTTGCAGGATCGCGCCCGCGCGCTGGGGGTGGACCTGCAATATGAAACCCTGGCCAAACCGGCGGCGGAGTATCAGGCGGATTACGACCTGGTGGTCGCCTGCGATGGGCTGAATTCCAGCGTGCGCAATGAGTTCGCCGAGCATTTTAAACCGCAGATCGACGTGCGCCCCTGCAAGTTCATCTGGCTCGGCACGCATCAGAAATTTGACGATGCCTTCACCTTCATCTTCGAGAAGACCAAGCACGGCTGGATGTGGATCCACGCCTATCAGTTTGACGACGACACCGCGACGGTGATCGTCGAATGCTCGGCCGAGACCTGGAACGCCTGGGGATTCGAGAGCATGAGCAAGGAAGAAACCATCCGCACCTGCGAGGAGATTTTTGCCGATCATCTGGGCGGGCAGGCGTTGATGTCCAACGCGGCGCATCTGCGTGGTGCTGCGGTCTGGATCAACTTTCCGCGGGTGCTCTGCGAAAAATGGTACCATGAAAATGTGGTGCTGTTGGGGGATGCCTCGGCCACGGCGCATTTTTCGATCGGGTCGGGCACCCGGCTCGCCTTCGACAGTGCGATCGCGCTGGCAGAGCTGGTCAGCAGTGAGCCATCGCTGGACCGCGCGTTCGAACGCTATCAGGATGAGCGGCGGCTGGACGTGCTGCGGCTGCAATCGGCGGCGCGCAACTCGCTGGAATGGTTCGAGGAGGTCGAGCGCTACCTGGATATGGATCCGGTGCAGTTCAACTATTCGCTGCTGACCCGCTCGCAGCGGATTTCCCACGAAAACCTGCGCCTGCGTGATGCCGACTGGCTGCAAAGCGCCGAGAAATGGTTTCAGGACAAGGCGGGCGCGCCCGCGGATGCGCCGGTGCGGCCGCCGATGTTCGCGCCGTATAAACTGCGCGGCATGGAGCTGAAGAACCGCATCGTGGTGTCCCCGATGGCGCAGTACAAGGCCGTGGAGGGCTGTCCGACCGACTGGCACCTGATCCACTATGGCGAGCGCGCCAAGGGCGGCGCCGGGCTGGTCTATACCGAGATGACCTGTGTATCGCCGGAGGGGCGGATCACGCCGGGCTGTCCAGGACTATATGCGCCAGAACATGAGGCCGCCTGGACGCGGCTGGTGGATTTTGTGCACGGCGAGACGGACGCCAAGATCTGCTGCCAGATCGGCCATTCCGGGCGCAAGGGGTCCACCCAGCTGGGCTGGGACGACATGGACGCGCCGCTGCCGGAGGGCAACTGGGAGACCGTCTCTGCGTCGGCGATCCCGTGGTCCGATAACAACCCGGCCCCGCGGGAAATCACGCGGGCGGAAATGGACCAGATCCGGGACGAATTTGCCTCTGCGGCGCAGATGGCCGGACGGGCCGGGTTTGACATGATCGAACTTCATGCGGCGCATGGCTATCTGATTTCGTCGTTCATCTCGCCAAAATCGAACAATCGGAGTGATGAGTACGGTGGCTCCCTGGAGAACCGTCTGCGCTACCCGCTGGAGGTCTTTGCCGCCATGCGCGCGGTCTGGCCTGAGGACAAACCGATGTCGGTGCGCATCTCCGCCAACGACTGGCTGGGAGATGAGGGTGTGACGCCGGAAGAGGCGGTGGAGATCGCCCGCGGCTTTACCGCTGCCGGGGCGGACATCATTGATGTTTCGGCCGGACAGACCTCGGTTGATGCGCAGCCGGTCTATGGGCGCATGTTCCAGACGCCGTTTTCCGACCGCATTCGCAACGAGGCGGGAATTGCCACCATGGCAGTCGGCAACATCTATGAGGCGGATCATGCCAATTCGATCCTGATGGCAGGGCGGGCGGATCTGGTCTGTGTCGGGCGGCCGCATCTGGCCGATCCCTATTGGACGCTGCACGAGGCCGCGCGCATTGGCGACCGGCATGGCGACTGGCCGCTGCCCTATCACGCCGGGCGCGATCAGGCCTGGCGGCTGGCGGACAGAGACGCGGAGGTGATCCGGGCATGACACGACGGGTTCTTGTGACCGGTGGCGGCACCGGGATTGGCCGGGCCATCGCCCATGGTTTCGCCGAGGCGGGCGATGCGGTGACCATCGTCGGCCGCCGTCGCGCGCCGCTGGAAGCGGCGGCGGCCGGCCAGGAGATGCAGATCCGCGAGGCGGATGTCACCGACGAAGCGCAGGTTGAAGCCTTGTTCGACCAGCCCTTTGACGTGGTGGTGGCCAATGCCGGCACGGGCCTTGCCGCGCGCATCGAGGATGTTGAGCTGGCTGACTGGCAGCACACGCTGACGGTCAACATGACCGGCACCTTCCTGACCTTCCGTGCGGCCTTGCGCGCGGGCATGGGGGAGGGCGGGCGGCTGATTGCCATCGCCTCCACCGCGTCCTTGCAGGGGGGCGCGCATATCCCGGCCTACGCGGCGTCGAAACATGGCGTGCTGGGGCTGGTGCGATCGGTTGCACAGGGCGTCGCCAAGCGGGGCATCACCTGCAACGCGATCTGCCCCGGGTTCGTCGATACCGAAATGGCGGAGACCGCGATCACCGGGTTGATGGACCGGCAGGGGATCTCTCGCGAAAAGGCGGTGAGTATGGTGGTCGGCGGCAACCCGATGCGCCGACTGATCACCCCGCAGGAGGTCGCGGCAACCGCGCTGTTCCTCGCGTCCACGGGGGCGGCATCAGTCAATGGGCACGCGATGAGCGTGTCGGGAGGTGAGATTTGAGCACCACCTCCAAAGACCGGCTGCGTTTGTGGCTGAAGGTGCTGAAGGCCACCAAGGCGGTGGAGAGCGAGGTCCGCGAGAACCTGCGGCGCGAATTTGCCACCACCCTGCCGCGCTTTGACGTGATGGCGGCGCTGGTGCAGCATGAAAAAGGTCTGAAAATGAGTGAGCTGTCGGGTGTCCTGAAGGTGTCCAACGGCAATGTGACCGGCATTGTGGAGCGGCTGGTCGAAGATGGCCATGTGCAGCGCCAGAAGGTCGAGGGCGACCGCCGGGCCAATTTGGTGCGGCTGACGCCGACAGGTCGGGCAGAGTTCGCCCGCCAGGCCGAAGCGCATGAGGCGTGGATCAACGCCGCCTTTGACGGGCTGACCGCGGCTGAGGCGCAGGCGGTGGCCCAAAGTCTGGACGTGGTGGCCCGGCGGTTGGAAAACGGAGAGATATCATGAATGTGAAGCGCAACCCGCAGCATTTCCTGTGCCGGATCGAGGCGGGGGTTGCCACCGTGTCTCTGGACCGGCCCGAGCGCAAGAACCCGCTGACCTTCGACAGCTATGCAGAGCTGCGCGATTGGTTTCGCGACCTGCACTATGACGACAGCGTCAAGGCGGTGGTCTTTGCTTCCAACGGCGGCAACTTCTGCTCCGGCGGGGATGTGCATGACATTATCGGGCCGCTCACCAAGATGAGTATGAAGGAGCTGTTGGCGTTCACCCGGATGACGGGCGATCTGGTCAAGGCGATTGTGAATTGCGGCAAGCCCGTGATTGCGGCGATTGACGGCATATGCGTGGGGGCGGGGGCGATCATCGCCATGGCCTCGGATCTTCGCATTGCCACGCCGGAGGCCAAGACGGCGTTTCTGTTCACCCGTGTGGGGCTGGCAGGCTGCGATATGGGGGCCTGTGCAATCCTGCCGCGCATCATCGGCCAGGGCCGCGCGGCGGAGCTGCTGTACACCGGCCGCTCAATGAGCGCCGAGGAAGGCCAGGCCTGGGGCTTTCACAACAAGTTGGTGGCGGCGGATCAGCTGGAGGCCGAGGCGCAGAGCTGGGCCACGCGGATCGCGGCAGGGCCGAACTTTGGCCACATGATGACCAAGACGATGCTGGCGCAGGAGTGGTCGATGTCGATCGAACAGGCGATCGAGGCCGAAGCGCAGGCGCAGGCGATCTGCATGCAGACCGCGGATTTCGAACGCGCCTATCATGCCTTTGTGAACAAGGAAAAGCCGCTGTTCGAAGGCGACTGAGACGGACCCAGGCCGGGGGTAGCGCCGCAGGACGGCGCGGGCACCTCCGGCGAGAGTATTTGGGGAAAGATGAAATAGGGAGGGCCGCACCATGGCGGACAGGACGTTTCTGGATTGGCCGTTTTTCGAAGACCGCCACCGGGTGCTGGCGGCAGAGCTGGAAAACTGGGCCCAAGGCGCGCTGGGGCAGATCGACCACAGCGACACGGATGCCGCCTGCCGGGCGCTGGTGGCCGAGCTGGGCGCAGGCGGCTGGACGCAGCATTCCGGCGCCATGCAGGGCGAACAGCTGGATGTGCGCACGCTGTGCCTGATCCGCGAAACACTGGCGCGCCATGACGGGTTGGCGGATTTTGCCTTTGCGATGCAGGGCTTGGGCACCGGGGCGATCTCTTTAATCGGCACGCCGGAGCAGCAGGCGGAATGGCTGCCGCTGACCCGCGCGGGCAAGGCGATCTCGGCCTTTGCCCTGACCGAGCCGCAGTCGGGGTCGGATGTAGCAAACTCCACCATGACGGCGACGCTGGACGGCGACCAGTATGTCCTGAATGGCGAGAAGACCTGGATTTCCAACGGTGGCATTGCCGATGTCTATACGGTGTTCGCCCGCACCGGAGAGGCTCCGGGCGCACGTGGGCTGTCGGCCTTCATCGTACCGGCGGGAATGCCAGGGTTCGAGGTGGTCGAGCGCCAGCAGGTGATCGCGCCGCATCCATTGGCGACGCTGCGATTCAGCGATTGCCGCATTCCGAGGTCGGCCTTGCTGGGCCAGCCCGGCGCAGGCTTCAAGATCGCGATGTCGGTGCTGGATGTGTTCCGCTCCACCGTGGCAGCGGCGGCGCTGGGGTTTGCGCGCCGCGCGCTGGACGAGGCGCTTGCGCGGGTCACCACCCGGCAGGTGCAGGGCGCGCCGCTGTTTGAACTGCAGATGGTGCAGGGACATATTGCGGATATGGCGCTGGATGTGGACGCCAGCGCGCTGCTGGTCTACCGCGCCGCCTGGGCCAAGGATTCCGGGGCTGCACGGGTGACGCGCGAGGCGGCGATGGCCAAGCTGTTTTCCACCGATCAGGCGCAGCTGGTCATCGACAAGGCGGTGCAGCTGCATGGCGGCGACGGCGTGCGCCATGGCGAGAAGGTCGAGGAGCTGTACCGCGACATTCGCGCCTTGCGGATCTACGAGGGCGCTTCGGATGTGCAGCGGGTGGTGATTGCGCGGCAGGCGCTGGCTGCCCATCAGGCCGATCAGGGAGGTGTCTGAGATGCTGGGAACAAGCGCACATCTGGATACATTCACCCGTGACAACCTGCCGCCTGCGGATCAGTGGCCAGAGTTCCTGCTGGAGGGGTTCGACTACCCTGAGCGGCTGAATGCGGCGGTGGAGCTGACGGATACGATGGTTGCCCGCGGATTCGGGGACCATACCGCGCTGATCGGCAACGGCCGTCGCCGCACCTACAAGGAGCTGGCGGATTGGACCAACCGGCTGGCACATGTGCTGAGCGAGGATCTGGGCGTGAAGCCGGGCAACCGGGTGCTGATCCGCTCGGCCAACAATCCGGCGATGGTGGCCTGCTGGCTGGCCGCAACCAAGGCCGGCGCAGTTGTGGTCAACACGATGCCGATGCTGCGCGCGGGCGAGCTGGCCAAGATCGTCGACAAGGCTGAGATCACCCATGCGCTGTGCGACACCCGGCTGAAGGATGAGCTTGTGGCCTGCGCCAAGGAGTCCCGGTTTCTGGAAACCGTGGTGGGCTTTGATGGCACCTCCAACCATGATGCGGAGCTGGACCGGCTGGCGCTGGAAAAACCGGTCAGCTACGATGCGGTGCCGACCGGGCGCGATGACGTGGCGCTGCTGGGCTTTACCTCTGGCACCACGGGATCGCCCAAGGCGACGATGCATTTCCACCGGGATCTGTTGATGATTGCCGATGGCTATGCGCGCGAAGTGCTGGATGTGCAGCCCGAGGACGTGTTCGTCGGCTCGCCCCCGCTGGCCTTCACATTTGGGCTGGGGGGGCTGGCGATCTTTCCCTTGCGGTTTGGCGCGGCGGCGACGCTCTTGGAAAATGCCAGCCCGCCGAACCTGATCGAGATCATCGAGAAATACCGCGCAACCGTTTGCTTTACCGCGCCAACCGCATACCGCGTGATGTTGCGGGCGATGGAGGAGGGGGCGGATCTGTCCTCGCTCAGGGCGGCTGTATCGGCCGGGGAGACCTTGCCCGCGCCGGTGTACCAGGAGTGGATCGAGAAGACGGGCAAGCCGATGCTGGATGGCATTGGGGCCACCGAGATGCTGCATATCTTCATCTCCAACCGTTTCAACGATCACAAGCCTGCCTGCACGGGCAAGCCGGTGAGCGGCTATGAGGTGAAGGTGCTGGACGCCGACGGCAAGGAGGCCCCGCGCGGCGTGGTTGGCAGGCTGGCAGTGAAGGGGCCAACCGGCTGCCGATACCTGGCGGACGCGCGGCAGGCGGATTACGTGCAGAATGGTTGGAACATCACCGGCGACAGCTTTATTCAGGATGCCGAGGGCTATCTGCATTTTGCCGCCCGCAACGACGATATGATCGTCTCCGCGGGCTACAACATCGCCGGGCCGGAGGTGGAAGCCGCGCTGCTGTCCCATGCGGCGGTGGCCGAATGCGCGGTGGTGGGGGCCCCGGACGAGGCCCGCGGCGAGATCGTGCAGGCCCATGTGGTGCTGGCCGAGGGGCATGAGCCGTCAGAGGCGCTGGTCAAGCTGTTGCAGGATCACGTGAAGTCAGAGATCGCCCCCTATAAGTACCCACGCGCTGTGCTGTTCACCGACGCTCTGCCAAAAACCGAGACGGGCAAGATCCAGCGGTTCAGGTTGAAGGCGTAGTTTTGGCGCCCGGCGGCCTTTTGTGCTGCCAGAGCAAGCCGGACCAGGCCGACAGACTTAGGACGCCGACCAGGCCACCGCGGCGGGGGCGCTCCAGGCCTGTCTGCACGCGGGAGCTCTCGCGGCTGGCAAGCGGCGACAGGATGTCCTTGGGCCGTCCCTCCGCCAGTAGCCAGCCATCGCGGATCAGCCGGTCGCAGAGTTTGGCCAAGAGGTTTGGATAAATTGGTCTTGATGTGATCTGACACCGTCCCCTTCTCTCTACGCTGGAATGGGGACGGCGCATCTCTTGAAGGGGATGAAGGTTGCTCGATGTGTTGATGGTGCAAACCCAACCACAAAACGAGGAAACCAGGATGCTGAAAACGACTGACAGGATCACCGAACACAAAACCGGTCTGCTGACCCTGGCCGCCTTCCGCTCCTCACCAATGCGAGCCGCAACCCGTTGACTGAACACGGGGCCTCTGAGGGGGTGCGGCAATGGCGGGATAAGGCCGGAATGACGCCAGAACGGCTTGGCTACGACCTGCGCCTATATGATGCGCGAGGCACCGCCGCGACGCGCTTGCTTCTGGCAGGTCTTTCTTTGTCCCAGATCGCAGGATGCATGGGCTGGTCGCTGCGCACAGCGGCAGCAATGATTGAGCGGTATGCGCAGGTTTCCCCGAGCAAGACCGATGACGTTTTGACCCTGCTGAGCGCTGCGCGGGCGGGCAAAGCGTGAATGGGAGGTAAAATGCCCGGTCTGTTCCGAGCGTTTTACGTGTAGATGCTTGATTTTGTTTGGAGGCGAGTACCGGAATGTACTGGCTCAAGGTTGATTCTTTGTATCTTATTGATCTTAAATTATAAAAAATAAGATCTTAGATATTCGTAATGTCAGTGGTAATGTCATAGACTTGATCTGCGCTTGAGGAGCTTTCGGATTGCGGCAGGCGGCATGCGGTGAATCGCCTCAAGTGTGAAACTTGGTGGTCAATCCCTTCTGCTTTGGGTAGAGTGGTAGTGTCCGGTTTCTCATGCAAATTATGCGTGGCGGACGCAACATCCTAGGAGATATCTTATGAGGAAATTAGCACTAGTCGCAGTTACTCTTTCCGCTTTTTCGGTGCCATTTAGTGCCGCAGCAATGACTGCCGTCGCAGGTTTTGGCTTTGAAGCGCAAGAGGTGCAGCACGGCGGTGGCTGCAGAAAAGACTCCCCTAGAGGTCAGTGCTGCCACGCAGGCAGCAAGCCCTACCACTGCCACTAAACCTACCGACCCTCGGTGCTAAGCATCGGGGGTTACTTGCCCGGCTGATCATGTAGGGCGTGGTCCGTTGAGTTCCCTTGCGAGCGGCTGAGCTTTTCTCTTTCTGAGGACCGGAATACCTATACACTTGGTAAGCAAATTGCTTAAAACGGTAAGGGGGACACTTTATGGTGGTTGGCAGTGGCGCAAGGGCGGTTGCAGCTTTAGGAAACCCCCATGCTCCAGCATTTTTTTCGGCCTTGCTTGAAGCACTCGCCAAGTCCGATGTAGCACAGGCTCATGGTAAGACGCTCGGGGTTTGCTTCAAGCAAACAGGCGTGGGGTATTGGCGTGTCGAAGGGCTGGAAGCCGCAGCATCAAAATGGGTGCTGGCGAAGAAAGTACAAGGTCTACAGTACGCTCCCGGCTACAACCCGGTTACTGAGAGAGGATACGATGCACTGTTTGTGGTCCTCGTTGGAGTAGCTGCTCTGGACTCATATGCCGCCATATACCGTAAGAAAGCCACGATGCTAATCGACGAGATCTGGCCGACCCTCCAGACAGTTCCTCCGGATTTGGCTCAACACCTTAGAGATGCTCTCTCCCGTTCGAACATAGAAAGTGTTGTCAAAGCCATAGATAGCAGTAGGCACAAAGTGGCGGTTCAAGAATTTTACGAGGGGCATGACAACCAGCTGCCGCGGTTTTGCACCGGTATCCGCCACGGCCACGCCCATGGCTTGCTCCCATCCCTATCAAGCCTACACGCCTATGCTTCCGAACTCCGGGAGTTTCTCCTTGATGGGATCAAATCGCATGCTGAGAACATTGAGGCCACGGTCCCTGTGTTAGGCATTTGACCATTTGAGGAGGGCTGCCTGAGATGCCGCTGGGTCACTTTTGATTCTCAGCACGGTCTGCCGGGTCAGCCCCGTAGCCTTCGCAATGGTCGTGGTTCCAGCCCCTTCTGCTGCCATGCTCAGGACCGTCTGCAGTGTCGCACGGTCATAGCTGGGCTTCTTGCCCCGGTACCGGCGGGCATCCCCCTTAGCGGCCTGTATGCCGGCTCTCTGGGCCTCCCTGGTGGCTTCTGCCTGTGCTTGGGCTGTGGCAGCCATAAAGGCTATCAGGGCGTCTCTTACGGCCTCCTGCATCGGATCCGTTGTCGCCCCGTCGAAGGTCATGTTGTTGATCACGGTGCGGATCACCACGCCCCGCCGCATGAACTCCCGGATGGTGTCGGTGACGTCCTGGTAGTTCCGTCCCAGGCGATCCACCCACCGCACTACGAGCGTATCTCCGGCCCGCAGGAGGTCGAACAGCCTCTTGCCCTCTGGACGCTCTGAGAGGGGCGTAGAAAGGCCGGAAACGCCCTCATCCGCCACCACCCTATCGATCTTGTAACCGGCTGCCTCTGCCTGCGCTTGTTGGATCTCAATCGTCTGATCTGCCGTGCTGACACGGGCATAGAGGATGGTCCGGGTCATAGGGCCTCCGTGTGTCCGGTAAGGTGGTGTCCGATTAATCTTCTGTCCGATGAACAAAGTCAACCCTTACGGACGCCCTGGCGAGGCCGGTTTTCGGCGTCCGTTGGGGTATACCCTTACGGTCAAAACTTTCCTTGCTCGGAACGCCACAGAGACGGCGTAAATATCTTTGCTAAGGCCATGCACAGGCTGTACCCTAAAGGCATTACCGAACCTCCAAGCTGGTTAAGGAGAGCGATTACGCGTTCGCTCAGGTGATCGACTGGGGTGATCGAACGAAGGAAGATTGTTTTGAGGAAATTTGTATGCGCTGCGACGGCGGTAGTCGTTTTGGTAGGGTGTGGCAGTCCAGAGCCACTTACGCAGGAAGAACGTGAAAGTTGGGCTTGGAGCTATCACGCTGCACAAGTCTGTGTACGTCGAGGGCATGCCACTAACATGGCTGCCGTCGACAAATATATGTCAATGGCCCGCTCAGAAATCTGGCGAGGAGCAGTCACCCAGGAGCAAGTTGATGCTGCGTTTAAGACAGCTCGAACTCGGCCCGTTGATGCGGGGGACTGCCGGGAAATTGAGTTCATAGGGGCCAAAAAAATTCGGGTTCAGCAGGAGAGAGAGAGGCAGCTGGAAGCGTTTTCCCAGTCCATGGATCGGCTTCGGGAAACTGCGAATAGCATGAACACGAGACAGTACCAGCCTCAGACCACCTACTGCCAACACTACCAGTGGGGAGGCACGACGGTCTGCAATTCCTATTGAGCTGAGGGTGAGGTCCGCAGCATATCGTTCGAGGTGAAGCCTCAGCGGGTTGCGGGTCATTACCTTGTGCATTTGAGGAGGGGGCGAGTGCCACCCGGGGGGGATCCCGTTGCCGTATATGGCTCCGCTCCGAGATTAGGGGGAATACCCTGTAAACCGTGAATTTGACATCCCATGATCGTGTGAAAAATGTTGATTTTCAATATTATGAGTGGTATTATTCCCGGTGTTATATAGGTGGCGCCTTCCTGCCCTTCGGCAGTGTAGAAGGCCCGTTTTTGCCTCTTTCCCGTATTCCTCATGATCGACATCCTTCCCCTCGCTGAAAGGGCCGGTGCCAATCCGCCCGATTTCGCTCCCTTCGACCCCCAGTCCTCCATTCCCATGACCACGGATCTTGCCGGTCATCGGGGCTATGATCGTGTTCTGACCGATGCAGCCCTGTGCTTGTATGATCTCCTTCGCCAGGATGAAGGTATCCGTGCCGTCATCGGCCAGCCTGTTCTCGTCAATGGCAAACGATGTGGCGACGTCCCCGACCTCATCCGGATAATACGAGATCAAGCTCTTCCTGCCTTGAAGACGCTATTACACTCTCTGGCCAAAATCGCTTCCGCTCCAACCATCTCGCACGGTAAGGGCATCCGCCGACAAAGCTGCGTGGCCATTCCGATGGATCGTGGTGCCTTTGGTAAGGGGCAGGATTACGCCCACCTCAGCCATACCGCTTTCAAGGGGTTTGTATTGACCTTGGTGCAGTTCGGTTGGCTGAAAATGGTCCCTGCCCACTACGATGCCGAGACTGGGAAGCGTAGTCGGACGCGCGTGAGGCCTACCACGCCGTTCCTGGACTGGATGGTGCAGCAGGGTTTGGTCTTCGCGTACCACCCCATGGGGGTGAAGAAGGCCAAGGCCCTGACAGACGCTGATCTACTATCGGTATCCCGCCGAAAGCAGGATGGGAGAGAGAAACTTCCCTTGGCCCGTCCGTTAGATGAGGAAGAGCAGATCCTGCCGGAGCTGAACCAGGCTCTGAAGAAACAGCGTCTGGCCTGTCCCCTAACCAGCTACAGACAGTATGAGGCCGCGTACGACTTTGGGGCTGGCAAACCTCGTTTCTTGCTTGAAGGGCAAAAGTGCGTGTACCGCGTCTTCAGCGAAGAGGATGGCCGTGCTGGTCGCCTCTACGGCCATTGGGTCCAAAGGCTCCCGAAAGAGTTTCGGAAGCTGCTCCTTATCAACGGCAAGCCTACGGCTGAGCTGGACTACGGGGGGATGCAGATGGCCCTGCTGTATGCTCGAACAGGCAGGCCGATGCCGGACACCGAAGATCTCTATGCCGTGCCAGGATACCGCCGTGAGGACATGAAAGCTGTCCTCGTCCGATCAGTCGGCACTGCCAGTCGCCAAGAGGCCTTGAGGGCATTGCGAAAAATGCTGGTGGATGAAGGTCGCCACAGCCAAGGGCGTGAGGCGGAGTTGTACGATGCCTTCTGGGGGTTTCATGAGGGCTTATCGCCTCATCAACATGGCAACGAGGCTGTATGGGCGGAGCTGCAGGCTCTGGACAGCCGTCTAGCTCTCCGTGTCCTGGGCCGCTTGCTGGAGCAGGGGGTGACCGCCATCCCGATCCACGACAGTTTCGTGGTCGAAGAACGCTATGCCGACGTAACTGCCGAGGTGATGAAGCTGGAGTTCTCCGCCATGTTCCCCGGTTCCGCCGCCACCGTGAAGGCTGATTGAGGGCGGAAAAAGGCCGAAAGTGAAAGGGTCCGCAGTACGGCAACTCTATATGGTGTGTACATGGTCCGCCTCCCCGCCGGTCTGACGTTTTTGTCAACATAGCGATCTCTCGCCTCGCTAGAGGGTGGGGTTACAAAAGAGCGAAAAAGCAGATCCTAGCAGCGCTTATGGCCCCACTCTGTGCGATTGAGGTGGTCCTCTAGCCTGCTAGCTTCTCAATAGTGCCAGGAATCCAGCGCAGGTATGGATGGGAGGCCTTATCCACCGCGGCTTTCATAACCCGCAAGCTCGGACCTCGCCCATAGCCAGCAGAAACAGTATGCAGGTCATGACCCAAGATGGCGTTGTGAACCTCCAACCCAACTTCAGCGTCTCGCATCTTGTCCTTGAATGTGCCGCGCAAGGAATGGGTTGTGTAGCGGGCTTTAGGGTCTCCGGATATTTTGTTTAGGTTGGCCTTATTCATCCAGTACCCGCACTTCTCAGAAGCCCGAGATTTCCCCCCTGCCTTTATCGGAAAGTCGAAAAGGCGATCTGTGGGATGCTTCCCTATCAGGAGGCTGCGGACCAGAGGCTCTACTACACCGCAAATCGGCACCCGTCGCTCTGAACTTCGCGTTTTGACCTCTGCCCCCTGTAGATCGAAGTACAGGATCCCATCTTGCTCTTTGATCTGACGAACATAGGACAAGGCCACTTCATCAAGGCGCATCCCTGTGCAAACCAATATGGCCCACAAATTCCGTATCTCGTCGGGCAGTTTCGGTATCGAGAAAAGGTGATGCAGGAGATCATCGGTTAACGGCGCGTAGTTCTGCCTTTTTGCACCATAGCCGCTGAGCTTGAGGCCAACGAACGGATTGCGCATTAGATCTCCAGTCCGCACAGCCTCCTCCAGCATAGTCGATACATCGCTCACTCGTGTCTTAATGGTCGAATTTCCATGCTTCTCCGATAGGTGCTGAGCGAAGGCGTAAGCATGTTTTGCCTCCACCTCGCAAATAGGGAGGTCTCCGATTAGATCGCAATGAATTGATCGATATGCTTGATCCGAGCTTTGGCCGTTTTCTCTTTGATATCCCCCTGTCGAACGCGCCGCTCGATGGCTTGCTCAAAACGGGTAAGCATGGCCTTCAACGTAAGGGAGTCGCCCCCCAATCCAAAGGTGGCAGAAAGTTCTCTCTTCGCGGCCTCTACAACGGTATTCGCTTCCTCGGCGCTGGGCGGTGGGCCATCGAAACGCTCGTACATAGCAAGAAAGCCAGCAGCATCGGCAGGCCGCCTATCCAGTTCTTGTAGCTCGAAGACCAGCCTTTCCATCTCGTAGATGGCCAGCTCAGCCTCACGCGGAGACTTTGGCGGCTCGGAGAAATGCCGCTCAACCACGTCGTCAAATTCCAGATCGTATGCGTGATCGTATGGCTTGTCGGCCAGGTGGAGGAATTCAACCGCTCTCTGATACTGGCTCTCACGTTCAGCTAGTCGATGCCGCCGCATGGCCGATAGCACTTTCTCGCGTAGCTGACCTTCCAGCTCAAAGCGGCGTTTTTCAGCGATACTTCGGTCTGTGGTTCTTGCTGACGCCCGAATCTGTGCAGCTCCATTCATTGCGGAACGTGCCTCGCGCGGCACCGTCATGACGACGTAGTATTTGTCGCCCCTGCGGCTAACAGTTGCTGGATTCCAATCCAACCCTCAGCTCCCTATAATGCCATCCCTAGTGTCAGTAGTAATGTCAGCGAAAGTGCCGCTGCCCGTCGAAAGGCATAGCAAATCAAGAAAATAAGGGCTAGGTGGATGTGTGGAGGCGAGTACCGGAATCGAACCGGTGTACACGGATTTGCAATCCGCTGCGTCACCACTCCGCCAACTCGCCATCCGTGGTGTAGGGCGTGATTAATCATATGCCTGCGGCCGACGCAAGAGGCCATTGTACAGAAGGCAGGCAAAATTGTGTTTTGCCGGGACTGTCGGGGACTTCGACCTTTTTCAGCAGTAAGCAGCGGTGCGGCGGATGGACTGCGCGATCAGCTGTGCAACGCCTGGAAGAGCACCGGTGACGGGAAGGACCGGGCCGGTAAAGCCCGCCGCGCTTAGCGCCTGCGGGATATCCTCGCGCACGTGGTCGCCCGCCTGGGCAAAGAACGGCAGGCACAGGGCAGGCGCTGGCAGCTGGCGCGCGGCCTCCTGCAACCGCGGGGCCTCCTCCACGTAACCGGTTGTTACCGTGTAACCGGGCAGATGCGGGCGCAGGCGGCAGGCAAAGTCTTCGGCGGCTTCAGCAGCCTTGGGGCCACGGGCGGAGCCGTGCGCGGCCAGCAGCAGCCGCACGTCCTCAGTCTCCGACCAGCCCTGCTGCTGCACGGCCTGCTGGACGGCCTGCGCCGCCAGCTGCGGCAGGCCAGGCTCCAGCCCGAAGGGGGCTGCGATATGACAGGGCAGGGCGGCAAGGCGCTTGGGCAGCACCTTGGCGGTGAACCATCCTCGCGACATGAAGAAGGGGTAGACCAGCGCGCCGGGCGGCACGCTGTGCTCCAGCAAGTCGGGTGTCGACAACGTGGCAGAGCGCACGTCCCATCCCGGCAGATGGGGCGCGACGGCGCGGGCCAGCGCCGCCAGTTCGGCTTCGGCCGGGGCGGGGGCCGATGGCTGGCCATGGGCCGTGATGACGGCGGTGCGAGGCGGCTGGTTCACGTCAAGATCCTTGGTCGATGGCGTCTGGCGGGCGGCGCGAATAGGGCGTTTATCCTGTTATCTGACGGGTTTGACCGCTGGGGCGCAAGGCAAAACCAACTTTTTCAACGACGCGTTAAAAGCGTCGGACAAGGTGGTTGACCTTGCCCGACGCTTCCCATAAATCAGCAGTTACTCTGAGCGGGTATGGTGAAATGGTATCATAAGAGCCTTCCAAGCTTAAGGTGCGGGTTCGATTCCCGCTACCCGCTCCAATATCCCCTATGCATGCCCGACACTTGGACTGGGACCCGGCCGACAAGTCCGTTGTGGTCGGAACGTTACGCACCTGCAAGGTGCCGGGAGTGTGCGGATCTGCCCGGTGGCAAACGCTGATACAGTGTGACGCGGCCAGAACCGCGCATGGGGGGGCATTTGCACCGGCTGTGCGCTTGACCTGCCGCGCCGGGAGGGCCATGAACCCTGACGAATGCGCGGGGCGCCTGTCCCCCGCAGCCCACAGTGCAGAAGGATCCGGCATGGCGCGCAAACCGGCAGCCC
This sequence comes from Leisingera sp. SA32, assembly GCF_056033425.1. NCBI lineage: Bacteria > Pseudomonadati > Pseudomonadota > Alphaproteobacteria > Rhodobacterales > Roseobacteraceae > Leisingera > Leisingera sp. SA32. The sequence goes on along the minus strand of NZ_JBVYHB010000002.1, from coordinate 429,616 downwards.
CGAATACAAAAGAGGAGCGGGCAAGCTCGCGCAAGATCGGGGTGCTCGCGGCCCTTTGGCCCTTCATGCGGCCTTATCGTTTGTTGATGCTTGCCGCCACGGGCGCGCTGGTGATGACGGCCGGGCTGTCGCTGACGCTGCCGCTGGCGGTCCGGCGAGTGGTCGACAATTTCCGGGTATCGGACTCCGAACTGCTGAACCTGTACTTCAGCGCCGCGCTGGGGATCGCGGCGCTGCTGGCGATTGGCACCGGGCTGCGCTATGCGCTGGTCACCCGGCTGGGCGAGCGCGTGGTCGCCGACATCCGCATGGCGGTGTTCGATCGGGTCATCGGTATGAGCCCCGCCTTCTACGAACGCATCATGACCGGCGAGGTGCTGAGCCGGATAACCACGGACACGACGCTGATTCAGTCGGTGTTGGGCTCCTCGGTGTCGATTGCGCTGCGCAACCTGCTGATCTTCCTGGGTGGTATGGTGCTCATGCTGCTGACCTCGGCCAAGCTGACGTTGATGGTGCTGCTGATCGTTCCGGCGGTGGTCGTGCCGATTCTGGTGTTGGGCCGACGGCTGCGCGGGATCAGCAAGGAAAACCAGGACTGGATCGCGGCCTCTTCCGGCAATGCGGGCGAGGCGCTGAGCGCGGTGCAGACCGTGCAGGCCTTCAGCCATGAGGACAACAGCCGCGCCGAATTTGCCCGGATGACAGAGACCGCCTTTGATGTCTCCCGCCGCCGTATCCGCACCCGCGCGCAGCTGACGGTGATCGTGATCTTCCTGGTGTTCTCGGGCATCGTCGGGGTGCTGTGGATGGGGGCCAATGACGTCCGCGCCGGGGTAATGAGCGAGGGCACGCTGATCCAGTTCGTGATCTACGCGGTATTGGTCGCGGGTTCGGTGGCGGCCTTGTCGGAAATCTGGAGCGAGTTGCAGCGCGCGGCCGGAGCAACCGAGCGGCTGGTGGAACTGCTGCACGCAGAAGACACCGTCGTGGACCCGGCCAGCGCCGGTCAGCTGCCGCAGCCGGTGAAGGGCGGCATCGCGTTTGAGAACGTCTCGTTCCGATACCCGTCGCGGCCTGAGGTGTCGGCGCTGGAGAATGTGACGCTGGATGTGGCCCCGGGCGAAACCGTTGCCTTTGTTGGGCCGTCCGGCGCGGGCAAGACCACCATCATTCAGATGCTCCAGCGGTTTTACGACCCCAGTGGCGGTGCGGTGAAGTTGGACGGGGTGCCGCTGACCAACCTGCGGCGCAGCGAATTTCGCCGCCACATCGCGCTGGTGCCGCAGGATCCGGTGATCTTTGCCGCCTCTGCCCGGGACAACATCCGTTTTGGCCGCCCGGCAGCGTCCGACGCCGAGGTGGAAGCGGCGGCGCGGGCGGCGGCGGCGCATGAATTCATCCAGAAACTGCCCGAAGGCTACGACAGCTTTCTTGGCGAACGCGGCGTGATGCTGTCGGGTGGACAGAAACAGCGCATCGCCATTGCGCGCGCCATCCTGCGCGATGCACCCGTGCTGCTGCTGGACGAGGCGACCTCGGCGCTGGATGCCGAGAGCGAGCGTCTGGTTCAGGCGGCAGTGGATGAGCTGAGCCAGGGGCGCACCACCCTGATCGTGGCGCATCGGCTGGCGACGGTGAAGAAGGCCGACCGCATCGTGGTGATGGACCAGGGCCGCATCGTGGCCACCGGCACCCATGACGAACTGGTGGCCGAAGGCGGGCTTTATGCACGGCTCGCCCGGTTGCAATTCACGGAAGGCATGGCGGCGCAATAACCGCCGCGACAGGCCCGCAGGCACAGAGACCGATGGGCAGACAGGCAGACGGGCGGGCAGGTCGGCAAACCGGCACGGCGCGCACCGCCCGCCACAGGCTGTGCCGCGCCGAGGTTCGAGGGCGCCGGGGGCAGAGTCCGGGGCGTTTTGCGTTAGGCAGGAGCTGCCGCACGCAAAATGGCGTGACGTCACGGTGCAAGGTGACTTTGCGTGACCCCCGCCGGCGCTTGCGCCAGACCCACTTTGCAATAATCTGGCGAGGCAAGAATACATCCCACGATACATCGGGGGACAAGGGAGGAGTTTTATGGTTTTTACCGGCAAGGCGGACAGAGACGCGCTGCACGATGAAATGCCGTTTGAGGAACGCGGCCTGCCGGCCACGCTCTATGGCTTGCTGTCGCGAACCGCGGGCAAGTTTCCGGACCGCAACGCGGCCAGCTATCAGATATTCTCAGGGCCTCGGGACAAGGCGGAAACCCTGACCTGGTCTGCGCTGAAGGATCAGGTCAGCCAGGCGGCCAACCTGTTCCGTGCGCTGGGGGTGGGAGAGCGCGACGTGGTCGCCTACGTGCTGCCCAACTGCAATGAGACACTTGTAACCATGCTGGGCGGTGCGGTGGCAGGGATCGTGAACCCGATCAACCCGCTGCTGGACCCAGAGCAGATCGCCTCCATCCTGCGCGAGACCGGCGCCAAGGTGGTGGTGACGCTGCGCCCCTTTCCCAAGACCGATGTCGCCCAGAAGGTGGCCGAGGCGGTGCGTCATGCGCCGGACGTCACCACGGTGCTGGAGGTGGACCTCAACCGCTATCTGACGCCGCCGAAGTCCTGGATCGTGCCGCTGGTCCGGCCAAAACTGGCAGCGGAGGCGCGTGCGTCCCACGCCAGATATCTCAGCTTCAGCAAGGAGATGGCCAAACAGCCCAAACAGCTGAGCTTTGCCGATTCCGAGGGCGACCGGGTGGCCTGTTATTTCCACACCGGCGGCACCACCGGCATGCCAAAGGTCGCACAGCACAAATACTCAGGCCTGATCTACAACGGCTGGCTGGGCCATACGCTGCTGTTCAGCGAAGAGGACAATATCATGTGTCCGCTGCCACTGTTCCACGTCTTTGCGGTCCATGTCATCATGATGGCGGCGGTTGCCTCTGGCGCGCATGTGGTGTTCCCGACCCCGCAGGGCTATCGAGGCGAAGGCGTGTTCGACAATTTCTGGAAGCTGATCGAACGCTGGAAGATCACCTTTATCATCACCGTGCCCACCGCTGTCTCGGCGCTGATGCAGCGGGAGGTGGATGCCGATATCTCCAGCGTGAAAACTGCCTTCTCCGGCTCCGCGCCGATGCCGATGGAGCTGTTCAAGCGGTTTGAGGCCGCGTCCGGCGTGGCCATCGTCGAAGGTTACGGTCTGACCGAAGCCACCTGCCTTGTCTCCTGCAACCCGCCGGGCGGCGAAAAGAAGGTCGGCTCCGTCGGCATTCCCTTTCCCTATACGGACGTGCGGATCGTCCAGCAGAACGGGCAAGGCGCGCGGGAATGCGGCACCGACGAGGTGGGCGAGATCTGCGTGTCAAGCCCCGGTGTCTATGCCGGGCATACCTATACCGAGACCGACAAGAATCGCGATCTCTATTACCAAGACAAGTTTCTGCGCACCGGCGACCTGGGTCGAATAGATTCTGACGGCTATCTGTGGATCACTGGGCGGGCCAAGGATCTGATCATTCGCGGCGGTCACAACATTGACCCGGCAGAGATCGAAGAGGCGCTGCTGGGCCATGAGGCGGTGGCATTTGCCGGGGCGATTGGCCAGCCCGATGCCCACTCGGGTGAGCTGCCCTGCGCCTTCGTCGAACTGGTTGACGGTGCCAGCGTGACAGAGGCGGAGCTGCTGGCCTACTGCAAGGTTCATGTTCACGAACGCGCCGCAATCCCCAAGCATATTACGGTGCTGGACGAGCTGCCGAAAACCGCCGTGGGCAAGGTGTTCAAGCCGGACCTGCGCAAGCTTGCCATCACCCGCGTCTACGACTCGGCACTGGAACAGGCCGGTCTGGCAGCGCGGGTTGCGTCCGTGGTCGACGACAAGAAGCGGGGCTTGGTGGCGCAAGTGGCCGCAAACGGCAGCACCGAGGCTGAGATCGCAGGCGTATTGAACTGTTTCACCCGCCCGTGGGAGCCTGCCGCCGCCAGCTGATCCTTGCGGGACACGACAGACTGCATCAGAGCGCCCCTGCGGGGCGCTCTTTTGTTTAAGGCATTCCATTTGCCGCCAAGTCTGCCTAGGCTCGACTGAACTCTGAGCACTGGGAGGCTGTGGATGGATTACGAAAGGCTGATCGACGAGGAAACCTGGGAATTCATCCAGAAGACCGGGGAGCTGTACCCTGATGATGCCGTCGAGCTGCCGATCGCCGAACAGCGCAAAATCTATGACGCGATGTCGCGCGAATTTCGGGTGCCGCGGCCGGATGTGGTGACAGCGCAGGACACGCAGGCCAATGGCGTTGCGGTGCGGATCTATACCGCGGGTGATCCGACCCGGACGGTGATCTACTGCCACGGCGGCGGCTTTGTGGTCGGCGGGTTGGACAGCCACGACGATGTCTGCGCAGAGATTTGCGCGCAGACCGGCTATCGCGTGGTGGCGGTGGATTACCGGCTGGCGCCGGAACATCCGCACCCGGCCAGCTTTGAGGATGCCTGGACGGTGCTGACCTGGGCTGGCGACACCTTTGGCCGCAGCATCGTGCTGGCGGGGGACAGTGCGGGGGCCAATCTATGCGCCGCTGTGGCCCATCATGCCCGCAGCCGTTGCGACGTGGTCCTGGGGCAGGTGCTGATCTACGGGGCCCTTGGAGGCGACCTGGACCAGGGCTCCTATGTCGAACACGCGCAGGCGCCCATGCTCACGCGTGACGACGTCGTGCATTACAACCAGCTGCGGGCGGGCGCGGCAGACCCGCAGAAAGACCCACGGTTCGCCCCGTTGCACGACAGCGATTTCGCCGGGTTGCCGCCGACGGTTCTGGTCACGGCGGATTGCGACCCGGTGCGCGACGATTCGCGCGCCTACCGTGACCGCATCCTGGCAGCGGGCGGCAAGGCCCATTGGATCAACGAGCCGGGGTTGGTGCATGGCTACCTGCGGGCGCGCCACAGCGTGGGCCGGGCGCGCGACAGCTTTGAGCGGATTTCGATCGCGATCGAGGCTCTGGGCCAGGAGATCTGGTCCTATGAGGACTAGGCCGCCCTAACCGGCGATGTCGCGGCAGTTTTCCTGCACGGCGGACATGTCCAGCCAGCCACCGCTGACCACCCGCCAATCGGGACCAGAGGTAGTGACATAGGTCCAGCTGCCCACCGGGTGGTGGCCGTATTTGACGTAATCTCCGGATCGGATCTGACCGATCACGGGCGCATCGCGGCGGTGCCCGGCCCGCAGTCCGACGGCGGAGCCGATCCAGCCCAGGCAGGCGCTTTGCAGCTCGTCCAGAACGGGCAGATCCCACAGCTGCCGCCTAAGGTGCAGGTCGTCGAGGTTCAGAAAGGTCTGATTGGTGTTGACCCGGCAACCGATGCGCGCTTCGAGGTGCCGGATTGCAGCCACCGTTTGTTCCGTCTGCGGCGGCAGGGTGACCGATTTCCCGGTGCAGTCGCCGTTGTAGAAGATGGCCTGGCCCAAGGTTGAGCCAAAGCAGTATCCGGCCCGGTCGATCAGCGCGTTGCGGGTGTACCACAGGTCGTGGCAGGCGTCGCTGGCCGACGCGGGCGCGGCCAGTAGGCACAGTGCGCAGACAAGATACTTCATGGCACTCCTCACTCTGAAATGAACCGGGCGGCGGGGCCAGTGTAGCACGAAACCGCCGCCCAAGGCTGTCATTTCAGGAACGGTGCTGCCTTCATGGTTGCAGCCACAGGCGCGCCCAGCCGGGTCAGGATGGTGGGAGCCAGCTGCCGCTGATCGATCACGTCCTCCGCCGCCGGGCCATCGGCAGCGCCAAAGTAATAGAGCGCGGTTTCCTGTTGGAGCGGGCTGCGGCCGCCGTGATGGCCGCGTTCGTCCTGGCCGTGGTCCGCGGTCACGATTACCTCGTACCCCATGTCGCGCCAGCGGTGAATGAAGGGGGCCAGCATCTCGTCCATGACGAAACAGGCGTGGTCCATCGCCTGGCAGTCGTGAAAAAACCGGTGCCCCATGCTGTCTAGCGTGCAGGTGTGCAGCATGCCGTAATCCAGGCCAAAGCGCTGGCACAGGTTGGTGAGTGTGGCGAACAGATCGACATCGGAGGGCGTCATCTGATTGTCCTTGCCATAGCCGGTCATGCTGTGGAACCGACCGTGGTTGATGGTGGTGCTGTCAGGCTCGTCATATTCGATGTCGCGCACCAGATCGAACGGGTGGCGGTTGAAGAACGACGACCAGAAGCTGTGCGCCACCGCGCCGGTGACGCCGCCGCCCGCGCGCACCTGCGAGAACACGTCCTTCTCCTTCAGCCGGAACACGTTGGCATTGCCGGTGCAGCCATGCACCGCCGGCGCGACGCCGGTGTGGATCGAGGCATAGCAGCTGGCGGAAATCGACGGCAGCACGGAGCGCAGTTTCCAGACGCGGGCCTCGCCGCTGTCGACCCAGCCTTCGAGGTTGCCGAACAGGCGGCGAAAATTGCGCCAGGGCACGCCGTCGAGAATGATGAGCAAAAGTTTGGTGTTCATGGGGGATCCTTGCGGGGGGCAATCGGTTTTGCGCCATCATGCGGAGGCGGTGCAGGACCGCCGGTCCAAACCCGAAGGGTTATGTCGCAAATGCGCGGTTTGTGTTGAATTGCCTTTTGAAAACAGGTGGCGGGTCGGCGGGCTTTGCCCGTGCTGACGCAGAAGGTCCGGGCGGAAAAAGACCCCTGCCGCGCAGATGGGGCAGGGGCCGTCAGCGTACTGGCCTGTTGGCGGCGTTAGTTGCCGGCACTTTCCATCTTGCGGTTGGCGATGACTTCTTCCAGCCATCCCAGCCGCATTTCCGGCACCGAGTTCAGCAGCAGATCGGTATAGTCGTCGAACGGCGGGCTCAGCACCTGGGTCTTGCCGCCGTAGCGCTGCACCTTGCCCTGATACATCACCGCGATGTTGTCGGAGATGGCGCGCACCGTCGCCAGATCGTGGGTGATGAATAGATAGGCCACGTCCTCGATCTTTTGCAGCTCCAGCAGCAGCTTCAGGATGCCATCCGCAACCAGTGGATCCAGCGCCGAGGTGACCTCGTCGCAGATGATCATCTTGGGTTTGGCTGCCAGCGCGCGGGCGATGCAGACGCGCTGCTTCTGGCCGCCGGACAGCTCTGCCGGGTAGCGGTCGATGAACTTCTCGCCCAGCTCGATCTCGTCCAGCAGTTCGATGATCCGCTTGCGCTTCTCCGCACCGCGCAGCCCAAAGTAGAACTCCAGCGGCCGGCCGATGATTGTGCCCACGGTCTGGCGCGGGTTCATCGCCACGTCCGCCATCTGGTAGATCATCTGCAATTCACGCAGATCCTCGCGCGAGCGCCCCTTGAGCTCAGACGACAGAATGCGGCCGGCAAATTCGATCTCGCCCTCGCGCGGCGGCAGCAAGCCGGTGATCACACGGGCGAGGGTGGATTTGCCGGAACCGGACTCGCCCACCACCGCCAGTGTCTGGCCGGGGTAGAGATCGACGTTCACATTGTGCAGAACGTCGAACTTGGTGCCTTTGTAACGCGCGGTGATGTTGCGCACGCTCAGCACCGGTTCTTTGGTGGGTGACTTTTCCTCGTGCTCGATCGAGCGGACCGAGACCAGCGCCTTGGTGTAGTCTTCCTGCGGGTTGTTGATGATCTGGTCGACGGGGCCGTATTCCACGGTCTCGCCCATCTTCAGCACCATGATGTCATCGCTGACCTGCGCCACCACCGCCAGATCGTGGGTGATATAGAGCGCCGCCACGCCGGTGTCGCGGATCGCCTCCTTGATCGCCATCAGCACGTCGATCTGGGTGGTCACGTCCAGCGCCGTTGTCGGCTCGTCAAAGACCACCAGATCCGGTTCCGGACACAGCGCCAGCGCGGTCATGCAGCGTTGCAGCTGGCCGCCCGACACCTGGTGCGGATAGCGTTCGCCGATGTTGTCGGGATCCGGCAGGCCCAGCTTGGCGAACAGGGCGCGCGCGCGCGCCTCGGCGTCCTTGCGGGAGAACTTGTTCTGCTCCACCGCGGCCTCGACAACCTGGTCCATGATCTTCTTGGCCGGGTTGAATGAGGCTGCCGCCGATTGCGACACATAGGTAACCTCACCGCCGCGCAGGCGGCGGATGTCGCCAAGCTTGGACTTGAGGATGTCGCGACCGTTCACCCAGACCTCGCCACCGGTGATCTGCACGCCACCGCGGCCATAGGCCATGGAGGCAAGCCCGATGGTGGATTTGCCGGCACCGGATTCGCCGATCAGCCCCAGCACCTTGCCGGGCGCGAGGTCAAAGCTGACCCCGTGCACGATCTCGATGGGCCTCGGCTTTTCGCCGGGCGGATAGACGGTCGCGCCGATTTTCAGGTCGCGCACTTTCAACAGGGGATCGCTCATCCGCGGCCTCCTTTCAGCGAGGTTGTCCGGTTCAACACCCAGTCAGCCACCAGGTTGACCGAGATCGCCAATGTGGCGATGGCAAAGGCCGGGAGCAGAGCCGCCGGAATGCCGTAGACGATGCCCTCTTTGTTTTCCTTCACGATGCCGCCCCAGTCAGCCTCAGGGGGTTGCACGCCCAGGCCGAGGAAGGACAGGGTGGACACAAACAGAACCGCAAAAATGAAACGCAGGCCCATCTCCGCGATCAGCGGCGACAGGGCGTTGGGCAGGATCTCGCGGAAGATGATCCAGGCGGTCTTCTCGCCGCGCAGACGGGCGGCCTCGACGAAGTCCATCACCTCGATGTCGACGGCAACGGCACGGGCCAGGCGATAGACGCGGGTGGAATCCAGCAGACCCATCACCAGGATCAGCATCGGAATGGTGACTGGCGCCACCGACAGAACCACCAGCGCAAAGATCAGCGTCGGGATCGACATGGCCAGATCGACAAAGCGCGACAGCACCTGATCGACCCAACCGCCGACCACCGCCGCAAAGAACCCAAGCACGGAGCCGAGCGTGAACGACAGCACCGTGGCCGCGGTGGCGATGAAGATGGTGGTGCGCCCGCCATAGATCATCCGGCTGAGCAGGTCGCGGCCGATGTTGTCGGTGCCCAGCAGGTAGTCGGCGCTGGAGGGCTCCCAGACGTCGCCGACGATCTGGCCGACGCCGTAGGGGGCCAGCAGCGGCGCAAAGATCGCGCCGAGGAAATATAGGGCCGTGAAGAACAGCCCGATGAGTGCGGAAATGGGGATATTCTTCATTTCGGATGCCTCAGACGCGGATTGCTCAGGATGGCGACGATGTCGGCGATCATGTTGAGGCCGATATAGACGGCAGCAAAAATCAGACCGCAGGCCTGCACCACGGGCACGTCGCGTTTGGAGACGTGGTCAACCAGATACTGGCCCATGCCGGGGTAAACAAAGACCACTTCGATCACCACAACGCCGACCACCAGATAGGCGAGGTTCAGCATCACCACATTGACGATCGGCGCGATCGCATTGGGGAAGGCATGGCGGAAGATCACCTGAAAGGCATTGAGCCCTTTCAGTTCGGCGGTCTCGATATACGCCGACTGCATCACATTGAGGATCGCGGCGCGGGTCATGCGCATCATATGCGCCAGCACCACCAGCGTCAGCACCGCAACCGGCAGTGCAATCGCGCCCAGCTTCTCAAAGAGGCTCATGCTGTCGTTGATCATGGCGACTGAAGGGAACCAGCGCAGTTTGACCGCGATGAAATACATCAGCACATAGCCGATCAAAAATTCCGGGATCGAGATCGACGCGAGGGTCACGGCGGAGATCAGCTTGTCGGGCCAGCGGTCCTTGAACCGCACGGCCAGCAGGCCCAGAAAGATCGCCAGCGGAACCGCGATCACGGCGGCCCAGAAGGCCAGGAACAAGGTGTTCCAGAACCGGTTGGTGAGGGCTGTTGCAATATCCTGCCCACTGGTCAGCGCGGTGCCAAGGTCGCCTTGGATGGCGCCAAACAGCCAGGAGAAATAGCGTTCCACCGGCGGATCGTTCACGCCCAGCTCTGCGCGCAGGTTGGCCAGGGCTTCGGGGGTGGCGCTCTGCCCCAGGATGGATTGGGCCACATCGCCGGGCAGCACGATCGTTCCGGCAAAGATCACCACCGAGATCATCAGCAGCAGGAGAAGGCTCAGCGCGATGCGCTGAGCCAGAAGTTTCACGATTGGGGACATCTTAGGCTTTGACCCACAGCTTGCTGGCGGCATAGCCGTTCATCAGAACCTGGCCCGGCAGGCCTGGCACAAAGCCGTCGACCTTGTCACCGGTCGCCTCGACGAAGTCGTTGAACATCGGGCAGATCAAGCCGCCCTCGTCGCGCAGAATGGTGGACATGTCCGCATACATCTGCGTCCGCTTGGCCTCGTCCAGTTCACCGCGGGCGGCAACCAGCATCTGGTCGAACTGCTCGTTGTTGAACCGGGTGTCGTTCCAGTCCGCAGTCGACAGATAGGCGGTGGTGAACATCTGGTCCTGGGTCGGACGGCCGCCCCAGTAGCTGGTGCAGAAGGGCTTGTTGTTCCACACTTCCGACCAGTAGCCGTCGTTTGGCTCGCGCTTGACGTCCAGATTGATACCGGCGCTGGACAGCGACTGCTGGAACAGGGCCGCGGCATCCGGTGCGCCCGGGAACGAGTTGTCCGAGGTGCGCAGCAGGATTTCACCGTCATAGCCCGCCTTTTTCAGGTGGTGCATGGCCTTGTCCGGGTCATACGTGCGCTGCTCCAGCTCGGTATACATCGGATAGGAGGCGTTGATCGGCGTGTCGTTGCCCACCGTGCCATAGCCGTTCAGGATCTTGTCGACCATTTCCTGGCGGTTGATGCCGTATTTCAGCGCCATGCGCACATCGTTGTTGTCGAACGGCGCGGTGTTGCAATGCATGATGAACACGTAATGGCCGGCCGCGGAGGTCGAATGCACGGTGATGTTCGGCGCTCTCTCCACCAGTTTCGCGGTGCGCGGCGGTACCCGGTCGATCACGTCGACCTGGCCGGATTGCAGCGCTGCGACGCGGGCGGTGTCATCGTTGATGACGATGATTTCGACGGTGTCCGCATGGCCCAGATCGCCCCAGTAGTTCGGGTTCTTCTCGGCCACGAAGCGCACGCCCATATCGGCCGACTTCATGATGTAGGGACCGGTGCCGATGGCCGCCGCCGGGTCGTCCATGCCGCCGTTCGGCTGGACGATCAGGTGATAGTCGGCCAGCAGATAGGGCAGGTCGGCGTTCGGGCTGTCCAGTTCGAAGACAACGCTGTCGCCGTCGGCGCGCACGTCCTTGATGCCCCGCATGATGCCCAGGGCGCCCGACTTGGTGTCCTCGCCGCTGTGACGCTCCATGGTTTTCACCACGTCGTCCGCGGTGACGTTCTGGCCGTTGGAATAGGTCACGCCAGGGCGCAGTTTGAAGGTCCAGGTCTTGGCGTCGGCGGAGGCTTCATAGCTTTCGGCCAGCTTGCCTTCGATGCCGCCGTCCTCGGCCAGTTCAACCAGGGTTTCCCCCCACAACCGGGTGACCATCAGGCCAACGGTGTTGGTGACCAGCGCCGGGTCCAGGCTGTCGGTGGTGGAGCCGCCCTGCAAGCCCATGCGCAGGGTGCCGCCTTTTTGCGGCCCGGCCGCGCGGGCGCTGTTGGCCAGCACAAGATTGGCGGAAACGGCGGTAAGCCCCAATGCGGCGGCCTTGCCCAGGAAGTCGCGGCGCGACAGTTTGCCCGCCACGGCCTGGCTGGCCAGATACTGGATGTGTCTGTTCATGAAAATCTCCCGGATTGTTTAGGTGCTGGAAACACCCGTTTTTTGATTGATGGTTCAAGATTTGCGCATTTGCCGCAACCTCGCAAGGATTAATCGCGGCGGGCCCGAATCGGGCGCAGATGCAGGGATCAGGCGATGCTGCGTTGCGTCGCCTTTTGGGGGTAAGGTGCCGTATTCAGAGTGTTGTGCGCCGTGTAAATCAAATTTGCAGCCGGAATGCGACCAGAAACTTTTCTTTCCCCGACAGGGCTGAGGAGTAATGAAATTGCGCAGGCAGGCCCAGATATCACCCTTGGGTTGTGTGTCCACGGGGCCGTGCCGAGAAGCTGGCCCGGCGGGCGGGCCTGCAAAAGACCGACGAGTCACCGTTGCGCGGTATCCAGCCAGATGGTCACCGGACCGTCATTGACCAGCGAAACCTGCATATCGGCACCAAAACGGCCAGTGGCGGTCGGCAAACCCTGCTGTTGCATTGCCGCGACGAACCGGGTGTAGAGCCGCGCGCCGGTCTCCGGGGCGGCGGCCTGCGAAAACCCGGGCCGGTTGCCGCTGCGCGTGTCCGCGGCCAGGGTGAACTGGCTGACAACCAGAACGCTACCGCCACTGTCGCGGATCGCGCGGTTCATCCGGCCCGTATCATCCTTGAAAATCCTCAGCTTGGCGATTTTGGCAGCCAGCAGATCAGCTTCGGGATCGCCGTCGCCCTGCATGGCGCAGACCAGCACCAGCAAGCCGGGGCCGATGACGCCGCAGACCTCGCCCTCCACCGTGACCGAGGCTTCACTGACCCGTTGTACCAAGGCACGCATGAATGCTTCCTTTTCTGTTGTTGCCTGTTGGCGGAGGTTGGTTGGCGGCTACTGCTGCCCGGCCAGATAGGCCACGGCGGCCACCACAACGGCGGCGATCAGCGCCGCCAGAATGATCTTGATGGTGGAATAGGGGCGCTCACCCTGCACCCGACCTGACTGGCCATTGACCACAAAGCGATAGGTCTTGCCGCGGTACTTGTAGGCCGCCAGCCAGACCGGCAGCAGGATATGCTTGAACGTCACATCCGACACGTCGGTGTCGATGCCATGGATCCGCTGACGGTCGCCGCCGATGTCAAAACGCACGTCGCGTTCGATCACCCGGTCCATCCGCTGCCGCGCCTCGGTAAAGCCCGTCTCCAGATCAACGCCATAGGCCTCGGCCCGAAAACCGGCCAGGTACTGCGGCTGATAGGGCTCCAGCTGAGACAGATCCCAGGGCTCCAGCGCATCGGTATAGCGTTTGGGCAAGCTCTTGGAGGCCAGTACCAGCACGTCGTCAAAGAACCGCTGTACCCGGCCCGAGGCAGGCCGCCAGCGCACCTTGGCCACCTGCCGGGTCTCGGTCCTGCCGTCGCGCTGAACCCGTTCGGTAACGTAGTACACCGTGCCGCGCTCACCGCTGTAGCGGCTGCGGGTCTGGGCGTCGTAGGTCCAGTAGGGAACATAGATGCCCTGCATGCGCCGCCCCTTCCGGGCGTATTGCTTCAGCCCGTTGGGCGCAAACCACAGCTGCCCCAGCCAGGTGCTCATCGCCTGGTGGGCACTGCGTTCGGTGATCGCAAAGGGCAGCACCCCTTTGGGCTTCACCTGCCGGTTCTCGCCGGTGCCGGTGACCACGGGCGTGGCGCAGAACGGGCACTCCTGCGCGTGCGTGCCGGGGTCAAACTCCACCTGGGCTGCACAGTTCGGACAGGTGCTGACGCGGGTGACCTCGGTTTCGACCGCCGGCAGCTGCTGTGCCACCGCGGCACCAAAGTCGAGCTCCTGCAAGGCGCTGCCCGCCCAGGGGCCGCTGCGGATGTGGTCAGTATGGCCGCAATGGTCGCAGGTCAGCTGGCCCGTTGCGGGGTCATACGTGTAATCGGCACCGCAGTTTTCACAGGGAAAGCGATGGGTCTCCTTGGCGGCGGCGGTCGTGGGGTCACTGGGCGTCGGCGGGGGCATCGTCACGGGTGGGCTACCTGTTGGGCAATATTGGTGAGGGGCGTGGCGGGGCGACGGGCCGTGGCCCTGCGCCGGGTGGCGCGGTTACCCGGCCGCCGTCGGCGGCGGGGGCGGCGGGGGCAGCACAGTGAACAGCTGCGCCAGTTCGGTCACCTCGCCTGCGCGTTTCCAGCCATCCTGGCCGGGGGTCCAGACGTGGGTGTCGCGGGTCAGCGCCCCCTCCTGCGCCATCCTGCCCATCCGCGCCTTGGAGAACGGCCCCGAGGTCTGACCGTCCACGGCAATGTGCCAGACATGTTCGACCGGTGGCGGCGGCGGGGCGACGGGGGCGGCCTGCGGGCTGGCGGCAGGCGCCCCAGAAGCTGCCGCAGCGGGGGCGGGGCGGGCGCCCCAGGGACCAGAGGGCTGACCCGCCGCACCCGGAGCCATCTGCTGGCCCATCTGCTGCGCCATGGCCATCCCCATGCCGATTCCCATGCCGGCGCCCATGCCGCTGTTGGGGGTCTGGGCCGCGGCCGTCATCGCCTCGGCCGCCGAAAACTGGGTGTAGCGGCCTAGGTCGCCCAGCACCCCCATCTGGGTACGCTTGTCCAGCGCCTCCTCCACCGCGGGCGGCAGCGAGATGTTTTCGATATACAGCTCCGGGATCATCAGGCCGTAGTCCGCCAGCGTGCCGGAGATCTCTGCCGCCACCAGCTTGCCCAGATCCGCCGTATTGGCCGCCATGTCCAGCACCGGAATGCCACTGCCCGCCACCACGCGGGAGAATTCCTGCACGATGATGTTGCGGACCTGAAACGAGATCTCGTCCATGGTGAATTCACCATCGGTGCCGACGATTTCGGTCAGGAAGCGGGCCGGGTCGGCGACCTTGACAGTATAGCTGCCAAAGGCACGCAGCCGCACCGGGCCAAATTCGGGGTCGCGGCAGATGATCGGGTTCTTGGTGCCCCACTTCAGGTCGCTGAACCGGGTGGTATCAACGAAATAGATCTCCGATTTGAACGGCGACTGAAACCCGTGGTCCCAGTGCTGCAAGGTGGTCATGATCGGCATGTTGTTGGTCTCCAGCATGTAGAGACCGGGGGTGAACACATCTGCCAGCTGGCCTTCATGCACGAATACCGCCGCCTGACCCTCGCGCACTGTCAGCTTGGCGCCGTATTTGATCGCATGGCCCTCGCGCTCGAACCGCCAGACCATGGTGTCATGCGTGTCATCCACCCAGTGAATGACATCAATGAATTCGCCCTTGAGAAAATCGAAAATACCCATCGGTCAGGTCCTCTTTCTATGGCGGCCTACAGTTCCAGGCCCATCGCCTCGCGGGCGAGAATGCGGATCACCGGGCGCGCGTCCTCGGCGCTCATGCCCGTCTTCAGTCTTGGATCATACAACATCTGCAGCAGCTTTTCGTCAAAGCTGGTCAGCAGCGCAAATTCATCGTCGTCATTGAAAATCGAAGGCCGCGCTTTCGGGCTGTCGTTGCGCAGGCCCAGCCCTTGGGCGACTTCCTCATGCACGCAGCTCTTGCGGACCAGATCCGGGTGTTCGGCCCGGATCAGCGCCACGCCGCGGCTGTAGGACAGCGGATCGCTCTGCGGTCCGCCCGCAATCACCAGGCAGTAATAGCTGCGCGGTGGTGCCGCCAGCAGCGACAGATCCTTGGCGCCGATCGCGGGCAGCAGTTCGCGCACCCGTTCGGCGACAAAGGCGCTGTCGTCCAGGCTGGCAAAGATCACGTGGAAATTCGCCCGGCTGCTGACGGTGCTGACGGGGTGGCTGGTGATCCGCGCCAATCGGGCGGCATAATCGCTGAGCACCGCCTGGTCGGCCGCGCGTTGGGACTGGGACACCGAGGGGCCGAATTCCGCCGCAATCCGCACTGGCTGATCCCAGCGGCCCAGTTCTCCGGCCTGGTCGGAGCCGCCGTATTCGTCGTAAAACGCCAGCGCCTCAAAGCTCTCCGCCAGATCCTCGGCGTCAAACGGCGTGTCGGGGCCGCCGCCATCGGTACGCAGCAGCCCGCGTGTCAGCAGGTCGCGCTGCAAGGCCCGATAGTAATAGGCCAGCTGGGCGCTGTCGGGCGAAGGTTCATACACCGCCGGTTTCAGCGTTGCGGGGCGCGGGCGCGGCACCAGTGATTCCGGCTGCGACATCGGCAGGCAGGCTGCCGTCGCGGCCAGTCCACACAGCGCGGCACCGCGGCGCAGCACAGCCTGATATGCCGACGCGCGCAGCATGCCTCAGCCCGGAACCGCGGTTCCGGCGTTGTCGCCCACCCCGTCGCGGCGCGCCTTGGCCGCGGCCAGCGTATCGCGCAGCTCGGCTTCCATCTTTTGCAGGTCGGCTTCGGCGGCGGCGCGCTTGGCCTTGCCGTCGTCAGCGATGCGCAGGCTGTCCTGGATGGTGCCGATCAGATCGGCATTGGCCTGTTTCACAGCCTCGATGTCAAAGACGCCGCGTTCCATTTCCTGCCGGATCATCTCGTTTGACTGACGCAGGTTGGCGGCGTTCGAGGTCAGCAGCTCATTGGTCAGATCATTGGCGTCGCGCACCGCTGCGGCAGCCTGCGCCGAGCGCTGGATGGTCAGCGCCTGCGCCAGCTGGGTCTCCCAAAGCGGCACGGTGTTGACCAGCGTCGAGTTGATCTTGGTCACCAGCGATTTGTCGTTCTCCTGCACCAGCCGGATCGAGGGCAGCGACTGCATGGTGACCTGGCGGGTCAGCTTCAGGTCATGCACGCGGCGTTCCAGATCGTCGCGCGCGGCACGCAGATCCCGCAGCTCCTGCGCCTTCATCACCTGATCGCCCTCGGGGGCGGCCTGTACCTCGGCGTCCTTGGCGGGGATTGCAGTCTCGTCCAGCTCCGCCAGCTTGGCCTCGCCCGCGGCGATGTAGAGCGCCAGTTCGTCGTAGAACTCCAGCGTCTTCTCATACAGCAGATCCAGCGACTTGATGTCTTTGAGCAGGGTGTGTTCATGGGCCAGCAGCTGGTCGGTGATCCGGTCGATCTGATCCTGCACCGTCTCATAGCGCGCGGTGAACTTTGCAAAAGGCGCTGCCCGTCCCAGCAGCCGCTCCCAGAAGGAGGGCTTGCGGCGCATGTCCAGCTCCGACACCGAAAAGCCGCGAATGGTGGTGACGATATCGCGCAGGCTGTCGCCCGCCGGGCCGACATCCTTGTTGCGCACATCCGCCAGCATCGCCTGGCTGATGGTCTGCAATTCCGCCTGCGCGGCAGAGCCGAAATGGATGATCGAGTTGGTATCGCCCATGTCGATCTGCTCCATCCGCTGCCGGATCGCCGCGGAAGTCGGCCCATCGGCCTGGTCCAGCCTCTGCACCTCCGCCTTTGGTTCGGGCAATTCGATTGCGGTGACTTCCTGAACCAAGGTCTCAGCCTCGGCGGCTTTGGTTTGAACGGCTTGGGACATGAACGGCTTCCTCACTCATCAGTTTTCGTCCAGATGGACGCCTTCGCGCTGCAAGCGATCGCGCAGCACGTCAATTTCAACGGTCAGATCGGTGCGATCCTCGACCAGCAGCTTGGCGGTGCGGGCGGCGAAATTCTGTTCCAGATCGTCCAGCAACGACAGGTAGTCGGCGCGGGCCTGCGCATCGCCACTGCGGTCATAGATGTCGGCGAATTTCACCGTCGCGTCGCGGGCGCCCTGCAAGTAAACGGTCAGATATTTGCGGGCGGCGGTCAGGTCACGCGGGTCTTCCTCGACGGTTCGAAACAGCTCGCGCGCGACAGACTGGAACTCCTCCACCCGCGCCTCGACCTTGCGGTCACGGGCGCGCAGGGCGGCGTCCTTCATCGCGGCCAGGCTGGCCTCGGCCTCATCCACGGCGCGAGCCACGCGGGAACGCTGGAAGTCATCCACGCCCTCGGCCCCCTTGTCGCGCATCGGATCAATGCCAAAGGCGGCCAGATGCAGGCCCGCGCCAGCGGCGGCATAGATCGCAGCGGCCAGCAGCCCCGGCTCGCCCTTCCAGGCAGCCAGCGCAGCCCCTGCGCCTGTCAGAACGGCAGCGAGGATCTTGCGGGGCAGGGCGGGGCGGCGCGCCACCTTGCGGGCGTCATAGGCGGCCTCGGCTTTCAACCCTTCGCGCAGCATCACAGCACCAGCCGTCCACGACAGCGCCCCGACCAGCCCCAGTGCCAGTCCGGTGGCCCCGTCCGTCAGCGACAACAGCGCCAGCAGCGCCGGGGGCACAAACATCAGGTTCGCGCGCAGGCCAACCGGATCGACCTGTATTCGGGACTGGCGCCGCGCCGGGGGAGCGCCCGCGGGCGCGGCTGAATCGGTGGTTTTTTCGTCGGGGCTGTATTTGCCGCCGTAACGCTGTGCCATCGGTTCAGCCCCCCACGATCCAACCGGTGCTCAGCCCGAGCAACAAGATCAGTAGGGCAGCATAGGCAATATTTTGCACGCGAGCATCCCCCAAGCAGCCAGAAACGATTAACTGATTGGAAATCTAGGGGATAGTCGACGATCTTACTAGGGGGAAGTCTGCCGCAAATGCCTCAGCGCCGGGGTTTCTTGCCACCAGAGGGCTTGCCACCACCGCGCGGTGCGGGTCGACCTGCACCCTGGGTCGTGCCCCGGCCACCGCCACTGCTGCGGCCCCCGGGACCTTTCTGCCCCGGTTTGTCGGCCGCGGACCGGGGAGCCCTGTCAGCGGGCTTGCCGCCAAACCCGCCGCCCGGTCGGCCGCCGGGCTTGCCTGCGGCGCCACCGGCTCTTGCCGCGGTCCCGGTCCCCGGCCTGCTGCCCGGTTTGCCGCCCGGCTTGCTCCCCGGCTTGCCACGGGCGCGGCTCGGACGGGTTGGGCGGGCGGCAGACTTTTCCTCTTCCGGCTCCAGCCCCAGCTGGTCGCGCACCACCCGCGACCGCAGCTCCTCGACCTCGCCCGGCTTCAGCTCGCCCAGCTGGAACGGGCCATAGGACACCCGCAGCAGCCGGTTCACGTTGAAACCGACGTATTCCATCGCGCGGCGGATTTCGCGGTTCTTGCCCTCGCGCAGGCCCACGGTCAGCCAGGCATTGGCGCCCTGCTGGCGGTCCAGCGACACGGTCATCGGCTGGAAGGTCTCACCGTCGATCACGGCTCCCTTGCGCAGCGGCGCAAAATCCTCGTCCCGCGGGCGGCCATTGATGCGGACACGGTAGCGGCGCAGCCATCCAGTCGCGGGCAGCTCCAGCTTGCGCTTGATGGCGCCGTCATTGGTCAGCAGCAGCAGCCCCTCGGAGTTGATGTCAAGCCGCCCCACCGTCATCACCCGCGGCAGATCCTCGGGCAGCTCGTCGAAAATGGTCTTGCGGCCCTTCTCGTCGCTGTTCGAAGTCACCAACCCGATGGGTTTGTAATACAGCCACATCCGCGGTGCCTCGGCCTCGGGCAGGGGCTGGCCATCGACGCTGATGCGATCCTGCGCAGAGACGTTCAGGGCCGGGCTGTCGATTATCGCGCCGTTCACCGACACACGGCCCTCGGCGATCATCCGTTCGGCCTCGCGGCGCGAGGCCACGCCGGCGCGCGACAGCACCTTGGCGATACGGTCGCCCTCGGGCGTCTTGCCGTCAGTCGGATTGGCGGCGGGCGCTTTGCCTGCCGCGGCTTTGGGGGCCGGTTTGCCCTTGGGGGATGCGGGTGTTTTGCTCATGAGATTGCCATAGAACATTCCGCCGCCTTGCGAAAGCGCGCAATCGCGGGCAGGAAGGGGCATGGCATTCAAATCGCATATGGACAAGGCGCTGGAGCAGGCGCGTGCCGCCGCCAGCCGCGGCGAGGTGCCGGTGGGCGCTGTGCTGATCGCGCCTGACGGGCAGGTGGCGGCGCTGGCCGGCAATCGCACCCGCGAGCTGAACGACCCCACCGCCCATGCCGAGATCCTGACGATCCGCGACGCCTGCGCTCGCCTGGGCCGCGAGCGTCTGACTGGTTATGATCTCTATGTGACGTTGGAGCCTTGCGCGATGTGCGCCGCCGCCATCGCCGCCGCCCGCATCCGGCGGGTGTATTACGGGGCGTCGGACCCGAAATCCGGCGGCGTCGCCCATGGTGCCTGCGTGTTCTCGCACCCGCAGGCACATCATGTGCCAGAGGTTTATGACGGCATTGCCGAAACGGAGGCCAGCGAGATGCTGCGGGATTTCTTCGCCGAACGACGCTGACGGCGCTGGCTCGGGCCTTGGTGCTGCGGGTGTCATCGAGTGCGAAGCGGACCATACGCAGGCTTGGTCTTGGGGACAGCTGCCGCCGGGTCATGCCGAATAGTTTACACCAAAGGAGACACACATGTACTTCATTCTGCTCTCATTTGCGGCTGAAAAGGACCGCCTGGCGGAGTTTCTCGAGGGCCATAAGGCCTGGATTCAGCAGGGATTCGAGGATGGCGTCTTTCTCGCGGCCGGGTCCATGACCGACGGCGAAGGCGGTGCGATCCTCGCCGTTGGGGAAGACGAGGCGACGCTGACCGCGCGCGTGGCGAAGGATCCTTTTGTGACCAACGGAGTGGTAGAGCCGGAGATCATCGGCGTGGCCCCCACCATGATGGACCCGCGACTGGATTTCTTGCGGGCTGAGGAATGAACCGCACCTACATCGCCCCCGATGGTCAGCCACGGTGCGCTTGGGCCGCCTCTGCGCCGGATTTCCTGCGCTACCACGACGAGGAGTGGGGCTACCCCGTGGGCGATGACATCCGCCTGTTCGAGAAGGTCTGCCTCGAAAGCTTTCAGTCCGGTCTTAGCTGGCGCACAATCCTTGACAAGCGCGAGAACTTCCGCGCCGCCTTTGTCGGCTTTGATTTCAACGTGATGGCAGGTTTTGGCCCCGCGGATGTGGAACGGCTCTTGCAGGACAAGGGCATCATCCGCCATCGCGGCAAGATCGAGGCGGTGATCAACAACGCCGCACGCGCACAGGAGCTGGTGGCGAAGGCGGGCTCCCTGGCGGCGTTTTTCTGGAGCTTTGAGCCAAAGCCCGAAGACCTGCCGGTGCCGCAGACCGCCGCCACGACCCCTGACTCCGTTGCGCTGTCCAAGGCGTTGAAGAAGCGGGGGTGGAAATTTGTCGGTCCCACCACCGCCTTTGCCTTCATGCAGGCGATGGGGCTGGTGAATGACCACGCGCGCGGCTGCATCTGTCGTGATCGCGCGGCGGCGGCGCGGGCGGACTTCACGCCGCCGCAGCTGCAAGCCGTCGTCTGAACCTGGCGCCGCGCCGGGCCGACAGGCCCGGTGCGCGGCCCAACGGCTGCGGATCTGCTTGGCAGGTCCAGGAGCGGGCGGGAGCACACGCTGTCCCGCCCAGGAACCGGTTCAGATCTCGATCGGCGCCATCACCTCGGGCTCGATCACATCCACGTCCGGCAAAGCCTCGATCAAGGCCTGCGCCGATTGCTCCAGGATCGGGAAGCTTTTGTAATGGCAGGGGATCACGGTCTTGAAGTTGAAGTAGCGCTTGGCCGCATAGGCCGCGCCCTTCATGTCCATGGTGAAATGCCCGCCTGCCGACAGGATGCCCACGTCGGGTTTGTAGAAATCGCCCATCCAGTCCATATCGGCCATGATGTCGGTATCCCCCGACAGGTAGACGGTCTTGCCTTCGGCACGGAGCATGTAGCCCACCTCGCTGCCGCCGGTGCGCAGCCCCTCGGGCGTCGAAAAGGTGGAACTGTGCGAGGCCGGCACCATCGTCAACTGCACCCCGCCCAGATCCACCGTGCCGCCTTTGTTGAAACCGATGGTCTCGATCTCTTCGGTCTCCGCCCACAGGCCCATCAGGTCGTACTGGCCCACCACCGGCACGCCCAGCCGTTTGGCCAGCGGCAGCACGTCAATCACGTGGTCGAAATGCACATGGGTCAGCACGATATGGGTGGCGCCTTCGATCGCGGCCTCGTGCTGTTCTTCGGCCAGCACCGGATTGCCGCTCAGCCAGGGGTCCACCAGCAGCACCTGACCTGCGGTTTCAATGCGAAAGGAGCCATGCCCCAGCCAAATCACCTTCATTGCCAAATTCCTTATGCCGTTGCAGGTTGCCAATCACGCGCCAGCCTATCAGCCCGCGGCGGAAATGGAATGCGCTGGCGCCCGTAAAATCGCCGTTGCGGCGGACAGATGCGCCTGTTCGCCCTTGCAGGCTTGCGGCGCGCCCCTTGCGGCGGTAAATGCCTAGCCAACACGAGATGAGGGTTTCCATGTCGATTGACCAAAGCACCGCCGCCAAGGTGGCCAAACTGGCCCGGATCAAGGTCGAGGATGACGCGCTGCCGGCGCTGGCAGACGAATTCAACAACATCCTGGGCTTCATCGAACAGCTGAACGAGGTGGATGTCGAGGGCGTTGAGCCAATGACCTCCGTCACCCCGCAGCGGCTCAAGCGTCGCAAGGATGAAGTGACCGACGGCAGCCAGCAGGACAAGGTCCTGGCCAATGCGCCGGACGCCCGCGAAGGCTTTTTCGCAGTGCCCAAGGTTGTGGAGTAAGAGACATGAGCGATCTGAACAAACTGGGCCTGGCAGAGGCTCGCGACGCGCTGCGCAAGGGCGACACCACCTCGGTTGAGCTGACAGAGGCCTGTCTCAAGGCGATTGATGCAGCCGATGCGCTGAACGCATTTGTGCACAAAACCCCCGACATCGCGCTGGAGCGCGCCCGCGCGGCAGATGCGCGCATCAAGGCGGGTGACGCGCCCTCCATGTGCGGCCTGCCGGTGGGCATCAAGGATCTGTTCTGCACCAAGGGCGTGCCCAGCCAGGCAGCGTCCAACATCCTCGAAGGCTTCAAGCCCGAGTATGAATCCACCGTCTCGCAGCAGCTGGCCGATGCCGGCGCTGTGATGCTGGGCAAGCTGAACATGGACGAATTCGCCATGGGGTCCTCGAACGAGACCTCGGCCTATGGCAATGCGGTCAGCCCCTGGCGGCGCGATGGCGACACCGCCGAGCTGACCCCCGGCGGCTCCTCCGGCGGCTCGGCCTCGGCCGTTGCAGCGGATCTGTGTCTGGCCGCCACCGGCACCGACACCGGCGGCTCGATCCGCCAGCCCGCGGCCTTTACCGGCACCGTGGGCATCAAGCCCACCTATGGGCGCTGTTCGCGCTGGGGCGTTGTGGCCTTTGCCTCCTCGCTGGATCAGGCAGGGCCGATGACCAAATCGGTGCGCGACGCGGCGATCATGCTCGAGGCGATGTGCGGCCACGATCCCAAGGATTCCACCAGCGCCGATCTGGCGGTGCCGGATTTCGAGGCGATGCTGACCGGCGACATCCGCGGCAAGAAAATCGGTATCCCCAAGGAATACCGCATGGACGGCATGCCGGAAGCAATCAGCAAACTCTGGGCGGACGGCGCCGAGATGCTGAAGGCTGCGGGCGCCGAGATCGTCGACATTTCGCTGCCGCACACCAAATACGCGCTGCCGGCGTATTACGTGATTGCCCCGGCGGAGGCCTCGTCGAATCTCGCGCGTTATGATGGCGTGCGCTACGGCCAGCGCGCCACGCTGGAGGCGGGCGACGGCATCACCGAGATGTACGAAAAGACCCGCGCCGCAGGCTTTGGCCCCGAGGTGCAGCGCCGCGTCATGGTTGGCACTTACGTCCTGTCGGCGGGATTCTATGACGCCTACTACAACCGCGCCCGCAAAGTCCGCACCCTGATCAAGAAAGACTTCGAAGACGTCTTTGCCGCAGGTGTCGACGCCATCCTGACCCCGGCCACGCCCTCGGCGGCCTTTGGGCTGGGTGAGATGACAGAGGCGGATCCGGTGCAGATGTACCTGAACGATGTCTTCACGGTCACGGTGAACCTGGCCGGCCTGCCGGGCATTGTGGTACCTGCCGGGTTGGACGCCAAGGGTCTGCCGCTGGGCCTTCAGCTGATCGGCAAACCCTGGGAAGAGGGCGATTTGCTGAACACCGCCTATGCGCTTGAGACGGCGGCGGGCTTTGTAGCCAAGCCGCAGCAATGGTGGTAAACCTCGGCCTCAGCACGTGAGCAGAGCAGACAGGTAACCCCATGCGCGCATTCGCATCCTACGCCGCCGCAGGCAGCCTCCTGGTTATGGCTGCCTGTTCCCCTCAGGTTCCCGACAGCGCCGCAGGCGTTGGCATCGACGGCGATCCCTTCGCGCCGCCGCCCGCTGTCGGCACCACCATCACAGGTGCGCCTCTGGTGCCGCCAGCGCGGGTGTCCAGCGAGCCCTATCAGGTCGCCGCGGCGCAGCGCAGCGCCGGGTCCACCGCGGCCGCAGGAACCTTCCGCAGCAGCGCCTCCGTGCCTGCCGCCGCGCGTCCGGGCAGCGACGCCGATCTTGCCCGCGAAACCGCCGCGGCGCTGGCGGCCAGCCGGGCCAACTCCGGCGTCGCTCCGCTGGAGGCCAGCCCTGACAACCCGGCGCCGCAACTGGCCGGGAATGTCGGCATCTCGGACGAGAACGATTTTGAGGCCGTTGCCGCCCGCCAGTCGATCGAAAGTGACGCGGCCCGGCTGGAGCGCCAACGCGCGCAGTATCAACAGGTGCAGCCCGTGGCGGTGCCGCAAGGGACCGAGGATATCGGCCCCAACATCGTGCGCTACGCGCTCAGCACCTCCAATCCCAAGGGCGTGCGCATCTACAGCCGCTCCGGGTTGAACCTCAGCGCGCGCAACCAGCGCAATTGCGCCGCCTTTGCCTCGCCCGACCAGGCCCAGATCGCCTTCCTCGAGGCCGGTGGCCCCAAGCGGGACCGCCAGGCGCTGGACCCGGACGGCGATGGCTACGCCTGTGGCTGGGATCCGTCACCCTATCGGCAGGTGGTGCGGAACTGACCGCCGTGGCCTCCCCGACAGAGGCAGCGACAGAGGGCGCAAGCTGGCGGCCCAGCCCGAATTACGGTGTGCGCCGGGGCGGGCTGCCCCCCACGCTGATCGTCCTGCATTACACGGCCATGGACAGCGCCAGCGCGGCGCTGGACCGGCTGTGCGACCCCGCGTCCGAGGTCTCGGCGCATTACCTGATCGGTGCGGACGGCTCTTTGTGGCAAATGGTGGCCGAGGCTGACCGCGCCTGGCACGCCGGGGCGGGCACCTGGTGCGGGCAGGAGGACATCAATTCCCGCTCCATCGGGATTGAGCTTGATAACCGCGGCACCCATCCGTTCAGCGCGTCGCAAATGACCCGGCTGGAGGCGTTGATGCGGGGCATCATGGCCCGTTGGCAGATCCCGCCCAGCGGTGTCATCGGCCATTCCTGCATGGCCCCGGGGCGTAAATTCGATCCCGGTCCGAGGTTCGATTGGGTGCGGCTGGCGCGACAGGGGCTGGCGACGGCTGGCGGCAACGGCGAAGAGCCGGGCGCGCCCAACGTCCAAGCCTTCCGCGCCGCCGCCCAGGCTGCCGGTTTTACTGCGCCGACGACGGATGAGGCGCTTTTGCAGGCGGTCCGGCTGCGCTTTCGCCCCTGGGGCAGGGGGGCGCTGTGCGGCGCGGATTTCGCAGCGCTCGGCGGGATGGCGCGGCAGGTCTGACCCGTGCGCGGCACCGCCGCGCGCAGCGGGGAATTCGGCCGCATGGCCAAGCCGGGCGACGCCCCTGTGTCAAACTATGCGCTTGACGCCGCCGGGCATAGTTCCTAGGCCTCGACCCGCACAGAAGGCTGGATGGCCGCGTGGGGCTTGCCCCCGCGAGGAAAGTCCGGACTCCATGAAGCAACGGTGCCGGGTAACGCCCGGGCGGGGAGACCCGACGGAAAGCGCCACAGAAAACAGACCGCCCGCCGGCCCTGCGGTTCGCCAAGGGATCAGCCGCGCGGGTAAGGGTGAAACGGTGGGGTAAGAGCCCACCGCGCCCCTGGCAACAGGGGCGGCACGGCAAGCCCCACCGGGAGCAATGCCAAATAGGGTCCCCGCGCGGGCAGGTTCCGGGCTTCCGGAAAACCGCCGCTAGGTTCGCTTCAGCCGAGAGGGACCGGGTTGGCAGCTAGAGCGGCGCAGCAATGTGCTGCCCAGATGAATGGTCATCGATCCCAATCCCACGGGGTTGGGGGGACAGGATCCGGCTTACAGGCCTTCTGTGCATAAATCCCCCAGGGCCGGGGAGAAACCTATTGACTTGCAGGCTGGGGCGGGTAAAAGCCGGGCTTCAGACAGGAATTTACCGAAGGGCTTCCAGCCTTTCCGGACGCAGGAGAAGCACCATGGCGAAGCCGACCACCATCAAGATCCGCCTGAACTCGAGCGCGGGCACCGGCCACTTCTATGTCACCAAGAAGAACGCCCGTACCATGACCGAGAAAATGGTCGTGCGGAAGTACGACCCGGTTGTCCGCAAGCACGTCGAGTACAAGGAAGGCAAGATCAAGTAAGCCTTTCCCCTCGGGAAGAATATCAAAACGGGTCGCGGCTGCCGCGGCCCGTTTTGCGTTTACGAATTGTTAAACTTGTCCGCAACTTCCCGCCGCCTGTCTCCCCGCACGGCGCGCTGCAGCATGTTTGTGCCGCATTGTCGGCCTAGCCTGGCAGACGTGGGTTTTTGAACATTCGGGGGGATGTGCGGTGCGGGTTTTACTCATTTCAACGCTTCTGGCAGTGGTCGGGGCGCCGGTGTCCAGTTCTTTTCAGCCCGGCATCGCGGTACCGTTGGCACCACTGGTCTCTGTTCGGACCTTGGCGGCAACCGCGGCTTCCGACGCGGCCCCGCCAGCAGCTGCCAGGGACGGCGACACGGGGGCGGTGCAGCGTCAGGCGCTGCGCCTGATGGGGCGAAAACTGACGCTGGCGGTGATGCAGGCCGCAGGCGCAGGAACGGCCGTTCTCAGCGCTGCTGAGGGCAGCCTGCTGCCAACCCTGCCGCAGATCGGCGATCAGCAGTTCCAGGCCTTGGTGACCGAGCTTACGGGCTGCCGTCCTGCGGGCGACGTTGTGCGGATCTCCGGGGCCCGGGGCACCCTTGCGCTGTCGGCCGGGGTGGCGTGTCCGCTGCCCGCCGACGGCTGATCGCGCGCCTGGCGTCGCAAGAGGGGGCGAAGGTCAGGCCCGCCACTCGGCCATGGTCAGAACCGGTTCCAGCCCCATGCTCTGCATCAGCCCGGCAGAGGCGGTGTTGAACGGCGCGTAAGTTGTCGCCAGTACCGTCGCGCCCGCGGCCAGGGCGCGCGTGCGCACCGCGTGCACCAGGGCCTTGCCGACGCCCATGCGCCGCCAGTTCTCGCTCACCGCGATATGGTGCAGCATCGCGCGGGTCTCCGCGGCGCGGACCGGCAGCGCCGGGCGCGCCTCAGTCTGGTAGATCGCATAGCCCAGCACTGCGCCCTGCGGGCTTTCCGCCGCCAGCGCGGTGACGCCGTCCTCCGCCAGCCAGCCCGTCAGCCACGCCGACAGCTCTGTCTCTGCGGGGGCGGCAAGGTGGCGGCTCGGCTGATGCGCCGCATGCAGGGCGTGCAGGTCCTTCAGCAACGGCAGCAACCGGTCGGCTCCGGTTGCGGGAATATCAACGATTTGCATCTCAAAACTGCTTTCTTGTCGTCGTCCCCGCCAAAACGGAAAAGGGGCGGATCCTCTCAGATCCGCCCCCGCTGTGTCTGGATTGTCTGGGTCGCTTATTCGCGATTGCCCAGCAGCTGGAGCAGCATCATGAACATGTTGATGAAGTCCAGATACAGGCTCAGCGCGCCCATGATGGCGGATTTTGCCAGCCATTCCTGGTCGCCCATGTGGGCGTGCTGCAGGTAGTCGTTCTTGATCCGCTGGGTGTCATAGGCGGTGAGGCCTGCAAAGATCAGCACACCAATGACCGAGATCGCAAACGCCATGGCCGAGGAGGCCAGGAAGATGTTGACGATCGAGGCCACGATCAGGCCGATCAGACCCATGATCAGGAAGGCGCCCATGCCGGACAGGTCCTTCTTGGTG
This sequence comes from Leisingera sp. SA32, assembly GCF_056033425.1. NCBI lineage: Bacteria > Pseudomonadati > Pseudomonadota > Alphaproteobacteria > Rhodobacterales > Roseobacteraceae > Leisingera > Leisingera sp. SA32. The sequence goes on along the minus strand of NZ_JBVYHB010000002.1, from coordinate 402,004 downwards.
GTGTAGCCAACCAGCGACAGACCCGCGAAGGCGATCGAGGTGATCAGGAACACCTGCACGATGCTTTCGCCGGTGAACACCAGGAAGATCGAGCTGATCGACAGGCCCATAACGGTGGCAAAAGCGTAGAACAGCAGCTGCACACCAGCCGCGGACATACGGTTGGCAGCGGCGCCGATGCCGAACACAAAGGCCAGCGGGGCAAACATGATGACCCACTTCAGCGGCGAGGCGTACAGCGCATAGCCGATGTTGGTCAGATATTTGTCGCTGTTCAGCTGGGCCACGGCATTCGCCGGGTCAGCGGTTACGGCCAGCCCGGAAATGGCCCAGGCGGCCAGAAAGGTGATGAACGTGCCCACGGCCATGGTTCCGTAGACTTTGTTCATGTGGGCGCGTAGGCCCGCATCGATCTGCGCGGCGCTGGCGCCGGCGGCAGAGCGGATGGTGTCGAATTGTGCCATCTCAGGTGGTCTCCGTAATCTACTCCCTCGCTGCCGACACGGGTCCGGGGACGCCAGCCGCAGCTTTCTCGTTGAATATCGGGGCAACGGCGTTGCTGTTCAAGTATTTCCGGCAAAGAAATACATGAAAAACCAAGCAAACGGGCCGCCCGCAGGCAGCCCGTGGAAAACCGGGGAACGGTCGGTTCGGCAGCTCAGCGCAGCCAGTGGGCCGGTGCGCTCCAAAAACCGCGGTCGGCCTCGGTCTCGGCTTCGGCGCGGGTCAGCCCGATGTCCTTGAGGGCCCGGTCGTCCAGTGCCGCGAGGTGGTCCCGCTGGCGGCGGACCGCCATGTACAGGCGCAGGCGGCTGAACAGCGAAAGCTTCGGCTTATGCGGGGTGCAGCAGGCGGGGCGAGAGGCTGTTGCGTGGGTCATGGCGACGGGTCCTTCAGTGGGGTTTGTGATGCTTACCTTTGGGGCGATCAATTATGTTGATATATATGCCGTCCTCTGTCATATTTTCAAAACGAATGTTTTTGATGGCAAGCATCAGGTGTTGTGATGGCTAGAAATCTCGATGTAACCACGCTGCGCTCCTTTGTAGCGGTGGCGGACCATGGCGGCGTGACGCGGGCGGCGGGCTTTTTGCACCTGACCCAATCGGCGGTCTCGATGCAGCTCAAGCGGCTGGAGGACGTGCTGGGGCTGAACCTGCTGGACCGTTCCGGGCGCGGCATAGCGCTCACCGCTTCGGGCGAGCAGCTGCTGGCCTATGCCCGTCGCATGGTGGCGCTGAACGACGAGGTGATCGGGCGGCTTACCGATCAGGCGTACGAGGGCGAGGTGATCCTCGGCGTGCCGCATGACATCGTCTACCCGGCGATCCCGCAGGTGTTGCAGCGGTTCAACGCCAGCTTCCCGCGGGTGAACGTCAATCTGCTGACCTCCAACACCCGCGAGCTGAAGGACGGCTTCTCCCGTGGCAGGCTGGACCTGATCCTGACCACCGAAACCGGCGCCGAGCCGGGCAGCGAGACCATTCACAAAATGCCGCTGCGCTGGGTCGGGGCGGTGAACGGTTCGGCCTGGCGGCAGCGGCCGCTGCGGCTGGGGTTCTGCCGCAACTGCAGTTTCCGCTCGGTGGCGACGGCGGCGCTGGATGCGGCGGGGCGCAAATGGGAGATGGCGCTCGACAGTGAATCCGACCGCACGGTCGAGGCCACGGTCAGCGCTGATCTGGCGGTGGGGGTTCTGCTGGAAGGCACCCAGCCGCCGCATCAGGAACTGATCGACCACGGCGGTGCGCTGCCGGAACTGCCGGGGCAGCACATCAACCTTTATGGCGGCGACAAGGTGCGCGCGCCCTATGTCGAGGAACTGGCCAGCTTGATCCGGCAGGGTTTTTCAACCATGCGCTCGGTGCCGCTGCGGGTCGCGAGCTAGGCCCGAGCGGCGCAGGGCCGGGTCCCGCGCCCGGCCTCAGGTGTCGGCGCCCATGGTGATGACCACCTTGCCGGTGGAGGCGCGGCTGCGCAGGAGCTCCAGCCCCTCGTCAGCGCAGGCCAGCGGCAGGCAATGGCTGATATGCGGCTTGATGCGGCCTTCGCCGTGCCAAGCAAACAGCGTCTCGAAGGAGCGTCGCACAACTTCGGGCCGGATTTTCATGTAGCCGCCCAGATAGAAACCGATCACCGTCAGGTTTTTGACCAGCAAGTGATTGGCCGGGATCTGCGGCACCGCGCCGCCGGCAAATCCGATCGGCAGCAGCCGCGCACCGGGGTTGGCCGCGCGGAAAGCAGCGGTCCACACGTCACCGCCCACGGCGTCATAAACCACATCCGCACCGCCCAGATCCTTGACCGCGCGGCGCAGATCCTGCTCGGCGTCGATCAGGTGATCGGCGCCGGCGGCGGCGGCGACCTCCAGCTTGGCCCGGTTGCGCGCCTGGGCGATCACCGTGGCGCCCATCAGCTTGCCGATCTCCACCGCGGTCAGCCCGACACCGCCGGCTGCACCGGTCACCAGCAGCGTCTCGCCCGGTTGCAGTCGCGCACAGTGGTCCAGGGCGATGTGGCTGGTGCCATAGGCGATCTGCATCGCTGCTGCGTGCTCAAAGTGCATTGTGTCGGGGATGTGGATCAGCCGCGCCGCGTCAAATACCCCGACCTCAGCCAGACCGCCCGCACCTGCAAAGACCGCCACCCGGTCGCCCGGCGCGAACCCTTCGGCGCCCGCGCCCAGCTCGGTGACAACGCCCGCGGCCTCCAGCCCCAGGGTGAAGGGCGGTTTGGGCGTGTCCTGATACTGGCCCGTCTGCATCAGCAGATCGGCAAAGTTCAACCCGCAGGCGCGCAAGGCGACCGCGACCTGGCCGGGGCCGGGCCGGGGGGCGGCGAGCGCGGTCAGGACCGCCGGGCTGTCAAAGCTGTTCACCTGAAATGCCTGCATGTCGTCTCCTCAGCTTGTGCGGGAATCAGGGTGATTCGCCGACCACATTGGGTGGGTATCACAGGCAGCTTCACCTCGCTATTTCTGGGGAGGGGCCGGATCTACAGTTACCTGTCAATAAAACGTTTAAAAAATGGCAGGGGAAATCAATCATTTGGGTGTGCGATTTGCGCACGGGGCGTTTGCGTTCTTGCAATCAATCGCAATGGTTGTACACTTTTACTTGGAGGTTGAGCTTGGATTGCCCTGATGGGGAACCGTGTTTCCGGCAGGATTTAGGCGCTGCCGAACCTGGTTTGATGGTAGAGGTGATCCGGGATGCAACCGGATTTACAGATTTAGGAGAAACGCATGGCTCATCCCGTTGACGTGCATGTGGGAAAGCGCATTCGCCACCGCCGGTGGCTGATTGGTATGACACAGCAGCAGCTGGCCGAACAGGTCGGTATCAAGTTCCAGCAAATTCAAAAGTATGAAACCGGTGCCAACCGGGTCAGCGCGTCCCGGCTCTGGGACATCGCGGACACGCTTGAGGTGTCTGTCAGCTTCTTTTTCGAAGGTTTGCAGGACGAGGACAAGGCGACCGGCGACAAGCCCGCCGTGCCGGAGGATCTGATGGGGGACAAGGAAGCACTGGACTTGGTGCGGTCCTACTATGCGATCCCGGAGAACCAGCGCCGCCGCCTGTTCGAACTGGCCCGCGTACTGAGCGACGCAGCCTGATCGCCCGGAACCTGGTCGGCCCGAATAAATCCGACACGGAGCAGCACCAAGGGTGCTGTTCCGTGATAGTCGTTCGCCAAACGGGCCTAGGGGGCGACAGCCAGACATCCCGACGGTCATGGGCGCAGGGCTGTTGGGCGGGGTGAAAACCGGCCTGCAAAGACAAACTATGACAGAAAACCGCCCACTGATCTGTGGGGTCCGGCTTGCTCTGCGCGGCAGACCCTCGGCGCCTGTGCGCCTGCGCATTTATACTTGCAATGGTCGCCTCCGGATGGCACCCGTTTCAGCATGACACAGGCCGACATCTCCGATCTTGACGTTGCGCACAGAATGGCAGACGCCGCCCGCGCCGCCATCCTGCCGCATTTCCGCAGCACCAGTCTGACAGCTGAAAACAAGCTGGCACAGGGGTTTGACCCGGTCACCGTGGCAGACCGCGCCGCCGAACAGGCGATGCGCGCCGTGCTGGCGGAGCTGCGCCCGCAGGATGCCATCCTGGGCGAGGAATTTGGCACAACCGTCGGCACCTCCGGGCGCACTTGGGTTCTGGATCCGATTGACGGCACCCGCGGTTTCATCAGTGGTACCCCGACCTGGGGCGTGCTGATCGCGCTCGGTGACGCGGGCGGCCCCTTCCTGGGGGTGATCGACCAGCCCTACACCGGCGAGCGGTTCTGCGGCGGTCCGGGTGCGGCCTTCATGACCGGCCCGCTGGGGCAAGCGCCCTTGAAAACCCGCACAACAGCCGCGCTGGAGGAGGCCATCCTCTTCACCACCTTCCCAGAGGTCGGCACCGCCGCCGAGCGGGCAGGCTTTGAGCGCGTCGCCGCCCGCGTGCGGCTGACCCGTTTCGGGATGGATTGCTATGCCTATGCGCTGCTTGCGGCGGGGCAGGTGGATCTGGTGATCGAGGCAGGCCTCAACGCCTATGACATCCAGGCCCCGATTGCTGTAATCCAGGCCGCAGGCGGCTTGGTTACGGACTGGCAGGGCGGGCCGGTGCATGACGGCGGCCAGGTGATCGCCGCCGCCACTCCGGAGCTGCACCGTGCGGCGCTAGCGCTTCTGAACGGCGGCTGAGCGGCTTGAAAAGCCCGCGTGCCCCCCATATTGTGGGGCGGCGCGGTTCTTGTCCCGTTTTCCACCGCGCTCCACACATTCCTATGAAGCGGGCTGTCAAAAGGAGTGTGTGATGACGGCAGAAATCCTGATTCAAAATGCCGATACCGTCCTGACCATGGACGATGCCCGCCGGGTGTTGCACGGTGCCGACGTGCTGATCCGCGGCGGCCAGATTGCGTGTGTCGGGCAGGGGCTGCAGACGGCGGGCGAGATCGTTTCGGGCCGCGGCTGCGTGGTGACCCCGGGGCTGGTGAACACCCACCACCATCTGTACCAGAACCTGACCCGCGCGGTGCCGGGGGCGCAGGACGCGCTGCTGTTCGGCTGGCTGCAGCGGCTTTACCCGATCTGGGCCCGCTTCACCCCGGATGAGATGTTCACCTCCGCCCAACTCGGCCTTGCGGAACTGGCGCTCTCGGGCTGCACGCTCAGCTCCGACCACCTCTATCTCTACCCCAACGGCTCCCGGCTGGAGGACACGATCCACGCCGCCCGCGAGATCGGCCTGCGGTTTCACCCGACCCGCGGCGCCATGAGCATCGGCGAAAGTGACGGCGGCCTGCCGCCCGACAGCCTGGTCGAAGATGAACGGGCCATCCTCGACGACATGATCCGGGTGGTGGACAGCTTTCACGACGCGTCCGAAGGCTCCATGTGCCGCGTCGGCCTGGCGCCATGCTCGCCCTTCTCGGTCAGCCGCGACCTGATGCGCGATGCGGCGCTGCTGGCGCGGGACAAGGGGGTGATGCTGCACACCCACCTGGCCGAAAACGACGAGGACATCGCGTATTCCCAAGAGAAATTCGGCTGTCGCCCCGGCCAGTACGCTGAGGAACTGGGCTGGACTGGTGACGACGTCTGGCACGCGCATTGCGTCAAACTCGATGTGCAAGAGATTGATCTCTTTGCCAGAACCCGAACCGGAGTGGCGCATTGTCCCTGTTCCAACTGTCGCCTGGGCAGCGGCATCGCGCCGGTGCGCGCCATGCGGGACGCGGGTGTTGCGGTGGGGCTGGGCGTCGACGGCTCCGCCAGCAACGACATGGCCAGTCTCAGCGCCGAGGCCCGGCAGGCCATGCTGCTGCAACGGGTGGCCAATGGCGCCGACGCGATGAGCGCCTATGAAACGCTGGAGATCGCCACCCGCGGCGGCGCCGATGTTCTGGGCCGTCCTGACTGCGGTCGGTTGCAACCGGGCAAACGCGCCGACGTGGCCGTCTGGGACACCACCGGCATCGCCTCCAGCGGCAGCTGGGATCCGGCGGCGCTGCTGCTGGCGGGTCCCACGCAGGTCAAACACCTGTTTGTCGAGGGCAAGCAGATCATCCGCGGCGGCGAGATCACCACGCTTGACCTGCCGCAGCTGATCGAACGCCACGGCAGGTTGGCGCAGGCGCTGGCGTCATCTTTCTGAAAATACCCAATGCCGAGGGCAGAGGCGCGCCCGCGTCTCTCCCTACACCCGGCGGCCGCCGATCCAGACCTCGGCAATCGCGCGGTCGTCGCCCATCATGAGGGTCGGGAACACCGCCTCCCAAACATCCTCGGCGCGGGCGCTGCGCTGCGCGATCGCCGGGGTCGAGCCGAGGTCCAGCACCACCAAATCCGCCTCCATGCCGGGTGCGATGTTGCCGATCTTGTCCTGCATGCGCAGCGCCGTGGCCGATCCTTGGGTCGCCAGCCACAACAGCTGCGCCGCATGCAGCGGCGTGCCGCGCAACTGGCCGATCTCATAAGCCGCCGCCATGGTGCGCAGCATGGAAAAGCTGGAACCACCGCCGGTGTCGGTGGCAAGGCCGATGCGCTGCCCCTCTGCCATCAGCCCGTGCAGGTCGAACAGGCCGGAACCGATAAAGGTGTTCGACGTCGGGCAATGCACCAGCGCCGCGCCGTAGTCGCGCAGCCGGTGGCGCTCGCGCTCCTCCAGATGGATGGCGTGGCCATACAGACCGCGCGCGCCCAGCAGGCCGAACTCCTCATAGGTGTCCAGATAGTCCCGTGCCTGCGGGAACAGCGATTTCACCCATGCGATCTCGTCGGTCTGCTCGCTCAGATGGGTTTGCATCAGGCAGTCGGGATGCTGCGCCCACAAGGCGCCGAGCGCCTCCAGCTGCTCTGGCGTGGAGGTTGGCGAGAACCGTGGCGTGATGGCGTATTCCAGCCGGTCCACCCGGTGCCAGCGCGCAATCAGCGCCGCCGACTGGTCATGCGCCGTTTGCGCGGTGTCCTGCAGGCCGGGGGGGGCATTGCGGTCCATGCAGGTTTTGCCCGCCACCACCCGCCGCCCACGCGCCTGCGCAGCGGCGAAAAACGCCTCCACGCTTTCGGGGTGGATGGTGCAGTAGCTGGCCACCGTGGTGGTGCCATGCGCCGTCGTCAGATCCAGATAGCGGGCGGCGATCTCATCGGCGTAGGCGCGATCGCCAAAGCGTTCCTCCTCGGGGAACGTATAGCTGTTCAGCCAATCGATCAGCCGCTTGCCCCAGCTGGCGATGATGGCGGTCTGCGGGTAATGCACATGGGCGTCGACAAATCCGGCCAGGATCAGCCGCGGGCCATGGTCGCTGACAGGGGCCTGCGGCATGTCCGCCCGCAGCGCCGCCAGCGTCCCCACCGCGGCCACTTTGCCATCGCGCAGCGCCACGGCCTCGTCGATCCGGCAGGCGTCCTCGGGCCGCCCTCCCGCAAACGGAGAGCCGTCAAAACTCAGCACCTGGCCCTTCAGGATCGTTTCCGTGCTCATCGTCGCAGCCTTTCTTGCCAAATCGCCGGATGCAGGGTACCCGGCGCATCAGTTCCGGTAAATTATGCCATTGTCATTGTTTTCCGGTAACCGCTTCTTCTATTTTGCAGATATTCACAAGAGTTCTGGGGGTGCCAGATGAGCAGCGGCGACAATATCACCGGCGAAACGCCCGTCGAGGACGCCTACGAGTTGGACCGCCAGCTGGTCACGCAGGTCTTGCTGGCGGTGGAACAGGGAGACCAGCAGCAACTGACCGGCCTGCTGGAGCATTTGCACGCAGCGGACATCGCCGACCTTCTGGAACAGGTCGACTCGGCGGACCGGGCGCGGCTGATCCGGCTTTATGACCGCGAGTTCGACGGTGAGATTCTGTCGGAACTGGACGAAAGCATCCGCGAGGAGGTGATCGCCACGCTGACCCCCTCGGTGCTGGCGGACGCGGTGCGAGAGCTGGAAAGCGACGATGTGGTCGACCTGCTGGAGGACCTCGAGGAGCCGCAGCAGGAAGCCATCCTCGATGTGCTGGAGGATGCCGACCGGGTTGCCGTCGAACAGTCGCTGAGCTTCCCGGAGAACTCTGCCGGGCGCCTGATGCAACGCGCGGTGGTGATGGCGCCGGAGCATTGGAATGTCGGGCAGGCCATTGATTTCATGCGCGAATCCGAGGGCCTGCCAGAGCAGTTCTACCACATGGTGATCGTCGATCCGCGCACCCATCCGGTGGGCAATGTCACCCTTGGCCGGATCATGGGCGCCAAACGCGAGGTGCCGCTGACCGACCTGCTGGAGGACACCTTTCAGGTCATCCCCGCCGATCAGGACGAGGAAGACGTGGCCTACGCCTTCAACCAGTATCACCTCATTTCGGCCCCCGTGGTGGACGGCGAGGGGCGGCTGGTCGGGGTCATCACCATCGACGACGCGATGGCGGTGCTGGACGAGGAACACGAAGAAGACATCCTGCGTCTGGCCGGTGTGGGCGAGGAAAGCTCGCTGGCTGACCGGGTGATCGAGACCACCAAGCGCCGATTCCCCTGGCTGGCGGTGAACCTGGTGACGGCGGTGATGGCCTCGCTCGTGATCGCCCAGTTCGAGGCGGCGATTGCGCAGATCGTGGCGCTGGCGGTCTTGATGCCGATTGTTGCTTCAATGGGCGGCAATGCGGGCACCCAGTCGCTGACGGTGGCGGTGCGCGCTATTGCCACCCGCGACTTGACCGGCTCCAACGTCTGGCGGGTGATCCGGCGTGAGGTGCTGGTGGGGCTGGTCAACGGGCTGATCTTTGCGGTGGCGATGGGGTTGGTGGGGCTGATCTGGTTCGGCTCCCCGGCGCTGGGCGGCGTGATTGCCGTCGCGATGGTGGTCAATATGGTCGTGGCGGGGCTGGCAGGCACCGTGATCCCGGTTGTACTGGAGAAGAGCGGAATTGACCCGGCCCTGGCCTCGGGGGCCTTTGTCACCACGGTGACCGATGTGGTGGGCTTCTTTGCCTTCCTCGGCCTGGCCGCGGCTGTCTTGCTGTAGGAGCGCGTTATGACCAACCCTGCCGATCTGAGTGAACGCAAAGCCACCGCCCGCAAGGCCGCCTTTGCCCGCCGCAAGGCTGCGTTTGACCGCAACACCCCCGGCGCCGCGGGCCACCTGTCAGAAGTTCTGGCGGGCTATCGCGGCGTGCCGCTGTCGGGCTTTCTGCCAATCCGCACCGAGATCGACCCCCGCCCCGCCATGGCAGAGGCGGCGGCCCATGGTCCGGTGGGCGTGCCGGTCATCATGGGGGCGGGGCTACCGCTGAAGTTCAGCCGCTGGCAACCGGAGGGCGCGCTGCGTGAAGGCCCCTTTGGCGCCATGGTGCCGCAGGTTGATGACTTCATGGAGCCCGAAATCCTGATCGTGCCGCTGGTGGCCTTCGATGAGCAGGGCGGGCGGCTGGGCTATGGCGGCGGCTTCTATGACCGCACGCTGGAGCAGCTGCGCCGCAAGCGGGCGACGCTGGCGATTGGCTTTGCCTTTGATGCGCAGGAGGCGGACGATCTGCCGCTGGAGCCCACCGACCAGCCGCTGGACATGCTGGTGACGGAGAGCCGCATCCTGCAATTCAGCCGCTGAGCCCCGCGTCGCCCCAAGATTTTTGTGAAAAATCTTGGCAAAACCATTCAGAATAGTTTTGTGCGCGCGCCGCGGGCCTTGTTCTGGCGGGCGCATCGGCGTACCACCCGCGGATGCGAATTCTGTTTCTTGGCGATGTGATGGGCCGCGCCGGGCGCCGCGCCATCACCGAAACCCTGCCGCGTCTGCGCGACGAGTGGCGGCTCGATTTTGTTGTGGTGAATGGCGAAAACGCCTCCAATGGCATGGGGCTGAGCGGCGAACACGCCAAGCTGCTGCTGGACGCGGGCGTTGACTGCCTGACGCTGGGCGATCATGCCTTCGACCAGAAGGACATGCTGCAATTCATTGAAAAGGAACAGCGCGTCATCCGGCCGCTGAACTTTGCCAAGGGCGCACCGGGGCGCGGATACCGGCTGTTTCAGGCGCCGGGCGGGCGCAAGGTGCTCGTGGTGCAGGTGCTGGGACAGGTGTTCATGAAACGGGCCTTTGACGATCCCTTCGGCGGGCTGGAGGCCGTGCTGAAATCGCATCCCCGCGGCGGGCTGGCGCAGGCGATCATCGTCGATGTGCATTGCGAGGCCACCTCCGAGAAGATGGCGATGGGGCATTTCTGCAACGGCCGCGCGTCGCTGGTGGTGGGCACCCATACGCATGTGCCGACCGCGGATGCGCAGATCCTGTCCGAGGGCACCGGCTATCTGACCGATGCGGGCATGTGCGGGGACTACAACTCTGTCATCGGCATGGACAAGGCCGAACCGATGCGCCGCTTCCTGACCGGCATGCCCAAGGCGCGCTTCACCCCGGCCAATGGCGCGGCGACGCTGTCCGGCGTCTTTGTCGAAACCGACGACCGCACCGGTGCTGCCAAGCAGATTCGCATGGTGCGCAACGGCGGGCTGCTGCAAGAGGCCGCCCCCTGATGCGGACCGCGGCACTGGTAAACGGGCGCGGTCGCCGCTTCTGTTCTGCCGGGATAAGGAATTCTTGAAAAAGATCCCCGATACCGGTCTCTGGCCCCAAGGCGTGCTGAACGTCTTGCCCAGCCACCCGGTTTCGGGGAAACTGCGCAGTGGCCGCGCGCCTGCGGCTGCGACACCGCTGCCGACAACAACATGGGCATAGTCACAGTACATGCAGTTTTTCCTCTCTGGTGATACCGGCAGCGCCGTGGTGGCAATTGTCATCGTGCTGGCCATGTTCCTGGCCTTCCTGCGCGAAACCTACCCGACAGAGGTGGTTGCCCTCACCGGTGTTGCCGCAATGCTGGCCACCGGCGTGCTGCCCTACGAGCAGGCGCTGCCGGTGCTGTCCAACCCGGCGCCCTGGACCATTGCCGCAATGTTCATCATTATGGGCGCGCTGGTGCGCACCGGGGCGCTGGATGCCTTCACCCAGATTGCCAAGAAAAAGGCCGAGGTCAGCCCCCGGCTGGCGGTGGCCCTGCTGATGGCTTTTGTGGTGGCGGCCTCTGCGGTGGTCTCCAACACGCCGGTGGTGGTGGTGATGATCCCGGTGTTCATCCAGATTGCCCGCACGCTGAATGTCTCCGCCTCCAAGATGCTGATCCCGCTGAGCTATGCGGCGATTCTGGGCGGCACGCTGACGCTGATCGGCACGTCCACGAACCTTCTGGTCGACGGTGTGGCGCGGGCTCAGGGGCTGGCGCCCTTTACCATTTTCGAGGTCACGCCGCTGGGGCTGATCCTGGTTGTCTATGGCATGGTGTACCTGCGCTTCATCGCGCCGCGGCTGCTGCCCGAACGCGACAGCATGGCCGCGATGCTCAGCGACAAATCCAAGATGAAATTCTTCACCGAGGCGGTGATCCCGCCCGAAAGCAACCTCATTGGCCGCGAAGTCACCGGCGTGCAGCTGTTCAAACGCCCCGGCGTGCGGCTGATCGACGTGATCCGCGGCGACGATTCGCTGCGCCGCAACCTCAAAGGGGTGGAGCTTCAGGTCGGCGACCGGGTCGTCCTGCGTACAAGAATGACGGAGCTGCTGAGCCTGCAGTCCAACAAGGAGCTGAAACGGGTGGACCAGGTCTCCGCGGTGGAGACCCAGACGGTGGAGGTGCTGATCACCCCCGGCTGCCGCATGGTGGGCCGCAGCCTCGGCGCCATGCGCCTGCGGCGGCGCTACGGCGTCTATACGCTGGCGGTGCATCGGCGCAATCAGAATATCGGCGTGCAGCTGGAGGATCTGGTGGTGCGGGTTGGCGACACCCTGCTGCTGGAGGGCGCGCCCGCCGACATCCAGCGTCTGGCGGCGGATATGGAGCTGGCCGATGTCTCGCAGCCGACCCAGCGCGCCTACCGCCGCAGCCATGCGCCGATTGCCATCGTGGCGCTGTTCTCCATCGTTGTGCTGGCCGCTTTCGGTGTCGCGCCGATCCTGATGCTCTCGCTGTTTGCCGTGGCGCTGGTCTTCGTCACCCGCTGCATCGACGCGGATGAGGCGTTTTCCTTTGTCGACGGGCGGCTCTTGTCGCTCATCTTTTCAATGTTGGCCATCGGTGCTGCACTGGAAAGCTCCGGCGCGGTCAGCCTGATCGTAAATGCGCTGGCACCGGGACTGTCCATGTTGCCGCCCGTCCTGCTGGTCTGGGCGGTCTATCTTCTGACCTCTGTGCTGACAGAGCTGGTCTCAAACAATGCCGTGGCCGTGGTGGTGACACCGATTGCCATCGGCCTGGCGCAGGCCATGGGGGTGGACCCGCGACCGCTGGTGGTGGCGGTGATGGTGGCGGCTTCGGCCAGTTTTGCCACCCCGATCGGCTATCAGACCAACATGCTGGTCTATGGCCCCGGCGGCTATAAGTTCACCGATTTCCTGCGGGTCGGCATTCCGCTGAACCTGACGGTGGGCCTGCTCGCCTCGCTGCTGATCCCGGTTTTCTGGCCGCTCTGATCCTGTCGTCGCCCTATGGGGGAACTTCTGCGCGTCCTGCGCATTGTGTTGCAAAGCAAGACAAGAACAGGGCAGCAGATGAATTTCAGAAACGTTTTCTTGGTCACCGTGCTGGCGGGGGCGACCGCAATCGCGCTGGCGTCGCAGGCATTGAAGGTGGACACCGCACGGGCAGGGCAGTCCGCGGTAGCGGCGGCACGACCCTTTTGAAAGGTCTTGGCAAAACGTTAGCCAAAATTTTTGTCGCCGGAGGCCAGATGGGGTGCGTCTTATAAAGGCCAGAACAACAGGATAGCCGGGATCGACACCGCGATCACCAGCGCCTCCAGCGGCAGCCCCATGCGCCAGTAGTCGCCGAAACGGTACCCGCCAGGCCCCAGAACCAGCGTGTTGTTCTTATGTCCGATTGGCGTCAGAAAGGCCGCGGAGGCCGCCACCGCCACCGCCATCAGGAATGGATCCGGCGACACCTGCAGGGCATCGGCCATCTGGATCGCCACCGGGGCGGCAACAATTGCGGTGGCAGTGTTGTTCAGCACATCCGACAGCGTCATGGTGACCACCATCAACACCGTCAGCACCGCCCAGACCGGCAGGCCCGCTGTCAGCCCGGTCAGCGCGCCCGCGATCAGCGCTGTCCCGCCAGAGGCATCCAGCGCCGCCCCGAGGGGAATCATCGACCCCAAAAGCACCACCACCGGCCATTCCACATGGTCATAGATCTCCGCCACCGGCAGGATCTTCAACAGCACATATCCAATCGCCACCAGCCCCAGCGCCACCGGCAGATACAACAGCCCCACAGAGGCGGCCAGCACAGCGGCCGCAAACAGGCCAATCGCGGCCCAGGTCTTGTCATCTGCCGTCACCGACAGCCCGCGTTCCGCCAGCGGCAGGCAGCCCAGCCATTCGGTGACGTCATTGCTGCGTCCGCGCGGGCACAGCAGCAGCAGGATGTCTCCCGCCTCGATCTGGCTCTGGCGCACATGCCGGGTCAGCCGCTTGCCCTGCCGCGAGATCCCCAGCAGAACCGTGTTCTGGCGCCAGGCAAGGCCAACCGACTGGGCGCTGCGGCCGTTGATGCGGGCGGTCTCCGGCACCACCAGCTCCAACAGGTCCAGGCCTTCGCCTGCGGCGGCCAGTTTCTCCTGCCGGGCGGCGTCGGCAAAATCCAGCTTCAGGGCACTGCGGAACTCGTCCAGCGCCTCCGGCTCGGCCTCGATCACCAGCGCGTCGCCCGCCCGCAGGGTGGCAGAAGACCCACGCCCGTACATCCGCTTGCCGTCCCGCATCAGCCCCAGAATGGCAACATCCGCCTTCTCGGCCTCCTCATCCAGTTCCCCCAGCCGCCGTCCGATCAGTGCTGAGTCTTCGGCCACGGTCAGCTCTGCGATATAGGGGGCCAGCTGCGCCTCCGACGCCCCGGCCGCATTCTGCCGCGCCGGGATCAGCCGCCAGCCGACCAGCGCCACAAAGGCCAGCCCCGCCACCGCCGCCACGCCGCCCACCGGGGCAAAATCAAACATGCGGAACGGCGCGCCTAGCTGCTCTTCGCGAATGGCGGCGATGATGATGTTGGGCGGCGTGCCGATCAGCGTCACCATGCCGCCCAGAATGGTGGCAAAGGACAGCGGCATCAGGCTCAACCCCGGGGCGCGCCCCGCCTTGCGCGCGGTCTGGATGTCCACCGGCATCAGCAGCGCCAGCGCCGCCACGTTGTTCATGAAGGCCGACAGCACCGCCCCGACACCGCCCATCAGCGCAATATGCGCGCCCAGCCCGCGGGCGCTGTCCACCAGCGTGCGGGTGATCAGGAACACCGCGCCCGAGCGCACCAGCCCGGCCGAGACGATCAGCACCAGCGCCACCACCAGCGTCGCCGGATGGCCAAACCCGGCAAAGGCGTCCTCGGCAGGCACCACCCCCAGCACCACGCCGGCCATCAACGCGGCGAAAGCCACCAGATCATAACGCCAGCGCCCCCACAGAAGCAGGGCAAAAACGGCAGCAAACAGTGAAAACAGAATGGTTTGATCAAGTGTCATTCCGTCACCTTAGTCGCTGCGCGGCGCGCAGCAAGGGGGGCTGCGGGCCTGCGTGCTTGAAAGCAGGGGCGCGCACGGGCTATATGGGCGCCAATTCGGATATTCAGCAGCAAGGATGCACCATGGCAGGCCACTCAAAATGGGCAAACATTCAGCACCGCAAGGGCCGTCAGGACGCGGCGCGGTCCAAACTGTTTTCCAAACTGGCCAAGGAGATCACCGTGGCCGCCAAGATGGGCGACCCCGATCCCGACAAGAACCCGCGCCTGCGCCTGGCGGTCAAGGAAGCCAAGTCGCAATCCGTCCCCAAGGATGTGATCGAGCGCGCCATCAAGAAGGCCAGCGGCGGCGATGCGGAGAACTATGACGAAATCCGCTATGAGGGCTATGGCCCCAACGGTGTCGCGGTGATCGTCGAGACCATGACCGACAACAAGAACCGCACCGCCTCCACTGTGCGCTCCACCTTCTCCAAGAACGGCGGCAACCTCGGCGAAACCGGGTCCGTCGGCTTCATGTTCGAACGCAAGGGCGAGGTGACCTATCCCGCCGCCGTGGGCGATGCCGACACCGTGATGATGGCCGCGATCGAGGCCGGCGCCGAAGATGTCGAAAGCTCCGAGGACGGCCACATCATCTACTGCGCCGACACCGACCTCAACGAGGTGTCCAACGCGCTGGAGGCCGAACTGGGCGAGTCCGAGTCGACCAAGCTGGTCTGGAAGCCTACAACCACCACCGAGCTGGACCTCGAAGGCATGCAGAAGCTGATGCGCCTGGTCGACGCGCTGGAGGATGACGACGACGTGCAGCGCGTCACCACCAATTTCGAGGCGTCCGACGAGGTCATGGCGCAGCTCTGATCCACGTCCCCCGCCGATCAAGACAAGGCAGCCCTTGCGGCTGCCTTTTTCATGCGTGGGGGCCTGTCGGGCCAGCCACTGCGGCTCCGGGCGCGGCTCCGGTTTCTTTCTGGATGGAAATACTCCGGGGGCGCCGCGCCTGCGGCGGGGGCAGCGCCCCCTCAGGGCAGGCCGTCGGTCACAACCCCTGCCGCACGCAGCTCGGCCGGGGTCGGACGCCACAGGCCGCGGTGGTCCACCGCCAGGGCGCGGCGGGCGAAATCCGCATCGATACCCTGCTTTTGCAAGAACGCCAGGTCGCGCCGCTGTTCCGCCCGCAGGTCCACCTGCGGCAACCCGCCCTCGAACATCAGACCATAGCCGTGAAACCCAAGCGACCCGCCCGGTGCCAGTCGGCGGTGGTGGCCAGCCGCAAACAGCAGCGTGCAGGCTGACGCGCACAGCCCCGCCGCCTCGGTGTCCAGCCGGTGCTGCTCGATCAGCCGCGCCGCGCCACGCGCTTCATAAATCAGCCCGCCGGGGCTGGTCAGCCGCAGGCGTCGCAGGCCGGGGGTCGCGGCCAGCTGCGCGTCGATCCGGCGGGTCAGCCCGTGGGTGATCTCGCCCTCCAGCACCAGGGTGCGCCCGTCCTCTGTCAGGCTCAGCCGGTACAGCGCCTCGCGGGCCTGGCGGCGCTGTTCGGCGTAGGGCAGGGAGTCGTCCAAGCGGGCGCTCAGCAGGGCATCCCACCAAAGCACCGGCGCGACAAAGATCGCCAGCAGCACCAGCAGATAGCTGCCCCAGACCGGGGCCATGGCGCCAGTGCTGGCCACATGCGCGTCCGTGCCGCGCAGCACCGCGCGCGCCTGCCACAGCAGCAAAAGCGCATCCGCCGCCATCAGGGCCAGCACCAGGCCCTTGGGCAGATGCAGCCAGTGCAGCGCCGCCAGCCAACCCAGAAAAACCGCCGCCCTTGGCAGCAACAGCTGCCGGACGAGGCACCCCAGCAGAGAGTCGGCTGGCGCGTTCATTCCCGGCGCCTGCGGCGAACGGGGGGAGACACCGGGGGAAATATCGGCCCGAGACCGTGAAACTTCCGGCGACGGTGGCCGCGCGTCTCTCTGGCGATGCGACAAACTCCTTTAACGGGGGCGTCCTCAGCCCTGGGCCAGGTACCGTTTCGCCGAAGTCTGCACGGCACGGGTCAGATCGGCAAGGGCCGGCGCCATCACCCGCGCCACCTGCCAGGTCAGCGGCACCGGTAGCGCCGTGTCGCGGATCAACGGCACCAACCGCCCCGCACGCATGTCCGCGCGCACCATTTCCAGCGGGTTCATGCCCCAGCCCAGCCCCGCCGCCGCCGCATCGATAAAGGCCTGGGTCGAAGGCAGGAAATGCGCGGGCGGCGTCAGCCCGGCAGCCACGTTCCGCGCCAGCCACAGGGTTTGCAGATTGTCCTTGGCGTTGAAGATCAGGCAGGGCGCGCGGCCCGCCGCCTTTGGTGTGACCCCGTCAGCAAACCAGCGCGCCATGAAGGCCGGGCTGGCGGTGGCGACATAGTTCAGCGCGCCCAGGGGGTAGGCCTCGAACCCGGTCACGGGTCGGGTGCTGGCGGTCACCGCCGCCGAGACCTCGCCGCGCCGCAACCAGTCGGCGCTGTGGTCCTGATCGTCCACCACCAGGTCAAACAGCACGCCGTCCACCGCCGCCATTGCGTCAATGAACCAGCTGGCCAGGCTGTCGGCATTGACCGCCACCCGCAGCCGCACCGGCCCCTGGCCGCCCTCCAGCGCCAGCTCGCGCGCCAGCTGCGCTTCCAGCAGGCCGATGTCCTCTGCGTGCTTGGCAATCCGCCGCCCCGCCGCTGTGCCGGTGCAGGGGGCGCCCCGGCGCACCAGCGCGGTGCCAATGCGCTCCTCCAGCGCCTTAATCCGCTGCGAGATGGCCGAGGGCGTCACCGCCAGCGCCTGCGCCGCCGCCTCGAAGGAGCCAAGGCGCAAGACCGCGCTCAGCGCCGCCAACTGGCTGGGGTCCATCAGCATTAGAAGTCCTAATCTGGCCTAAATCTCTTTAACTGGATTAATCGGGCGCGGGCGGCTAGTCAAACCCGACAACCCCACAGGAGCCCGCCATGCCCCCCAGCCTCATCGCCGGATTTGCCCTTGGTCTCAGCCTTATCATGGCGATCGGGGCGCAGAACGCCTTTGTGCTGCGCCAGGGGCTGCGCCGTCAGCACGTGTTCTGGATCTGCCTCACCTGCGCGGCCTCTGACGCGGTGCTGATTACCGCCGGGGTGCTGGGCTTCGGCTCGCTGGCGCTGGCGCTGCCGTGGTTTGAAACCGCGATGCGGCTCGGCGGCGCTGCCTTTCTGCTCTGGTACGGCGCGCGCGCCCTGCGGTCGGCCTGGCGCGGCGGCGAGACGCTGGACAGCAGCGGCGAGGGCGTCGGCGCGGCGCTGCTGCCCGTGCTGGCGACGGTGCTGGCGCTGACCTGGCTGAACCCACATGTCTACCTGGACACGGTGGTGCTGCTGGGATCGATCTCGGCGCAATACCCAGAGCCCATGGTCTTTGCCGCCGGGGCGGCCATCGCCAGCTTCACCTTTTTCTTCAGCCTGGGCTATGGTGCCAGCCTGCTGGCGCCGGTCTTTGCCCGCCCGCGCGCCTGGCAGGTTCTGGACGCCATCGTTGGCCTCACCATGTGGGCGATCGCCGCCAAGCTGTTGCTGATGTGACGGCCCGCGCGGCGCCATTCTGTCCGGCGAAAGTTGACTGCCGACGCCGGTCAGGTCTCGTGACCGCGGCCCGGCAAGACGAGGGCAGCAGAGGTCCAGCCCACGACTGTCAAAAGTAATTCACATGTGAAGCCTTGTCTCCACGACCGAATGGGTGTTCTGTCCAGTCATGACCCACACCGCCGCCAGCCGCAAAAGCCCCGCCCAACCCGTCAGTGACAGAACACAAAGCCCGCTGCGCGGTGTGTTCTGGATGGTGGTGACGGGGCTGTGCTTTGTCGCGGTCACGGCGCTGGTCAAACATCTGGGCGACCGCATCCCGCCCGCTGAAAGCGCCTTTCTGCGCTATCTGTTGGGGCTCGTATTTCTGATCCCCATGATCGGCGCGCTGCGCCGCGCACAGCTGACGCCGCGGCTCTGGGCGCTGTTTGCCGGGCGCGGCGTGGTACACACCGCCGGGGTGATCCTGTGGTTCTTTGCCATGACCCAGATCCCGCTGGCCGAGGTCACGGCGATGAACTACCTGTCGCCGGTCTACGTGACGCTGGGGGCGGCGTTGTTCCTGGGCGAGAAGCTGGCCTTTCGCCGCATCTCGGCGATTGCGGTGGCGCTGGTGGGGGCGCTCATCATTCTGCGGCCGGGGTTCCGCGAGATCTCCCCCGGTCATATCGCCATGCTGTTCACCGCGATCACCTTTGGCGCGTCCTACCTGATTGCCAAGTTCACCGTTGGCAGCAACAGCCCGGCGGTGGTGGTGGCCATGCTGTCGGTCTTTGTGACCATTGGCCTTGCGCCCTTTGCATTGGCGGTCTGGGTGACGCCGACTGTGCCAGAGCTGGGCCTGCTGTTCGCGGTCGCCTGTTTTGCCACTGCGGGCCATTACACCATGACACTGGCCTTTGCCGCCGCCCCGGTGGCGGTGACCCAGCCGGTCACCTTTCTGCAACTGGTCTGGGCGACGCTTCTGGGCGCATTGGTCTTTGGCGAGCCAGCCGACATCTGGGTGGTCGGTGGTGGCGGGCTGATCCTCGGGGCGGTCAGCTTCATCGCCTGGCGCGAGGCGGTGACGAAGAAACGCGCCCAGGCCAGCATCGCAAATCCGCCCGCCGCCTGATCCGCCGGGTCGGCGCCCATCACGCCCCCCCGTTCACACCGGCGGCCTGTCGCTCAGGCGGTGACCAGATCCACGACCCGATGCGCGGCTGCGCGGGCGGCGGCAGGGTCCAGCGGCGTCTCCGACTGCGCCGCCTGCAACCAGACCCCGTCCATATAGGACTGCAAGGCCTGCCGCGCGGTCTCCAGCTGCGTCTCGGGCAGCAGGGCGCGCAATTCGGCCAGGAAATGGCTGCGCACGCGGGCGCGGTTGATTCGATGCAGCCGGCTCAGCCGCGGCGAATAGGGCGCATTGGCCCAGAATTGCATCCAGATGCTGCATTGCGGCACAGTGAACAGCCCGTCCGAGAAATTGGCGTCCATCACCGCATAGAGCCGCTCGCGCGGGGTGCTTGCGGTGGCGTAGCCTTCGACCATGGCGCGCCGAAGCTTGCCCAGAAGGTGGCGCATGGTGGCTTCCATCAGCCCTTCCTTGGAGCCGAAGTAATAGTTGATCGAGGCCGCCGAAGCCCCGGCCTCGCGCGCGATTTCCGCCATCGTGACAACACCATAGCCGCGCTTGTGCACGGCGATGATCGTGGCTTCGATCAGCTCTTCGTTACGGATGTCGCGGATACGTTTTCTGCTCATCTCAACCTTTTGCGGCAAAAGGGTTTGCGTTTCAACTACTGTTCCATTGCTCCAAAACTTGAATGGCGGTTCAAAAAATCATTGGGCCAGTCACCCGTCTGTGCTATGCCTCCTGCCAATGACAAGGGGCGCGAACTGCCCCGCAATGGGAGGAACACATGACTGCAATCATCTCGTTCGGGATCCTGCTGGCCTTTGCGCTGGTGGCATTCTGCGTGATCAAATGGTGGAACCTGCGCATCGTCGGCGTCACACCGGTTCACCTTTTCACCTTCATCGCCATTCTGTTCACCTCGGGCCTTGATGTCGGGTTGATCATGTTCCCGCTGGCCTGGGATTTCCCGCTGTATGCGGACACAGCGGCGGAACCGGCCTATGGTTTCACCAACCCGCTGGCGTTGGAGTTCGGTTTCTGGGGCTTCCTGATCTGGGGCTTCTACTTCCTGACGACCTTCTATTTCTGCGTGATCGAGCCGCGGGTGAAGTTCTTCGAGATCCCGCTGGTCAAGCTGCTGAACAACATCGTTATCATCGGCACCTGTGCCTTCACCGGCGCGCTGTTCCTGATCTATCTGCCCTATTACGCCACCTTCATGGGCGACGGCGAGACGGTGATCCCGGCCTTCTACCTCATCACCTTCCTGGTGATCCTGTTTGCCGCCTTTTCCTCGACCGACATCAAATACGTGCGCATCCTGTCGCTGGGCTCCACCGCGCTGTTTGCCGTGTTGATCCTGGGCATGTGGGCCTATGCGGGCATGGGGCTGGACGCCTTTGCCGAGACCGCAGGCAACATCGGCGGCTATTTCACCAACATCCACAAGTTCATCCTGCCGCTGACCGACTACCACGAATTCTACCTGTTCTGGTGGTTCGCCTGGTCGATCATGATCGGCCAGTTCACCTCGCGCTTTGTCGGCGGGTTGCGCACCTGGCAGGTCCTGGCTTCGCTGCTGATCTTCCCGTCGATCCCGCTGGGGGTGTGGTTCTCGGTTCTCTACTACTACCACCTCAACAGCATCGAAACGACGCTGCTGATCAATGTCTCCATGGTGGTCGTGGGCATCATCTTCGTGGTCAACTCCTTTGACTCGCTGATCCGCCTTTACACCGACAACCTGAACCTGACGACCAAGCGTTTCGGCACCCTGCCTTACGTGCTGGGCAATGCCGTGGTGCTCTTCGGCCTCACCGTCGCCTTCCAAAGCCAATGGCTGCAAATTCAGTGGATCGGAACCGTGGTGATCGGCATCTACGTGGCCTGCCTTGGCTATATCGTGCTGTTCAAGCGCCGCGACGTCATGGCCATCACGTCATCGCCTGAGGAGAATGCGCTCGATTTCGAAAAGATCAAGATGGCGCACTGACGCCACCGACTTTGGTCGGTCCCCTGTCTCCCCGATAATGGGGGCCGACCATCACCTGCCTGGCAGCGC
Organism: Leisingera sp. SA32; assembly: GCF_056033425.1. Taxonomy (NCBI): domain Bacteria; kingdom Pseudomonadati; phylum Pseudomonadota; class Alphaproteobacteria; order Rhodobacterales; family Roseobacteraceae; genus Leisingera; species Leisingera sp. SA32. Next base: position 380,695 of record NZ_JBVYHB010000002.1, on the reverse strand, counting down.
CTTCGGGCCTGCCGGGCGCCTTTACAGAAACTGCCCGGTTTGAGAGGTCCATGATGCGTGCTCCGAATATCCTGATCCTGATGGTCGACCAGCTGAACGGGACGTTGTTTCCCGACGGCCCGGCCGACTGGCTGCACGCCCCGAACCTCAAGAAACTGGCGGCGCGCTCCACCCGCTTTGCCAATGCCTATACCGCGTCGCCGCTCTGCGCGCCGGGGCGTGCCAGCTTCATGTCGGGCCAGCTGCCCTCGCGCACCGGCGTCTATGACAACGCGGCCGAGTTCCGCAGTGACATCCCCACCTACGCCCACCACCTGCGCCGCGCGGGCTATTACACCTGCCTCAGCGGCAAGATGCATTTTGTCGGCCCCGACCAGCTGCACGGGTTCGAGGACCGGCTGACCACCGACATCTACCCGGCCGACTTCGGCTGGACGCCGGATTACCGCAAACCGGGCGAGCGCATCGACTGGTGGTATCACAACATGGGCTCCGTCACCGGGGCAGGGGTCGCCGAGACCTCCAACCAGATGGAATACGATGACGAGGTCGCCTACAACGCCACCGCCAAGCTGTATGAGCTGTCGCGCGGGCTGGACGACCGCCCCTGGGCGCTGACCGTCAGCTTCACCCACCCGCATGATCCTTACGTGGCGCGCCGCAAATACTGGGATCTCTACGAGGATTGCGCGCATCTGCTGCCGGAAGTCCCGGCAATGGCCTACGACGATCACGACCCCCACGCGCAGCGGATCTTTGACGCCAACGACTGGCGCAGCTTCGACATCTCGCAAGACCATATCAAACGCGCCCGCCGCGCCTATTTCGCCAATATCTCCTATCTCGACGACAAGATCGGCGAGATCCTGAACGTGCTGGAAACCACCCGGCAAGAGGCGATCATCCTCTTCGTCTCCGACCACGGCGACATGCTGGGCGAGCGCGGATTGTGGTTCAAGATGAGCTTCTACGAGGGCTCCGCCCGCGTGCCGCTGATGATCTCTGCCCCCGATCTGCCTGCGGGGCGCATCGACACGCCGGTGTCCACCATCGACGTGACGCCCACCTTGGGTGCGCTGGCCGGTGTCGACATGGATGAGATCGCGCCCTGGACCGACGGCTACAGCCTGGTGCCGCTGGCCCAAGGGGAGGACCGCACCGACCCGGTGCTGATGGAATACGCGGCAGAGGCGTCCTACGCGCCGCTGGTTTGCATGCGCTACGGCAAGTGGAAGTACACCCGCTGTGCGCTGGACCCCGATCAGCTGTTCGATCTGGACGCCGACCCGCACGAGCTCACCAACCTCGCAGAGGACCCGGCCCACGCCGGGACCCTGCAAACCCTGCGCGCCAAATCGGACGCCCCCTGGAACCTCGACCAGTTCGACGCCGATGTGCGCGCCAGCCAGGCCCGCCGCTGGGTGGTGTATGAGGCGCTGCGCCAGGGCGGCTACTACCCCTGGGACTACCAGCCGCTGCAAAAGGCATCCGAGCGCTACATGCGCAACCACATGGATCTCAACACGTTGGAGGAAGGCAAACGCTTTCCCCGCGGCGAGTAACCCGATCATCAATAAATCCCGCCAGTTCTTCTGGCCCCAAATATCCCCGCCGGAGGCATGAAAACCATGACACACCCCGCCCAACCCAAAGCCAGCCACTTCATCAACGGCGAATACGTCGAAGACACCAACGGCACCCCGATCCCGGTGATCTACGCCGCGACGGGCGAGCAGATCGCAACCGTCTACGCGGCCACCCCCGCGATCGTGGAGCAGGCGCTCTCCACTGCCAAGGAAGCGCAAAAGCAATGGGCCAAGATGACCGGCACCGAGCGGGGCCGCATCCTGCGCCGCGCCGCCGACATGATGCGCGAGCGCAACCACGAACTGTCGGTTCTGGAAACCTACGACACCGGCAAGCCTTTGCAGGAAACCCTGGTCGCCGACGCCACCTCCGGCGCCGATGCGCTGGAATATTTCGGTGGCCTTGCAGGGTCGCTGACCGGCGAGCACATCCCGATGGGCGAGGACTGGGTCTACACCGTGCGCGAGGCACTGGGCCTGTGCGTCGGCATCGGCGCCTGGAACTACCCGACCCAGATCGCCTGCTGGAAGGGCGCGCCTGCGCTGGCCTGCGGCAATTCCATGGTGTTCAAACCGTCTGAGACCACGCCGCTCTGCGCGCTGAAAGTGGCCGAGATCCTGCATGAGGCGGGCCTGCCCGCGGGTCTCTACAACGTGATCCAGGGTATGGGCGAAGTCGGCAGTGCGCTGGTCACTGACCCCCGCGTCGACAAGGTCTCGCTGACCGGCTCGGTGCCGACCGGCAAGAAGGTCTATGCCGCCGCGGCTGAGGGCATGAAGCATGTCACCATGGAACTGGGCGGCAAGTCGCCGCTGATCATCTTTGACGACGCCGACATCGACAACGCCGTCGGTGGCGCCATCAACGGGAACTTCTACTCCTCCGGCCAGGTGTGTTCGAACGGCACCCGCGTGTTCGTGCAAAAAGGCATCAAGGGAAAGTTCCTCGCCCGTCTGGCCGAACGCACCGGCAACGCCGTCCTCGGCGACCCGATGGATGAGGCGACCAACTTTGGCCCGATGGTGTCGGAAAACCAGATGAACATCGTGCTGGGCTACATCGAGAAGGGCAAGGAAGAAGGCGCGCGCCTGATCTGTGGTGGCAAACGCGCAGACATGGACGGCTACTTCGTCGAACCCACCGTCTTTGCGGATGTGACCGACGATATGACCATCGCCCGCGAGGAAATCTTCGGCCCGGTGATGTCGGTGCTGGACTTCGACACCGAAGAAGAGGTGATCGCCCGCGCCAATGACACTGAATTCGGCCTCTCCGCCGGCGTCTTCACCAACGACTTCAGTCGCGCCCACCGGGTGATCGGCCAGCTCGAAGCCGGCAGCTGCTTCATCAACTCCTACAATGATGCGCCGGTCGAAGCACCGTTCGGCGGCGTCAAGGCGTCGGGCGTGGGCCGCGAAAACTCGAAAGAGGCGATCAAGCACTTCAGCCAGGTGAAATCCGTCTACGTGCGCATGGGCGACGTCGAAGCCGCCTTCTGATCGGCACCCGTCGGACAAGCAACGACCGGGCAGGGCGCCCCGCGCGCCCGCCCCATTTGAACAAAGCGGCAGCGGTCCAGACGTACCGGCTGCCGGATGGAGAGAAGAAATGAACGCGGATTACGTGATTGTCGGGGCCGGGTCCGCCGGCTGCGCCATGGCCTATCGTCTCAGCGAGGCGGGCAAGTCGGTGCTGGTGATCGAACACGGTGGCACCGACGCCGGGCCGTTCATCCAGATGCCGGGCGCGCTCAGCTATCCGATGAACATGCCGCTGTATGACTGGGGTTACAAATCCCAGCCCGAACCGCATCTGGGCGGCCGCGAGCTGGTCTGCCCGCGCGGCAAGGTGATCGGCGGCTCCTCCTCGATCAACGGCATGGTCTATGTGCGCGGCCATGCGGGCGACTACAACCACTGGGCCGAGAGCGGTGCGGCAGGCTGGTCCTATGCCGATGTGCTGCCCTATTTCAAACGCATGGAAACCTGGGATGACAACGGCCACGGTGGTGATGCGGACTGGCGCGGCAGCGACGGCCCGCTGCACGTCACCCGAGGCCCCCGCGACAACCCGCTGCATGACGCCTTCGTCAAGGCGGGCGTGCAGGCCGGCTACCCGGTGACCGAGGACTACAACGGCGAGCAGCAGGAAGGCTTTGGCCCGATGGAGATGACGGTCCACAAGGGCCGCCGCTGGTCCGCCGCCAACGCCTACCTCAAACCTGCACTGAAGCGGGACAACTGCGACCTGATCCGCGCCTTCGCCCGCAAGGTGGTGATCGAAGACGGCCGCGCTGTCGGCGTCGAGGTCGAACGCGGCGGCAAGGTCGAGGTGATCCGTGCCGGAGCCGAGGTGATCCTCGCGGCGTCCTCGCTGAACTCGCCCAAGCTGCTGATGCTGTCCGGCATCGGCCCCGCGGCGCATCTGGCCGAACACGGCATCGACCTGGTCGCCGACCGCCCCGGTGTCGGCCAGAACCTGCAGGACCATCTGGAGTTCTACTTCCAGTTTGCCTCCAAACAGCCGATCACGCTCTACAAATACTGGAACCTCTTCGGCAAGGCGATGGTTGGGGCGCAGTGGCTGTTCACCAAGACCGGTCTGGGGGCGTCGAACCAGTTCGAAAGCGCCGCCTTCATTCGTTCGGACACCGGCGTCGACTACCCGGACATCCAATATCACTTCCTGCCCATCGCGGTGCGCTACGACGGCCAGGCCGCAGCCGAGGGCCACGGCTTCCAGACCCATGTCGGCCCAATGCGCTCGCCGTCGCGCGGGCATGTGACCCTGGCTTCCAGCGATCCCAGAGACGCGCCGAACATCCTGTTCAACTACATGTCGACCGAGCAGGACTGGATCGACTTCCGCAAGTGCGTGCGCCTCACGCGGGAGATTTTTGCGCAGGAGGCGATGCACCCCTTCGTCAAGCACGAGATCCAGCCGGGCGCTGATGTGCAGAGCGATGATGAGATCGACGCCTTCATCCGCGAACATGCCGAAAGCGCCTATCACCCCTGCGGCACTTGCAAGATGGGCGCGCAGGATGACCCGATGGCGGTGGTCGATCCCGAATGCCGGGTGATCGGCGTCGACGGCCTGCGGGTGGCCGACAGTTCGATCTTCCCGCGCATCACCAATGGCAACCTCAACGGCCCGTCGATCATGACCGGCGAGAAAGCGTCGGATCATATCCTTGGCCGGCGCTTGCCATCGTCAAACGCCGAACCCTGGTTCCACCCGAACTGGCAGGCGGCGCAGCGCTAAGCGCGGAGCGGGTCGGACATATACGGAAAAGGGCGCCACAGGCGCCCTTTTTTCTTGCCGCCACGTCCGATGATTCTCGCCGTTGTTGCGCCGGCTTGGCAACAATGCCCACGACGCCCTGTATTGTTTCCGGAATTTGGCCGCTTTTCGGGCAATTTCGGCAAATTCTAGGTAAATGCATCCCTTTTGCGGCGGATAGGTTAAATTTGAATTGAAGTGACGCGATGGGCCGTCGGGCCCCGCCGCACCGCAGCCTTTGCGGATCAAGCCGAGGAGACCTTAAATGGAACAGTACTATCAGACCGGTGCCGTGCTGGAGATCCAGGGCAAGAGTGTCGAAACCAGCGAGGCGGAAATTCTGGCCGCGGTGCGCGCGGTTCTGACCGCCGAGGAGGTCTCGCACCCCGAGGTCGAGCGCGAGCATCACGAGATCGCCAGCCGTAGCCGGTTCTGGGACAGCGCACCAAGACCGCAGCGCACCGCAGCTGCCACACCTGCGGCCAAACAGTCCCTGGTCACCCAGATCTTCGGCCGTCTGCGCGGCTGATCGCGGCCCCCAAGGATCATCTGTAAAATCCTTGGCAAAATACTTGCTGAAGACTTTACCGGTGCCGCTGGTGCCGTCACGGGCCGCAAGGGCCCGTTTTGCGTCTCAACGCCACTCAGCTTACCTCATAGGGCAGCACGCCGCGCTGGTCGGTGTTGATGGTCAGGCGCCGCTCCAAGGGCGGCACGGACCTCTGGTGGCAGTCCTTGCGCTCGCAGATGCGGCAGGAAATGCCAATCGGCTCAAAGGCACTGTCCTGGCTGACGTCCAGCGTATCGGCATAGACCAGCGCCTCGGCATGGCGCACCTCGCAGCCCAGACCGATTGCATAGCGCCGCACCGGCGCCCCGAAGGAGCCGCCGGGCTTGGACACGTCCCGCGCCAGCGAGATGTAGCGCACCCCGTCCGGCGTCTCCGCCAGCTGCCGCAGGAACCGCCCCGGAGTCTCAAACGCCCGGTGCACGTTCCACAAAGGGCAGGCGCCGCCAAACCGGGCAAATTGCAGCCGCGTGGCCGAGTGGCGCTTGGTGATCGTGCCCGCCTGATCGACCCGCACGAAAAAGAATGGCACCCCCTTGGCACCGGGCCGCTGCAACGTCGATAGCCGATGCGCCACCTGCTCGATCGAGGCGCCAAAGCGGATCGCCAGCAATTCCAGATCGTGACGGCAGGCCTGCGCCGCGGCCAGGAACCGGCCATAGGGCATCAAAGCGGCACCTGCGAAGTAGTTCGCTAGCCCGATCTTGGCGATGGCGCGGGCCTCGTCGCTTTGGAACCTTGCGAAATCCAGCGTCGCCTCCAGAAGCTTGTTCTGCCGCAACAGCGCCACCTGCAACAGCATCTGAAACAGCTGCGTTTGTGGGGCGGCACGGTTTGACAGATGCAGCACGCCCGCGTCGGCATCATAGTGGCGCAGCCCCTCGATCTCGCTTTGGCGCAGGCTGACACCGGCGCGCTCCAGCTCTGCCAGGGCGGCGGCGCGGATGTCGTGGCCGGCGGCAAAATGCTCCGCCGCGTGATCCACCGCGTCGATGTAATTGTCGCAGTAATGGAAGAAATCGCGCACCTCTTCCCACGGCGAGGCCTGAATGCGCGCATCCTCCCGCCCCAGCGCCTCATCCAGCGAAGCGAGGCGTTCATGCGTCTGCCGATACGCCCGATGCAGCGACAGAAACGCCCGCGCCAGCGCCGGGGCGTTGGAGGCCGTCAGCCGCAGGTCCGCCAGGGGGGGCGCATCATCGGCGAACACCGGGTCGGCCATCGCCTCGCGCATGTCGCTGACCAGTCGTTCGCTGTCACCGGCATTCAGCTCGGTCACATCCATGCCGAATTCCTGCGCCAGGGCCAGAACCACCGTGGTGGACACCGGGCGGTTGTTGTTCTCCATCTGGTTCAGGTAGGGCAGGGAAACCCCTAATTTCGCTGCAAAATCCTTCTGCGTCAGCTCCAGCCGCTGGCGCATCTCGCGCAGCTTTGCGCCTGCGTAGAGTTTCTGGGTGGCCATGAGGCATACCTTTGCAAATTCAGCTTTTGCTGAATGTATAATTGCAAATTCAGGCCCGCAAGCCGACAGGAGCGGTCATGCGCGGATCTGCCGCTCCCGCCAGACCACCAGCAGGATCGCGGCCAGCCCGCACATGGCGGTGGCGAACATGATCGTCAGCAGCGGCACCGCGGTGGAGCCGGGCACCAGCAGCCAGCCGGCAAAAGCGCTGAGGGCCGCGCCAGCGCCGATCATGATGGCGCCGCTGAGGCCCGAGGCGGTGCCCGCCAGATGCGGCCGTACCGAGATTGCCCCGGCGGTGGCATTGGGGATCGCCATGCCATTGCCCAGCCCCACGAAACACATCAGTCCGAAGAACGTATAGACACTGTCGGCCCCCGCCAGCGCGATCGTCAGCGACAACAGCACGCCGCAGCCGTTGATGATACAGCCCCAAAGCACCATGCGGTTGACTCCGACACGCGTCGAAAACCGCCCGGAGACAAAGTTGCCGGCAAAATAGCCCACCGCGGGTGCGGCAAACCAGACCCCCAGCGCCGCCGCGCTGAGGCCGTAGATCTGGGTGCCCACGAATGGCGCGCCGCCGAGGTAGGCAAAGAACGCCCCCGAGGCCAGGCCGGAGGCCAGGGAGTAGCCCCAGAACCGTGGTGAGCGAAACAGCTCCGGGTATTCGCGAAACTGCGCCAGCAGGGTCTTGCCGCTTTTGCTGGCGGTTTCGCCAAAATCGACAAAGGTGATCGCCAGCGTGGCGGCGGCGACCAGGAACAGCAGCCAGAAATTCGCCTGCCAGCCCATCCACTGGTCCAGAAAGCCGCCGATGGCCGGGCCCAGCATTGGCACGATCGCCATGCCCATGGTGACATAACCGATCATGCTGGCGGCCTGGTCGGTGTCATACATGTCCCGAACCGCCGCGCGGCTTAGCACCATGGTGGCGGCGACCACCGTCTGAGCGACCCGGAACATCAGGAAAATCTCGGCCGTGGGCGCATAGATGCAGCCCAGCGTGGCCAGCAGGAACAGCGCGATGCTGCCCATGATGACCGGCCGCCGCCCCATCTGGTCCGAGATGGGACCCACCAGGATCTGCACCACCGCGTTGCCCGCCAGATACAGCGCCACCGACAGCTGCATGAGCCGGTAATCGGTCTGGAAATACTCGGTCATGCTGGGCAGCGAGGGCAGGTGGATGTTCATGCCCAGGGCCGAAAGGCCTGCCAGCAGGATTAGGGTAAAAATGCGGGGCGGGGTGCGTGGGGAAGCCGCACTGGAATTGTATGCTGACATACCAATTCCTGTAGCCCGCCGCGTCGGCTTTGTCCATTGCGCAAGCCAAGAGGGGGACCTGTGCAAAGATATGAGATATTTGCAGGTTTGCGACTATTCATATGTAGTATGCAAACGGTTTGCAAATTTGCGACAAAGGGCTTTGGCTGCCGCGTGCTGCGCGTTAGGATCGCGCAGAAACTGACAGGGGACATGCCATGAAAGACATTCTTTCCGAGCTCGAAGACCGCCGCGAGAACGCACGGCTGGGCGGCGGCCAGCGCCGCATCGATGCGCAGCACGCCCGCGGCAAGCTGACCGCCCGCGAGCGCATCGAGCTGCTGCTGGACGAAGGCAGCTTTGAAGAATTCGACATGTTCGTCAGCCACCGCTGCACCGATTTCGGCATGGAGGACAACAAGCCCGCAGGCGACGGTGTTGTCACCGGCTGGGGCACCATCAACGGCCGCCAGGTCTATGTCTTCTCTCAGGATTTTACCGTTCTGGGCGGTTCGGTCTCGGCCACCCATGCGCAGAAGATCTGCAAGATCATGGATATGGCGGTGCAGAACGGTGCGCCCGTGATCGGCATCAACGATTCCGGCGGTGCCCGCATCCAGGAAGGTGTCGACGCGCTCGCAGGCTATGCCGAGATCTTCCAGCGCAACATCATGGCCTCCGGCGTGGTGCCGCAGATTTCCGTCATCATGGGGCCCTGCGCGGGCGGCGCGGTCTACAGCCCGGCGATGACCGACTTCATCTTCATGGTGAAGGACACCTCCTACATGTTCGTGACCGGCCCCGACGTGGTGAAAACCGTCACCAACGAGGTCGTCACGGCTGAGGAGCTGGGCGGGGCTTCGACCCACACCAAGAAATCCTCCGTTGCCGATGGCGCCTTTGAAAACGACGTCGAGGCGCTGGCCGAGGTTCGCCGCCTGGTCGACTTCCTGCCGCTGAACAACCGCGAAAAACCGCCGGTGCGCCCCTTCTTCGATAATCCCGCCCGGATCGAGGAGAGCCTCGACACATTGGTGCCGGAGAACCCCAACACCCCCTACGACATGAAGGAGCTGATCACCAAGATCGCGGATGAGGGAGACTTCTACGAGATCCAGGAAGATTTTGCCAAGAACATCATCACCGGCTTTGTCCGCCTGGAGGGGCAGACCGTGGGTGTGGTCGCCAACCAGCCGATGGTGCTGGCAGGCTGTCTCGACATCGACTCCAGCCGCAAGGCCGCGCGTTTCGTGCGCTTCTGCGACTGTTTCGAAATCCCGATCCTGACCTTCGTCGACGTGCCGGGCTTCCTGCCGGGGACCTCCCAGGAATACGGCGGCGTCATCAAGCATGGCGCGAAGCTGCTGTTTGCCTATGGCGAAGCCACCGTGCCCAAGGTCACCGTCATCACCCGCAAGGCCTATGGCGGCGCCTATGACGTGATGGCGTCGAAACACCTGCGCGGAGACTTCAACTATGCCTGGCCCACGGCCGAGATCGCGGTGATGGGCGCCAAGGGCGCGACCGAGATCATCCACCGTGCCGATCTGAACGATCCCGAGAAGATCGCCCAGAAGACGGCCGAGTATGAAGACCGTTTCGCCAATCCCTTCGTGGCGGCCGAGCGCGGCTTCATCGACGAGGTGATCATGCCGCACTCCACCCGCAAGCGGGTGGCCCGGGCTTTTGCCTCCCTGCGGGGCAAGCAGCTGAAGAACCCGTGGAAAAAGCACGACAACATCCCGCTGTGAGACCCTGATGCCCGGCACGCCAAACATCGCTGTCTACCCGCCGGCCCTGTCGGTCGCGGCGCCGCTGCTGGCCGTGGCGCTGGAGTGGGCGGTACCGCTGGGGCTGCTGCCCGCAGCGGGCAGCGGCGTCATCCTGCTGCCGGGCCTTGGTGTTCTGGCGGGGGCGGGCGTGCTGGCGTGGACCGGTGTGCGCGCCTTTCAAGCGGCGGAAACCAATGTGGATCCGCGCCAACCGGCGCTGGCGCTGGTGCACAGCGGGCCATATCGCGTGACCCGCAACCCGATGTATCTGGGGATGGTGCTGGTGCAGCTTGGGTTGGCCCTGACATTTTCGCTGGATTGGGCGCTGTTTGGTGCGGGTGTCGTCTGGACCCTCCTGCACGCCTGCGTGGTGCTGCCCGAGGAGGCCTACCTGACGGACCGTTTCGGCGACGCCTATCGCGCCTATCTGGCGTCGACACGGAGGTGGCTATGAGACAGGCAATGGCGATGCGTCCGTGCCAGCGGCTGGGAACCTGTTCGCCGGGCCGGGTGTTGTCCTCCAAAGGAGGCCACCATGACCAAGGACCACGGACCGTCCATCAAGGACAACGAGACCTACGAAAGCCTGCGCGAGGACGGTGCGTCCAAGCAGAAGGCTGCCCGCATCGCCAATGCGCAGGCCAGCAGCAACCAGTCGCCCTCGAAGAAAGGCGGCAAGCAGCCGCCCTACGAGGACTGGACCAAGGACGCATTGTACGCGCGTGCCCAGGAGCTGGAGATCGAGGGGCGGTCGGACATGACCAAGGACGAGCTGATCGAGGCGCTCAGAAACAGCTGAACGCACCGGGGCAGGGGGCGGCTGCATGAGCCGCACCAGCTGGCATATCACCCGCTCCGGCGGCGGCCTGACCCTGTCGCGCCGCCTGCCTGCCCGCTTTGACCTCGCGGCGGTAACCACGCTGCCCGGCGGCGATCCTGTGCGGCTGGCGCATCAGATCCGCCAGGACCTGTGGCGTGCGCTGCAAACCCTGCGCGGCTTCGCGCCAGCGGTGGAAATCACCGCCGAAGGGCAGGGTCTGCGGGTGCGCGCGGGCGGGCAGGTGGCGGGCCGGGTGCCCGGCAATGCCGCTGACCGGGTCGCGGCGGTGCTGGAGTGTCCCGCCAACCGCGCCCGCTGGCTGCGCCATGCCCGTCACAACCGGGGAGGCCAGACATGATTCGGCACGATTCGCTGTCGCCGCTGTCGGGCTTCTGCTCGTCTCTCCCATGCGCAAACCGCCTGTTTTTAAGGGAATGCGGAGAATCTTCGCCTGCATATGCAGCAGTGTTTGACTTGCGGAGCGAATCAGCGCCATGATCCGCGTCAGCCAGATACCGATAGCGCGCGCTCTTTTACGCGCTGCGCCTGCAGCCCTGGCCGGAGGAGCCTGGTTTTCCAGGGGCCGGGGTTGCGGTTATCTGTCATCTTTCGTCGCTATTCCCGTCTGTCTGTGCGTCCTTGGGGGCGCCAGGTCTGACGCCCTGGCGGTGGAGCTTTCGGCCATTGCCGTACCGTCCGGCCAGTCGATCACCCTTGCCGAGGTGCGGATGGACGACAGCCTGGGCGAGACCTGGGCGCGGTTCCGCTTTGTCGCGCCGCAGATCGCCCGCGTGGGCGGCACCGTCAGCCATGACCAGGCCGCCCCCGACATGGACCATCTTTGTGCCGATCTGGCGCTGCCCTATCTGGCCGAACAGGGGCTGGCGCCCGCCCGCGTGGTGATCTCGCTGGCGGATCGGCTGCTGCCCTTTGGCGCGCAGGACGTCGCCGCCACCCAGTTTTTCGAGGTCTATCGCCCGGACGGCGCGGCCTGCATCTGGGAGGCTTTCTGATGCGCCCACAACATCTTGCGGCCCATAGCCGGAACCGGCGGTTTCTTGCGGCATTGCAGCCACAATGCCGCCAATTGGCGCGATTCCGATGTGACTCCGGCGCAAACCCCGCTATCCTTGGCGCGGGTGGCTTTCGGGCTGCCTTTACTTTGAGGTTGAGGCACGCGGGCGGCCTGGCCCCCGCTGGTTTCACATTTGCAATCAGGAGACAGAGATGTCCAAGAGCATCAAGCTTATCACCCTGGCCGGCCTGCTGGCCGCCGTCGCCGCCTGCGCCCAGCAGGAAGAAGAATTTGTCGTGGTTGAGCCGGTTTCGCAAGAACCCGTCTACACCGGCAAGTACAAGTAAAAACGACAGGGGTCCGGCCCTGCGGCCGGCCCTCGCCGCCCCGTGGGGTGCCGGACCGGAGGCACCCAGATGTTGAAACACCGCGGGTTTCCCGGCCGCATGCCGGGAACAGATTTCCAGTTCACCATTCGCCGCCCCAACCCCAAGGGGGTAACGCCGCTGACCCGGCGCGAGCGCTACCGCGACCGCAAGAACGTCGACAAACGGGTCGACCTGATGTTCATGCAATCGTTGTGGGAGCATTTCGGCGACCAGCCGTTCGAGCGCGGCAACCTCGATGCGGGCCGTCTCAGCTGGCTGTTCGGCCGCGAGGTGATCCCGGCCGAAGACCCCTTTGATCCCGCCAGCTATGAGGCCCTGCTGGTCATCGACGAAGCGGTGGCGCGCGCCTCTTTTCCGGAGGCCTTCGACTGATGGCCACGCCCCGTGCATATCCGCAGTCTGCCGCCGTGCGGCGGTGTCGGCCGGCCAATGCCGCGCCGACCGGACTGGCTGTGCCGGGGCACAAAACCGGCGTGTTCTTGCACATGGACCGCTCAGTTCAGCGGGATGCTGCCCAAATCACCGGGCGACCAGCGCAGAGGCTTACACGGCACGCCGCGTCGTGCATCCTGAGAGAGGCGGTGCTGACGCGCCGCCATGCCGAGCATTTGTTCCGGCCCCTTCGCCTGAACGGGCAGGCACGCGCCCCCATCCGCGGCCTGCCCGTCTTTTCTCTCCCTCAGGCATTGGCGGAAGCTTGCCGTGTCCCCCCGACTGTGCGGCAAGCCTCCGCCCATCTTTTTCCCGCCGCACCGCGCAGCTTGCGCCGCGCCGGTTTGTGGGCACAGTCCGCGAGGACAGTGAATGCCTCAGAACAAGGACAAGCAACATGCGGGCAAGGATTTTTCTGGCGGCGCTGCCGCTGTGCGGGCTGCTGGCGGCCTGTGGCGACACCACAGGCGAGCAGATTGTCTATGGCGGCGGCGCGGGCGTGGTCGGCGCGGCCCTGCTGGATGCCAATCTGGTCACCGGCGCCGCTGTTGGCGTCGCAGCCAACCTGGTCTACTGCCAGCAAAACCCTCGCAAATGCTAAGGCCGCCATTGCGGCCGCACTGAACAGCCGCCCCGTCGGGGTGGCCTTTGAAACCGCGCAAGCGCCGTGTCCGGGTCCGTCCCGGATGCGGCGTTTTGCATCTGGAACGACCAAGGAACAAGGGACAGCCAATGTTTGACAAGATCCTGATCGCCAACAGGGGCGAGATTGCCTGCCGCGTCATCAAGACCGCGCGCAAAATGGGTATCAAGACCGTCGCCATCTACTCTGACGCCGACAAGCAGGCGCTGCATGTGCAGATGGCGGATGAGGCTGTCCACATCGGCCCGCCGCCGGCCAACCAGTCCTATATCGTCATCGACAAGGTGATGGAGGCGATCCGCGCAACCGGCGCGCAGGCCGTGCATCCGGGCTACGGATTCCTGTCGGAAAACGCCAAATTTGCCGAAGCGCTGGAGGCCGAGGGCGTCGCCTTTGTCGGCCCGCCGGTGGGCGCGATCGAGAAAATGGGAGACAAGATCACCTCCAAGAAGATCGCCCAGGAGGCCGGGGTCTCCACCGTGCCCGGCTACATGGGGCTGATTGCCGATGCCGATGAGGCGGTGAAAATCTCCAATGAGATCGGCTACCCGGTGATGATCAAGGCCTCCGCCGGCGGCGGCGGCAAGGGCATGCGCATCGCCTGGAATGACGAGGAAGCCCGCGAAGGCTTCCAGTCCTCCAAGAACGAGGCCGCGAACTCCTTTGGCGATGACCGGATCTTCATCGAGAAATTCGTCACCCAGCCGCGCCACATCGAAATCCAGGTGCTCTGCGACAAGCACGGCAATGGCATCTACCTGGGCGAGCGCGAATGCTCGATCCAGCGCCGCAACCAGAAGGTGGTGGAAGAAGCGCCGTCGCCCTTCCTCGACGAAGAAACCCGCCGCGCGATGGGCGAGCAGGCCGTCGCGCTGGCCAAGGCGGTGGGCTATTCCTCTGCCGGCACGGTGGAATTCATCGTCGACGGCGACAAGAATTTCTACTTCCTCGAGATGAACACCCGCCTGCAGGTGGAACATCCGGTCACCGAGCTGATCACCGGCGTCGACCTGGTTGAGCAGATGATCCGCGTCGCTGACGGCGGCGAGCTGCCGCTGCGCCAGGAAGACGTCAAGCTTACAGGCTGGGCAATCGAAAACCGCCTTTATGCCGAAGACCCCTATCGCAACTTCCTACCCTCCATCGGCCGGCTGACCCGCTATCGCCCGCCGCAGGAAACCGCCGCGGGGCCGATGCTGGAGAATGGCAAGTGGCAGGGGGATGCGCCCGCGGGCGACACCGCCGTGCGCAACGACACCGGCGTCTACGAGGGCGGCGAGATCTCGATGTATTACGACCCGATGATCGCCAAGCTCTGCACCTGGGCGCCCACCCGCGCCGAGGCGATCGACGCCATGCGCATCGCGCTCGACAGTTTCGAGGTCGAGGGCATCGGCCACAACCTGCCGTTCCTGTCGGCGGTGATGGATCACCCGATCTTCATTGACGGCACCATGACCACCGCCTTCATCGAAGAGCAGTATCCCGACGGCTTTGCCGGGGTTGAGCTACCGGAAGAAGACCTGCGCAAGATCGCGGCTTCCTGCGCAGCGATGCACCGGGTTGCCGAAATTCGCCGCACGCGTGTCTCGGGCCGGATGGACAACCACGAGCGCAAGGTCGGTACCGATTGGGTGGTCTCGCTTCAGGGGCAGTCCTATGCGGTTGTGATCGAGGCCGACCGCGACGGCGCCACGGTGCGCTTCGAGGACGGCGCGGCGCTGCGCGTCAGCTCTGACTGGACCCCGGGCGACCAGCTGGCCACCGTCGATGTCAACGGCGAGACGCTGGTGCTGAAGACCGGCAAGATCACCCAGGGCTTCCGCATCCGCTCGCGCGGGGCGGAGATCAAGGTCCACGTGCGCAGCCCGCGGCAGGCGGAACTGGCGCAGCTGATGCCGGAGAAACAGGCGCCGGATACCTCCAAGATGCTGCTGTGCCCGATGCCCGGCCTGATCGTGAAGGTCGACGTCGAGGTGGGCCAGGAGGTCCAGGAAGGCCAGCCGCTGTGCACCGTCGAGGCGATGAAGATGGAGAACATCCTGCGCGCCGAGAAAACGGGCGTGGTGTCCAAGATCAACGCCAGCGCGGGCGACAGCCTCGCGGTTGATGATGTGATCATGGAATTTGAATGATGCATCTGCGGGCAGATATCAGCGCGGGCAGGGGGGCGGCAGATGCCGCCTCGGCCAGCGCGTCTGCCCGCATCCTTTCGGGCGCATGCACGAAATCTTCAGGGTTTCATGCGATAGCTGCGGTGTTTGACCATATCAAGGTGCCGCATGTTCCGTCCCGGCCTGTGCCTGCTCTCCGCTGCCCTTCTGTTCCTGTCGGCCTGTGCGCTGGACAAGGAAGCGGCGCTGCGCGGCCAGCTTTCCGCCTGGGTGGAACTGGGCGAGACGTTCTTTTTCGAAAGCTCGATGAGCTGCACCGCGGCGGTGTTTCACACCACCGAAAGCCCGCGCCTGACCTCGCAGCTGGCGCGCGCGCGCTCGCTGAACACCGGCATGCAGCTGCTGGATGCGGGGCAACCGGTGGTCTTTGCGATCTCCGGCAAATCCCCCAACGCGGTGACAGAGGACATCATGTCGCGCGACCTGCCACAGGGGCTGGGGGTGCTGAACTCCGGTCTGGCCGGGGTGGGCTGCATGTCGGATCTGGTAAAAGCGGTCTATTATCAAGCCATTCGCAACCCGTCCTCGAACCTGTTGTTCCTGCCCGAAAGCGGCGCCATGGTGGTTCTGGACAAACAGGCGATGGCGCTGATCTACGTGCGCGGCAACAGCTAGGCCGCACCAACCCCGACCCGGACCCCGGCAGCAGGGCGCATCAGCCGCCGCGCCGCTCTTCCACCTCGCGCAGGCGTTCGGGGAATTTGTCGATGGTCCGCGACAGCTCGCGCACCGTCCAGGGGTGCGGCTTGCGCAGCTTGACGCCGCCGTCCTTGCCCAGCAGCACCAGCATGAACCCGCGCGGTCGCAGCTTCTTGCGCAGCGCGGATTTGGCGGCCGGATCGGTATCGGTCAGCACCACCACATCGCGGTCGCGCAGCGCCTCGACGCCCTCCAGCAGCCGTTCCAGCTGCTCATGGAATCGCGGATCTTCGGGGCTGTCGGCAAACACCACCACCGGCCGGTGCGTCCATTGGAAATCCGCCAGCTCCACGTCATATCCGGGCTGGATCAGCGCGTCGGTGCTGCCATCGGCGGCCACGGCGGCCAGTGGCAGAAATCCTGCCAAAACAACGGTTAGGATTGCTTTCATGATCTCTCCTGTTCCGTTGAATATATGTGCAGCGGCGGCAATTGCGACCGGCAATTCCAAAGCAAGGGTAAAAAACGTTGTCATTAACGGGATAATCAGGGGTTGCCGGCCATGATTGTTCATCCCCCCGTGACCGGGCTGCAACCGGGCTGCGGCCTGCGGCCCTCCAACAGAGGTCCCGCGACATGATGAACGTGATCCTGCATACCGGCGCCCATCGCTGTGCCACCACCTCATTCCAGGAATACCTGCGCCAGAACAGCGCTGCGCTGACGGCGCAGGGGATTGGCTTCTGGGGGCCACACCGGACCCGGACGGGCTTGTTCCATGGCATCCAGCCGGGACCGGCGCCCGTGACCGGGCGCAACCTGGCCCGGCGCGCCCGCGGCCGATTGCAGATCCACCTCGACAACAGCCGCGCGGCCGGGCTGCGGCATTTGCTCATCAGTGACGAGAACATGATCGGCAACGTGCGCGAGAACCTGCGGCGCGGCGCACTGTACAGCGGCGCCGGGGAGCGCATGGCCCGTTTCGCGCAGGCGTTTGGCGATGGCATCGGCGATCTGGCGCTCAACGTCCGCAGTCTGGACAGCTACTGGTCCTCGGCGCTTGCCTATGCTGTGGCGCGCGGGCATCGGTTGCCGACAGCGGCGCAGCTGGCCCGGCTAGCGCGCGCACCGCGCAGCTGGCGCGATGTGATCACCGACATCGCCTGCGCCATGCCAGGCGTGCGGCTGCATGTGGTGCCCTTTGAAACCTTCGGCGCCCGCCCAGAGGCGCAGTTGGCGGCCCTCACCGGTGTCGATGCGCCACGCACCCACGCGCGGGTGCGGCTCAACGCCTCGCTCTGCCTGGAGGATCTGCGCGCCAGCCTTGCGCCGCAGATTGCCGCCGGGCTGCCCCAGGACAGCGGCCGCTGGCGTCCCTTTGACGCGGCACAGACCGCTGCGCTGCGCGAAACCTACGCCGATGACATGATGTGGCTGGCAGGCGGGGCCGATGGCCTTGCCACGCTGACGACGGACCCGGAAAAACTGGCGGCGGGCCCGAACCCGCCCCGCACCCGACTGACAAGAGGAAGACCAGATGACAAACAAAGACGAATGGCGGGCTCTGGCTGAGAAAGAGCTGCGCGGACGGGCGGTCGAGGACCTCAACTGGCAGACGCTGGAAGGCATCGAGGTCAAGCCGCTCTATACCGAAGAAGACACCAAGGACCTGCCCCATATGGGCACGCTGCCGGGGTTCGGCCCCTTCACCCGCGGGGTGAAGGCCACGATGTATGCAGGCCGCCCCTGGACCATCCGCCAATACGCGGGCTTCTCAACGGCGGAGGAATCCAACGCCTTTTACCGCCGCAACCTGGCCGCCGGCCAGCAGGGCGTCTCGGTCGCCTTCGACCTTGCCACCCACCGCGGCTATGACAGTGACCACCCGCGGGTGGTCGGCGATGTGGGCAAGGCCGGCGTCGCCATCGATTCCGTCGAGGACATGAAGGTGCTGTTCGACGGCATCCCACTCGACAAGGTCTCCGTTTCGATGACCATGAACGGTGCGGTGATCCCGGTTCTGGCGTCCTTCATCGTCGCCGGTGAGGAGCAGGGCCATGACAAATCGCTGCTGGCGGGCACCATTCAGAACGACATCCTGAAGGAGTTCATGGTCCGCAACACCTATATCTACCCGCCGAAACCTTCGATGCGGATCATCTCGGACATCATCGAATACACCTCGAACGAGATGCCCAAGTTCAACTCCATCTCGATCTCCGGATACCACATGCAGGAGGCCGGCGCGAACCTGGTGCAGGAGCTGGCCTATACGATCGCCGATGGGCGCGAATACGTGCGCGCGGCGCTGGATGCGGGCATGGACGTGGACAAATTCGCAGGGCGTCTGAGCTTCTTCTTTGCGATCGGCATGAATTTCTTCATGGAGATCGCCAAGTTGCGCGCTGCCCGCACCCTGTGGCACCGGGTGATGACCGAGTTTGGCGCCAAGTCCGAACGCTCCAAGATGCTGCGCACGCACTGCCAGACCTCGGGCGTGTCCTTGCAGGAGCAGGATCCCTACAACAACGTGATCCGCACGGCCTATGAGGCGATGAGCGCGGTTCTCGGCGGCACCCAGTCGCTGCACACCAACGCGCTGGACGAGGCGATTGCACTGCCCACCGATTTCTCTGCCCGCATCGCCCGCAACACCCAGCTGGTGCTGCAGGAGGAAACCGGTGTGACCAATGTGGTCGACCCGCTGGCGGGGTCCTACTACGTCGAAAGCCTCACCAACGATCTGGTCGAGAAGGCCTGGGCTCTGATGGAGGAGGTCGAGGAGCTGGGCGGCATGACCAAGGCGGTCGAGAGCGGCATGCCGAAGTTGCGCATCGAAGAAAGCGCCGCCCGCCGCCAGGCGATGATCGACCGCGGCGAAGAGGTCGTGGTGGGCGTCAACAAGTACCGCAAGGAGAAGGAAGACCCGATCGACATCCTCGATGTCGACAACGTCGCGGTGCGTGAAAGCCAGATCGCCCGCTTGCAACAGCTGCGGGCGGATCGGGACGACGCGGCTTGCACTGCCGCGCTCGATGAACTTACCCGCCGCGCCAAAGAGGGCGGCAACCTGCTGGAGGCCGCGGTGGAGGCGGCCCGTGCCCGTGCCTCAGTTGGAGAGATCAGCATGGCGATGGAAAAGGAATTCGGCCGCCACCGCGCCGAGGTGAAAACCCTGGCCGGCGTCTATGGCGCGGCTTATGAGGGCGACGAAGGCTTTGCCGCGATCCAGAAATCGATCGAGGACTTCGCCGAGGAAGAAGGCCGTCGCCCGCGTCTGCTGGTGGTCAAGATGGGCCAGGACGGCCATGACCGGGGCGCCAAGGTGATCGCCACCGCTTTTGCCGACATCGGCTTTGACGTGGACGTCGGCCCCCTGTTCCAGACCCCGGAAGAGGCGGCGCAGGATGCCATCGACAATGACGTGCATGTGGTCGGCATCTCCAGCCAGGCGGCAGGGCACAAGACACTGGCGCCGCAGTTGGTCGAGGCGCTGAAGGCCGAGGGAGCCGGGGACATTATCGTGATCTGCGGCGGCGTGATCCCGCAGCAGGATTACGAGTTCCTGTATCAGGCAGGGGTCAAGGCGATTTTCGGCCCCGGCACCAATATCCCCGAGGCGGCCCAAGACATCCTGCGGTTGATCCGCGAAGCACGCAGCTGACACCGCAGCGAAGCCTGCGAGCCGGGTCCCTCCCGCGCCCGCAGGTGTCCGCCCCTTCGGGCACCCCCCCTTGGCGGCCTTGGGCCGGGCCGCCGCCCCCTGACGGGGGCGGCGGCTGCCGTGCGCGCCCACGGGCGCGCACGGCCACGCCCAACCGGCGCGGAAGGGGCCTGGCCCCGTCTTGCGCCGGGCGGGAGCCTGCGGAGGCGTGACCTTAATCCTGACTGCGGGTGTGCGATGCCGACGGACACCGGCCAGGCACCCAGTTGCGCGCCAGCCCCGGCACCATGGCAGAGGACAGACAGGCGCTGGTCCTTGTCGCCGGGGGGCGGGTCGGCCTGTCGCGCATTGGTTGCTTAAAATATCAGTACAATGCAACTAAAGATTGCAAAGCGCCCGCGACCCCTGCAAGATGATCGTGTTTTCACTTTGGTCTTTTTGTGTTTTGCGGGGTGTTGGAATGACTGTCCTTCTCAGAATTAGCCGCTTCGGCGCGTTTGGGGTGTTTCATGCGGATGGTCGCAGCATCCCGCTGGGGGCCAAGCACCAGGCGCTTCTGGCCCTGCTGAGCACGGCTGAGGGCGGTATTCGCACCCGTGCCTTTCTGGAAAAAAACTTGTGGTGCCTGGCGCAGGCGGAACAGGCCAAGGCCAGTCTGCGCACGGCCCTGTCGACCCTGCGCCGCCACCTGGGACCGGAGGCCGCAAAGCTGCTGTTTGCCAATCGCGAGCGGGTGATCCTGGATCTCAGCCGGGTTAATCTCGACACGGCCACCGCTGGCGGACCAATCTTCATGGAGGGGTTCGAGCTGCCGCATGAGGAGGCGTTTCGCACCTGGCTCAGCGACACGCGTCGCGATCTGGCCCGCAGTGCCGCGCCCGCCAGTGCGATCGCGGCCCCGCTGAACGGGCGCGTGGTGCTGGACGGGCTGCTGCCGTCGATCGCGGTCCTGCCGTTCGCGCAGCGTCAGCCGGAGGGCGGCGGCGGCGTGCTTGGGGACATGATCGCCGAGGAACTGTCGCGCCACCTGTCGCGCAGCTGGGCCTTTTCGGTGACCTCCTACATGGCGTCGCGGCAGCTGGACCCGCAGCGCCTGCGCCCGGCAGAGATGGCCGATACGGCGCAGGTCAGCTATCTGGTGTCGGGCTCTGTCACCGCGGACGGCAGCCGCTTTCGCGCCCAGATCGACCTGCATGACGCCGCCCGCGAAACGGTGATCTGGTCACGCAGTTTCGAGGGCAGTCGCGCCAGCCTGATGCAGGGGCGCAGCACGGTGCTGCGCAATGCCACCCAGCAAATCGGCCAGACCGCCGCGGGTGAAGCGGTGCGGATGGTGGGGTTCCAACCCTTGCCTGACCTGCAAAGCCACACCCTGCTGATGGCCGCCATCGCACAGATGCAGGAGATGGAGGCGGAGACGTTTCAGCACGCGCATGATCTGCTGCTGACCGTGCTGGAGCGTGAGCCGGACCATGCGCTGCCGCTGACCTGGATGGGGTTCTGGCACGCCATGCGGGTGGAGAAGGGGCTGTCGCCGAACCGCGAGCAGGATTGCCGCCTGGCCAGCCGCATGGCGGATGCCGCCATCGCCGCGGCACCGGGGTTTTCCCTGGCGCATACGCTCAAGGGTTTGATATCCAGCCATCTTCTGTTCCGCTTTGATCTGGCGCAGGATGCCTACGACATTGCCCTGCGGGACAATCCGAACGAGGCGCTGGCGCTGCTTTTGAAAGGCGCGACGCTGGCCTATCAGGACCTGCCCGATCAGGCGGTGGAGCTGACCGACGCCGCGCGGCGGTTGTCGCCCTTGGGTCCGCAAAGCTATTACTTTGATGCGATCTCGGCGCTGGCCAACCTGACCGCCCGCGACTTTGGCCGTGCCATCGAACTGGCTGACCGCTCTCTGCGCTCGAAACAGGCCTTCCCGGTGCCGCTGCGCTCCAAGGCGATTGCGCTGCAAATGTCGGGCCGCAGCACCGAGGCTCGCAACACGGTTGGCAAGCTGCTGAAGGCGGCGCCGAAATTCAGTCTCTCGCAGTTTCAGCGCGACAACCCCGCCGCGATGAGCCCGACCGGACAGGAGTGGGTCAGCGCCCTGCGCGCCGCGGGCGTGCCGGACTGACCCGGCCTGCCAGGGCGTCGGGTTTGCCGCGGGGGACGCCGGTCCCTTAACCGCCGCCGCGGCTCGTTAAAAAGCGAAACGTTTGGTGGCCCGCTTGCCCCGCGTTTCTTACGGTTTCTTTACCCCGTTGCGGTCCATTCGGCTGGATGGAACAGGCGGCCGGATCGGGGTCGCCCTGTATCTGCCATATCTCTGCCCTGCCGGGCCGCGGCCGTGCGTGGCCGCCCCGGCCCGGTGCGGGGGGCTGGCGGCGGCTGCCACGGAAGAGACCATGACTGTACAAAACGACCTCCGTAAGAAACGGCATTTCAGACCCTTCTCCAGCATCGGAGCAAAAATCACGCTGATCCTCATGGCGATGGGCGCCGCGGCGGCGGCGGTGGGGTTGCTGGTGTCGCTGGTGTTTTCGCAGGTTGGTAGCCAGATGCAGGTGCTGACCGGCGAAAAAGTGCCACAGCTGGCGCTGAGCCGCCAGCTGACCGATGCCGCCGCCCGCACCAAGGATGTGATGATCGCGCTGTTGCAGGCTGGCGACGCAACCGAGCTGGCCGCCGCCGAGGCGGAAGCCGCCGCCGCCATTTCGCATCTTCAGGCCAGCGCTGCCGGGCTGGGCGGGGCCCATCAGGCGCAGTTCCAGGCCGAGGCCGCGACGGCGTCCGAGCGGCTCAACAGCCTGATTGCCGCGCGCAGCGGCGCGTTTCGCAACCAGGTCATGATCGACATTCGGACCTCCAGCCTGCAAACGCTGGGCCAAACGGTGCAGATGCGGCTGTCGGACGTGGCGGATGCCGCGCGCAGCGGTCTGATGGAGGGCGGCGAGAGCACGATCTCGCAGGTGGACGCGGCGTTGAAAATGCTGGTGGAGCAGCAGTTTGGCGACCTCCAGACCCTGCTGGAAGCCCGCGCCGACATCAGCATCCTGTCGGGGGCCGCGCTGGCGCTGGGGCATGTGCGCGACGTGGCCACCAAACGCGAGTTGAAGACGATGGCCAAGACCGCGGGGGCGCGGCTGAAGCCGGTATTGGCGCAGCTGGGCGATCTGGGCGTTGATGCGGCCGCGGGCCAGCAGATCAGCGCGTCGGTGGCCCTGTTCCAGTCGACGCTGTCGGCCAGCCGCAAGGAGTTGAAGGACAGCCGCGGCGCGGTTCTGGCCGCGCGCAGTACCAGTCTCGCACCGCTGACCGCGGCAATCGAAAGCATGACCCGCAGCCTCTCAGATGCGGCGGCGCAGGCCAGTGCAGGCAACCGCGACACGATCCAGCAGCTGCTGGACAACCAGGTCGGCGTGCTGCTGCAACTGCTGGAGATGACCAGCTGGATCAATGCCTTCCAGGTGGCGGCATTGGACATGGCGGCCGCCACCGATCTGGACGCGGTCGAGATCGCGACGGAGTCGTTGCAGGGGGCTGCGCAAGCGCTGGAAAAGTTCTTTGACTTCGAACAAGGCGTGTTCCGGACTGAGCTGGAGGCCATGATTGCCATGGCAGATCCCGCCAGTGGTCTGCCGCTGTTCAAGGCGGCGGCGCTCAAGGCCTCTGCCGAGGCGACCGAGTCCGCGCAGGCGACGGTGGACGCGGTGCTACGCTTTGCCCGTAGCGCCAGCGAACTGGGCACCGGAAGCCAGCTGGAGATCGCCTCCATCGCCGATGGGCTGGCGGCCGATGTGCAGGCGGCGCAGCGACAGATGCAGATGTTGATGGCGGTGGCCGCGGCGGTGTTTGTGGCGGCGCTGTTGCTGACCCGGATCCTGATCCTGCGACCGCTGGCCAACATCAGCGGCACCACCGAGCGGCTGGCGGCTGGCGATCTCAGCCCGGTCACCGGTTATGAGCGCGCCAGCGATGAAATCCGCCGCATCGCCAACGCGCTGCGGGTGTTTCGCGACGGTCTGGTTGAAAAGGCCGCGGTCGAAGCCGCCGCAGAAGAAGAACGCAGTGCCCGGCTGGCGGAGCAGACCGCCGCAGTCAGCGCCATCGGGGCTGGCCTGGAACGGCTGTCGCAGGGGGATCTGACCGTGCGCATCCAGGATGAGATGGGCGAGGGCTATGTCAAGCTGCGCGATGATTTCAACGCGGCGCTGGACAAGCTGGAGGCGTCGATTCGCCGTCTCAGCGCCAGTGGGCTGTCGATTGCCGGCAGCAGCACCGAAATCTCTGCCGCCTCGCACGACCTGTCGGGGCGCTCTGAACGCACCGCGCAGACCCTTGCGGGCACCGCCGCGGCGGTGAACCAGCTGTCGGTGTCGATCACCGGCACGGCGCAGGCCTCGGGCGAAGCCTCTGCCTCGGTCGAGACGGCGCGTCGCAATGCCGACAGCAGCAGCGACGTGGTGGAACGGGCCTATGGCGCAATGGAGGCGATCAAGGAGAGCTCGCAGAAAATCTCGCAGATCATCGGGCTGATGGAGTCGATTGCCCAGCAGACCAACCTGCTGGCGCTGAACGCTGGGGTGGAAGCGGCGCGCGCAGGCACTGTCGGCAGGGGCTTTGCCGTTGTCGCCTCGGAGGTGCGCACCCTTGCGCATCGTTCCAAGGAAGCGGCGACCGAAATCGCGGCACTGGTTGCCGAGGCCAGCGAGAACGTCGATCTGGGCGCCGGGCTGGTGGACCAGACCCGCGCCGCCATCGACGAGATCTCCACCTCCGTGACCAGCGCGGCGGATCTGATGAAGACCATCTCCCGCGCTGCCACCGAACAATCCGGCAGCTTGCAGGAAATCAACGCCGCCATGGCCAGCCTTGACGACGCCACCACCCGCAACGCGGGCCTGTTTGAGGAAGTCACCGCCTCCAGCCAGGGGTTGTCGCGCGAGGCGCAGGCCATGTCAGAGGCGATCGGCGCCTTCCGCACCAACGAGGATCCGGCTCCGCAGCTGTCGGAGGCGGACCTGCAAGAGCCCTTCGCCATGCGGGCCTGATCGGCCGGGCAGGCCCATTCACGTCTTGCGCCCTGCTGCCGGTTGGCTAGTCTCTGGCCGACAGGCCGCAGAGGGAGCGCGCGATGGAACTGGATCACCTGGCCGTGGCGGGCGCCACCCTGGCGGAGGCCACCGCCCATGCTGAGGATGCGCTGGGCATAAGGTTGGGACGCGGCGGCAGCCATGCGCGCTTTGGCACCCATAACCGTCTGATCGGGCTGGAGGACGGCCTGTATCTGGAGGCAATCGCCATCGACCCTGACCAGCAGCCACAGCAGCGGCCACGCTGGTTCGATCTGGACCGTTTCACCGGCCCGGCGCGGCTGGCGCATTGGATCCTGCGGGCCGAGGATCTGACGCAGGAACAGGCGCTGCTGCCGCCACATGCCCGCAACCCGGTGCAGATGCACCGCGGTGACCTGCGCTGGCTGATGACGGTGCCCGCGGACGGCGTGCAGCCCTTTGACAACGTCTTTCCCTCGGTGCTGCAATGGCAGTCGCCGCCGCCCGCCGCCAGCCTGCCGCAATCGGGCTGCCGTCTGCGTCGGCTGACGGTCAGCCACCCCGAGGCCGCCGCCCTGCGCTTGGCACTGGCCCGCGTCCTGGCCGACTCGCGCCTTGTGGTCGAGCCGGGCCAGCCCGGTTTGTTGGCAGAGTTCGACACGCCGCACGGGGTCCGGCGGCTGGCATGAGGATCCGCGCTGCCACCGTCGCCGACGCTGAGGCCTGCTGCGCCATCGCCAATTGGGTGATCCGCGACACGCTGGCCACCTTCAACACGGCTGAAAAGACGCCGGAGCAGGTCGCGGCACTGATCGCGGCCAGCGGGGGCGGCTATTTCGTGGCCGAACAGGCGGGCCAGGTGCTGGGCCATGCCTATCACTTTCCGTTCCGCGCGGGACCCGGCTACCGCTTTACCGCCGAACACAGCATCCATCTTCTCCCGGCGGCGCAGGGGCAGGGCGCGGGACGCGCCCTGATGCAGGCGCTGGAGACGCAGGCAAAACAGGCGGGGCTGCATGTGCTGGTGGCCAGCGTCAGCAGCGCCAACCCCGGCGCCATCGCCTTTCACGCAGCGCTCGGCTATGTGGAAACCGCCCGCATGCCGCAGCTGGGCTGCAAGTGGGGGCAATGGCTTGATACTGTTTTCATGCAGAAAATCCTGACACCGGGCATTCCCGCCCCTGACAGCGGTGCCAATCCGGGCTAGTCTTGCCGCATGTCTCTTTGGTCCCGCATATCCGACGCGCTGGCGGCGCTTGCCAATGGTGAAAGCCTGGCGCAGGTGTTTGACCGGCTGCGCGCGCCACCCGAACGCACCGTCGGCTTTGCCATCGCGGTGATCGCCTTGGGGGCCAAGATGGCCAAGGCCGATGGCCAGGTCACCCGCGATGAGGTCACTGCCTTCCGCGAGGTGTTTCAGATCGCCCAGGCGGATGAGGCCGGTGCGGCGCGGGTGTTCGACATGGCGCGCACCGATGTGGCGGGCTACCGCGAATATGCCGCCCGCGTGCAGCAGATGTTTTCTGATGATCCCTCCCCACTGATCGACCTGATGGAGGGTCTGTTTCACATCGCCATGGCCGACGGGTTCTACCATCCCGGCGAGAACGAGTTTCTGGAGGAGGTGAGCCGCATCTTCGGCCTGTCGCCGCAGCAGTTTCAGGCGCTGAGGGCGCGGTTTGTGCCCGATGCGCCCAAGGATCCCTACACGGTTCTGGGGGTCAGCCCCGACATGCCCACGGAGGAGATCCGCAAGCACTGGCGGCGGCTGGTGCGCGAAACGCACCCGGACGCAATGATCGCCCGCGGCGTCCCCGAAGAAGCGGTGCGGCTGGCGGAAAAACGGATGATCGATATCAACCGCGCCTGGGACCAGATCAACGGATGCTGCGGCAATGCGGCTGGCCACCTATAACATCGAATGGTTCGCCTATCTGTTCGACAGGCAGGACACCCTGTTGCTGGACGCCGCGCGGTCCGGGCGCCACGGGGTTGACCGTTACACACAGGGCCGTGCGATTGCCCATGTGCTGCGTCGCATCGATGCCGACGCGGTGATGGTGGTGGAAGCCCCCAACACCGGCAAGACCCAGCGCAGCGCCCGTGCGCTGGAACGGTTTGCGGCAGAGGCGGGGTTGCGCTGCTGCGAGGCGGTCAGCGGCTTTTCCAATGATACCCGACAGGAAATATCGCTGCTCTACGACCCGCAGGTTCTCAGCGCCCGCCACGACCCGCAAGGGACCGCCCAGGTCCCGCGGTTCGACAGCGTGTTGCCGATGGATCTTGACGTGGATGCGCAGGCGGACGAGGTGCGCTTTTCCAAACCGCCGCTGGAGCTGGCGGTCACCACCCGCGGCGGCACCGCGCTGCGGATGATCGGCGCGCATCTGAAGTCCAAGGCACCGCACGGGGCCAGGTCCGACCGCGAGGTCACGGCCATTTCCATCGCCAACCGGCGCAAGCAGCTCGCGCAGGCGATCTGGCTACACCGGCGGGTCGCCGACCATGTCGCGGCGGGGGAGCACGTGGTGGTGATGGGCGACCTGAACGACGGGCCGGGATTGGATGAATACGAGAAGCTGTTCGGGCGTTCCTCGGTCGAGATCGTGATGGGCGATCTGCTGAACGACCCGCACGGGCAGGCGCTGACCGGTCCGCGCCGGGATCCACTGCCCAGCACGTCGCGCTTTTACAACATGGAAACAAAACGCTACTTCTATGCGCTGCTGGATTATGTGATGATCTCGCACAGCCTGATGGACCGCCAGCCGCATTGGCGTATCTGGCATCCGCTGGAGGATGCGGAATGTCAGGCCGATGCGACCCTGCGCCAGGCGCTGCTGGATGCCTCGGACCATTTTCCGGTGACGCTGGATCTGCACCTGGATTGAGTTGGGGCGGGATCGGAGCTGCGCGGCGGGTCCGTTTCTCTGAACCTTCCCCTGTTCGAAGCCCGGGGCAATGCTTATATTGCCCCTATGAAACAGCTCCTTTTGCCCGCCACCGTTGTCGCCATGCTGACCAGCCCGCTTGCCGCGCAGGACGCGGCAGAGCGCGAGGCGCCGGGCGGTTCCGGCTCCAGCCTGATGGAGCGCGGGGCAGAGTTGTTCCTGCGCGGGTTGCAACAGGAAATGGCCCCCGCGTTGGAGGATCTGCAAGGCCTGATGCAGGACATCGGCCCGTCGATGGGGGCGTTCCTGTCGCAGATGGGGCCGGCCCTGGCCGAAATCGCCAAGGAGGTGGAGGACTGGAGCGTCTATGAGATGCCCGAGATCCTGCCCAATGGCGACATCATCATCCGCCGCAAGCCCGAGGAGGACACGCCGGACATCGCCCCCGAGGGGGACCTGCCCGACGGCAAGGCCATCGACATCTGAGAGTGGCCAAAGCCCGCCGCAGGCGCGCGCGGTGTCACCCCTGCGCCGCAGGTCCCGCTGACGGTTTTTGCGGGGCATCGGTCGGCAGTTCGGCGGCGCGGTCGGGTTTGCCAAAGCTCAGCACCACCTCAGCTTTCAGCGCCTTGGCCAGCGCATTCAGGCGGTTCTCGGCCACCTCGCCGTAAAGCGGCCGCGCCGCGTCGGGCAGGGCGGCGTGCAGCACCCGCTTGCGCGGCTGCCAACGCAGGGTGCCGATATCCCCCTTGCCGGACACCATCAGCATCGCGCCAAAGCGCATCGCCCGCCCCAGCACCTCCGCCTCGTGCTGGCCCTTTTCATCCAGCAATGCATCAAGATGGTCAAAGGCACTGCCCTGACGCTTGTTGCTGTAACGGTGCAGCAGCGCCAGCCCCAGGAATACCCGCTCGGAATGTTTCAGCCCGCCCAGGTTTGCGCGGGTGGCATTGTCAAAACAGACCTCCGCACGGTAGTCGGGATGCGCGCGCCAGCTGACGTCATGCAACAGGCAGGCGGCCTTGACCAGGCGCCGTTTGCTGTGGGGGGCGGTGCTGAACAGGGGGCTGACAAAATCATACAGCGTCTTGCCAAAGCCGGGGATGCGCGCGTCCTTTTTCTCGGCAAAGCGCGAAGCCTCGATCAGCGGATCACGCTCGCGCAGGCGCTGTGGCATCTGTTCGTACAAAAGCCCTTCGCGGATGCCATAGCTGGACACCGCGATGTCCTTGGGCTTGAAGGTTTTTATCAGCCGGGTCAGCACGTCGATCGCATAGGGCACCAGCGCCATCCGGGTTGAGGAAATGCCGCAGACACTGCGCAGCTTGCCGAGATCACGGGTGTCGATGAAGCGGGCGGTTTCGCGCACATCGCGGGCACTCATGCGGTATTCATGCAGCACCTTCAGCGGGTAGCCGCGCCGGTGCATGTCGATGCGGGCAATCGCCCGCCAGCTGCCGCCGACCAGGAACAACCGGTCGCGCTGGACGCCCATTTCTTCCTGCAACTCGTCGATGACCTGCGCGATATAGGCCTTGCGACCGCGCCGCCCGCCCTTGATGTCACGCAGTTTCAGCGGCCCCAGCGGCGAGGTGTCCCGACGGCCCACGGTGTTGGCCTGGATCTCCGCCAGCTCCATCGACGACCCGCCAATGTCGCAGACCAGCCCATAGGCGCCGGGCCAGCCCAAAAGCACCCCCTGCGCCGACAGCCGGGCCTCCTCGCGGCCGTCGATCACGTGGATCTTCAGCCCGGTTTCACGCAGCACCTCGTCGCAGAACTCCGGCCCGTCGGAGGCGTCGCGCACCGCCGCCGTTGCCACCGCCGACAACGGCGGCAGCCCCATGCCACGGGCCAGCTGCTGAAACCGGCGCAGCGCCGACAGCGCCCGCTCGCGCCCCTCGGGGTTCAGGCGGCCCGATTCCGACAGGCCCGCGCCCAGGGCGCACATGATCTTTTCGTTGTAGAAATAGGCGGGGCTGCGGGCGGCGCCGTCAAACACCACCAGCCGCACAGAGTTGGAGCCGACGTCGACCACCCCCACCCGTGACAACGCCCGCGCGCCCGGATCGTCAAAGATCGGGCGGCCGAACGGGCCCCAGTCGGTGTTTGCGGCGGCAGGTTCCGAGGTTAGGGTCATGGGGATTCCGTCTTGCAGTCTTGGGGGGAGGATGGGCCAAGGCAAGGGCCGGGTCAACCGCTTGCCTATGCGGCGTTTTCCGTGCCTTCCTGGCGGATTTCCGACAGCGCCCGCACCGCCAATGGCCGGGTCAGGCTACGCTTTTCCGCCAGCGACAGGTGATCCAGCCGCCCCACGATCTGCGCCGCGGCGGCAAAGGAGCGGTGCATATGCGCCACCAGATAGGGGATCACATCCGGTTTCGGCGTGATCTGGCGGTCGGTGAACAACTTGGCCAGCACCACCGCCAGCAGCTGGTCGTCCGGCGGTTGCAGCTCGGCATGGGTGGCGGCCTGTACCCGGCTTTGCAGGTCCGGCAGGCTGAGCCCCCAGAGATTGGGGGCCATCTGCCCGGTCATCACCAGCGCGTGGCCCTGCGCCAGCACCAGGTTGTGCAGGTGAAACAGCAGGCTCTGCCGGTCGCGGTCGGTGCGGATGTCGGGCACGTCCTCGATCACCACCGGGCCATAGGCCAGCTCTGTCACCAGCGTGTCGGTCAGCGTCCTTGCGGGCAGGATCCGCGCCCCGGTCTGGCTGGCCCAGACATGCGCCAGATGGGTCTTGCCCGCGCCCGCCGGCCCGGTCAGCACCAGCTTGCCGCTGGGCCAGGTGAACTGCGGGTCCAGCAGTGCCACCGCCATCGCGTTGGAGGGAGCTACAAAGAAATCATCGCGCCCCAGCGCCGGTTTGCTTGGCAGGTCGAAGCTCAGCTGTTGTGCCATCGGATCACTCCACCCCCGCGTCGCGGTGGCCCTGCCCCTGGTAGAGGCGGCTAGCGAGGTACTGGTCAGTCAGGAACCGCGCCACCACCCCCAGCGCCGCCGCCACCGGCACGGCGATCAGCATGCCGACAAATCCGAACAGCGCGCCGAAGACAGACAGCGCCAGCAACAGCCACACCGGGTGCAAGCCGACGGAGTCGCCAACCAGCTTGGGGGTGAGGAAATTGCCCTCCACGATCTGGCCGAGCACGAAGATGCCCGCCACCAGGCCGATGGAGAGCCAGTCGCCCCAGAACTGGAACAGCGCCAGGCCAATGGCCAGCGCGCCACCAACCAGCGCGCCGAGGTAGGGGATGAAGGTCACCAGCCCGGCAATGAACCCCACCGCCAGGCCAAAGTTCAACCCGACCAGCATCAGTGCAACCGCGTAGTAGGTGCCCAGGATCAGGCAGACCGTGCCCATGCCGTGAATGAAGGAATGCAGCACCTTGTCGATTTCCGCGGCGATGTAGCGGATCACCGGCTGGTGGTCGCGCGGCAGCAGCTCGTCGATGCGGGCGATCATCCGGTCCCAGTCCAGCAGCAGGTAGACCGCCACCACCGGCACAATTACCAGAAGCACCACGATATTCAGCAGCGACACCGCGGATTCCAGCGCGGTCTGGAACAGCGCCATCGCCCGCGATTGCAGGGTTTCGCCGAGAGAGGTGACCGCCTGGTGGATGCGGGTGTCCTGCTCAAACAGCGAGGGCACATGTTCCACCGCAAAGGCGCGGGCATCTCGGATCAGCTGCGGCATCACGTTGATGAGGTCGATCATCTGGTAGATCAGCGTCGGGATTACCACCAGCATCAGCAGCAGAAACACCAGCAGCGCCCCGATGGTGATGGTGGCGGTGGCGCCGGTGCGGCTCATGCCCCAGTCTTCGAGACGGTCGGCGATGGGGTCGATCATATAGGCAATCGCCGCGCCCAGGATGAAGGGCAGCAACACATTGCCGAGCGCCCACATCACCACGGCAAAGACCACCGCGGCAACGCCCCAGAATTTGAACTGTTTCTTCGCTGGTAGCGCCATGGTCCGTCTGCCTGTTCTGCCCGTCTTGCCCGTTCTGCCAGTCTTGTCTGCCCGCGTCCGAGGTCACCACGATCTCAGGCGACAGTCTTCCCCGATGCGCGCACCCCATGCAAGGGGCAGGCGGCAATCGTCTGTGGGCAAGGCGGGGATAAGGCGCAAAAGACCGGGGGCAAATCCGGGATAGTCTGCCCCGGCCCCGCGCCCGCCATATGCGGGACAAGCCAGGGCAGGGCAGGCCAGAGCGGGGCAGGCGGGGTCAGTGGATGCGCACGCCCTGGCGCTTCAGTTCGGCCTGGACGGCGGTGATGTCCACCGCGTCGAACATGCAGCCCGATTTCACCGACAGCGCCGCGGCGGTCCCGGCGCCCTGTCCGGCCACGGCGCAGCAGGCCATGTTGCGGGTGGCGGCATGGGCGATCTTGTCGCCGCCGATGGCACGACCGGTGACCAGCGGCCCCTCGACCCCTTTGGGCAGCATGGCGCGGTAGGGGATCTGCATGTAGCGTCCGGTGGTTGGCAGGATCAGCACGCCGTAGCCGTCGATGAACTCGGGGTACATGCTGATGGTGTCGTCCAAGCGGTCCTGGTGGCGGGTCTCGTCCTCGGTGATGTTATGGGCGGCGTCGATCTTGCGGGTGCCGCGAATGCCGATGGTCATGCCGAAGTTGCGCAGCCGCGCGCCCTCGCAGCCCGCCGGGGCCGGAGCCGACCACCAGCACCTATGTGGTGTGAATGACCGCAATCTCGCGCGCCGGTTCGGTAATCGAGTTGGTCGCGTCTTGCTACTCCGCTGGCTTCGGCCGCAGCGGCAGGCGGCGGCAATTTGGCCAGCAGAGCAGATTCCTGTACCGTCGTTCAAGTAATTTTCTGTGCGGCGGCAAGGCGGCTGCGGCTGCCGCCCTGCCTTTATGAAATCAGAAGATGAAATCCGCCTTGCCAAGATCATCCGCCGAGACATCCTCGACGGTGATGCTGCTGTCGCGGTAGCTGATCAGGGCATCGCCGCTGCCGGTGTCCTCGATCGTCAACTGCTTGAACCGTTTAGCGTGCAGGATCTCGATCATGTCGGTGCCGTCCTCGAAATCGCGGATGGTGTTATCGCCGAAACTCTTGCCCTTGAACTGGAACACATCGTCCCCGCCGCCGCCTTCGACATCGTCGTTGCCGCCGCTGACGCAGATCACATCGTCGCCGCCGCGCCCGGACAGCCAGTTGTTGCCGGCGGAATCCTTCAGCACATCGTCATAGTCGGTGCCGCGCACGCCTTCGATGTTCTTGAAGCTGTCCTTGCTGCCGAAGCCGTCGGTGGCGGTGCCCTTGCCGAGGTTCACGGTGACGCCTTCATAGCCGCCCTGGCGGTTGTCGCGGTCATAGCGGATGGTGTCAAACCCGCCGCGCCCGTCGAAGACGTCGTTGCCCTGCAGACCGGTAAAGCGGTTGTCGTTTCCGTCGCCATTCATCACGTCCCGCATGAAAGAGCCGCGGATCTGTTCAATGCCGGACACCTGATCGGTCAGGCCGTCGGTGCCGACTATGGTGCCCGCTTTCAGGTCGGCGCGAATGCCCTGTTTGGCCAGGTAAACGTTGTAAAAGCTGTCGCTGTAGTTGATTGTATCGCGGCCGGCGCCGCCGTTGTAGATATCTGCGCCGCCCTGATCGCTGATGAAATCGCCGCCGTCATTGCCGTTGACGGTGTCATCGCCGCTGCCGGTCTTGATGTCGTCGCCGTCCCAGTCGGGGCCCATGCTGTCATCGGAACCGACAAAGCGGTGGCCGCCGGACCAGATCAGATCATCCAGCAGGTAGCCATTGCCTGAGGCCGTCATGGCGGAAGCCACCGGCAGGCTGACGTCCAGGCCGGAGGCCTCCAGCACCTTGTCGCCGCTGCTGTTGAACCAAGTGATCTTGGTGATCGTGCCCTAGCTGTAACGCCTGTCGCCGGGATCGGACCCAGGGTTGAGGGCCACCGCATCCTTGATCACCACCTTGAGTCGGGCCGGCTCAAACGCGTCGTCCTGGGGGCCGTTGTTGCCGTTGTATTCGGCGGTGATGGCCTTGGACGTGATCTTGGTGATGTCGAAATTGTCAAAGTTCTGATAGCCGTTATTGCCCTGGTTGCCGTCGAACCATCTGAAAGTCGCCATAATGTATCCCCCCCTGTCTGGGTTGTACTCGATAAAGAACAAGAAAAGCGGCGGTCGTCTGGCTGCACCACCGCCTGGGGAGAAAATAGCACGTTTTGCGTGTCAGCGACATTTTCAAATGCGCAATCGCATCGGCTTTCCCGCACGACCCTGATTGCCTGTGGCGCGGTGATGGCTTAGACCGCTTTGGAACCCGATTTCGTGAACCCGTTTGCCAGAATGAGACCGACATGCGCCTGTCCCGCTACTTCCTGCCTGTTCTGAAGGAAAACCCCTCGGAAGCCCAGATCGTCAGCCATCGGCTGATGTTGCGCGCCGGGATGATCAAGCAATCCTCGGCCGGGATCTACTCCTGGCTGCCTCTGGGCTTCAAGGTGCTGAAAAAGATCGAAAGCATCGTCCATGACGAGCAGATCCGCGCGGGCCATATCCCGATGCTGATGTCGACCATGCAGCCCGCCGACCTGTGGCGCGAGTCGGGCCGCTATGACGACTACGGCCAGGAAATGCTGCGCATCACCGACCGCCACGAGCGCGACATGCTGTTTGGCCCCACCAACGAGGAGATGATCACCGACATCTTCCGCGCCCATGTCAGCAGCTACAAGGATCTGCCGCTGACCATGTACCAGGTACAGTGGAAATTCCGCGACGAGATCCGCCCGCGCTTTGGCGTGATGCGGGGGCGTGAATTCTACATGAAGGACGGCTACAACTTCGACCTGTCCAAGGAAGACGCCCTGCATGCCTACAACCGCCACCTGGTCAGCTACCTGCGCACCTATGAGCGCATGGGCCTGCAAGCAATCCCGATGCGCGCCGACGGTGGCCCGATCGGCGGCGACTACACCCATGAATTCCTGGTGCTGGCTGACACCGGCGAGTCCGAGGTGTTTTATGACGCGGCGGTGACCGACCTCACCTTCGGCGACCGCGAGATCGACTATGACGACGTGGCGCAGTGCCAGGGCGTACTGGAGGAGTTCACCTCGAAATACGCGCGCACTGATGAAACCCATGACGAGGCGCTGTTCAACGAGATCCCCGAGGAGCGCCGCCGGGTGGCGCGCGGCATCGAGGTGGGGCAGATCTTCTACTTCGGCACCAAATATTCCGAGAGCATGGGCGCGACGGTGCAAGGCCCGGACGGCAAGCCGGTGCCGGTGCATATGGGCAGCCACGGCATCGGCGTCAGCCGCCTGCTGGGCGCCATCATCGAGGCGAGCCACGACGACAAGGGCATCATCTGGCCTGAGGGTGTCACCCCGTTCCACTGTGGTATCGTCAACCTGAAACAGGGCGACGACGAGGCGGATGCGGCCTGCAACCAGCTTTATGCGGCGCTGAGTGCCGCCGGGCTGGACCCGCTGTACGACGACCGCAAGGAGCGCGCAGGCGGCAAGTTTGCCACCATGGACCTGATCGGGCTGCCCTGGCGCATCACCGTCGGCCCGCGCGGGCTGAAGAACGGTGTGGTGGAGCTGACCTCGCGCCGCACCGGCGAGAGCGAGGAGCTGAGCCCGGAAGAGGCTGTCAAGAAAGTGGTCGCGGTCTACGAAAAGCACCGCACCGGCCGCGGTTTCTGAAAACGCGGGCAAAGTCCAAAACGTTGCACAAAAGGGCGCGGTTTCGCGCCCTTTTTCCGTTGTGGGGATTTAAGCGTTTTGAAAAACACTTTGGGCCAAATCCCTCTCTGAAAAGATTTGGGCGCGCGCGGCGCGGGGGGCTTTTCTGCCGGACCCGCCATGGCTGGCGCATTATCCGCCCAAACTGCAACCAAACCTTGACCCTGCGCGTTAGGCAGCACAGGTTGCAGGCAAAATTTCCGGGCAGGACCACACATGGCCACCACACCACCGCCGTTTTCACGTTTTGAATGGATCATCGCCTGGCGATACCTGCGCGCCCGCAAGGCCGAAGGCGGCGTCAGCGTGATGACCTGGATCAGCCTTGTGGGCATTGCGCTGGCGGTGTTTGCGCTGATCGCGACGCTGGCCGTGCGCTCTGGTTTCCGGTCGGAATTCGTGGGCACCATTCTGGGCGCCAACGCGCATGTCACGGTCTATTCCTATGGCGAGGTCAACGCGGCCGGGGCGCTGGACCGGTCGTTGACAGACTACGAGGCGCTGGCCGCGCGGGTCGCTGATGTCCCCGGCGTGGTGCGGGCAGCACCGCTGGTCAAGGGGCAGGTGATGGCCAACCTGCGCCAGCGCAACGCGGGCGTCGAGGTCTTTGGCATCTCGGCGCAGGACATTCGCGGCATCCCCGGCGTGGCACACAGCGAAGAGGCCCTGGGCGATCTTGCGCGGTTCGAGGAAGGCATCGCCATCGGCTCTGGCATCGCGCGGGAACTGGGCGTGGCGGTGGGCGACAAGATTAAGCTGATCTCGCCCAACGGGATCAAGACCGCCTTTGGCACCAGCCCGCGGGTGAACGCCTATGAGGTGGTCTATATCTTCACCGCCGGGCGCTGGGACATCGACCGCACGCGGGTCTACCTGCCGTTTGCCGAGGCGCAGAGCTTCTTCAACCGCGAGGGTGCGGCGGATGAGATTGAGGTGATGGTGGAAGACCCCGAAAACCTGGACGAGGTGGCCAATGCGGTCCTGCAGGCGGCGGGCGGCAACGCCGGGGTCTGGACGTGGCGCGATGCTTCGGGCGGGTTTCTGCGGGCGCTGGAAGTGGAGGACAACGTGATGTTCGTGATCCTGTCGATCCTAGTGCTGATCGCGGCAATGAACATCGTTTCCGGCCTGATCATGCTGGTCAAGAACAAGGGCCGCGACATCGGAATCCTGCGCACCATCGGCCTCAGCGAAGGGTCGGTGATGCGGGTGTTCTTCATCTGCGGCGCGTTCACGGGCGTGATCGGTACGGTCTGCGGCGTCGTGTTGGGCTGCCTGTTTGCCATCTATATCGATCCGATTTTCTCTTTCGTGAACTATGTGATGGGCGGCGGCGTCTGGGATCCGTCGATCCGCGGCCTCTATGCGCTGCCGGCCGAGCTGCGGCTGGCGGATGTTCTGTCAGCGGTGGCTCTGTCGCTGGGGCTGTCGTTTTTCGTGACCATTTTCCCGGCCCGGCGTGCGGCGCGGATGAACCCGGTGGAGGCGCTGCGCTATGAGTGAGATCACGCTGGAGCTGACGGGGATCCGCAAATCCTACCTGCGCGGCACCCCGGGCGAGGTGGAGGTGCTGCGCGGCACCAATCTTGCCTTGCGCGCGGGCGAAGTGGTGGCGCTGGTGGCTCCGTCGGGGGCGGGCAAGTCGACCTTGCTGCACATCGCCGGGCTGCTGGACACGCCGGACGCAGGCACGGTGCGTGTGGCGGGCGAGGATATCACCGGCAAGGGCGACCGTCGCCGCACCCGCGTGCGCCGTCAGGAAGTCGGCTTTGTCTACCAGTTTCACCATTTGCTGCCGGAATTCAGCGCGCTGGAAAACATCGTGCTGCCGCAGCTGGCCAATGGCGCGTCGCAACAGGCGGCGGCGGCGCGGGCGGCAAAGCTGTTGGCGACCGTGGGCCTGGCGGAGCGGGCGGATCACCGCCCGGCGGCGCTGTCGGGGGGCGAGCAGCAGCGGGTGGCCTTTTGCCGGGCGCTGGCCAACAGCCCCCGCATCCTGCTGGCGGATGAGCCGACGGGCAATCTGGATCCCGGCACCTCGGACCAGGTCTTTGCAGTGCTGATGGATCTGGTGCGGGACACCGGACTGTCGGCGCTGATCGCCACCCACAACCTGGAGCTGGCGGCGCGGATGGACCGGCAGGTGAAGCTGGAGAACGGTCTGCTTGTGCCGGTCTGAGCGCCGCTCGGCAGGGCGGCGCTTGGGTTCCGGGGAACCGGTGGCCAAACAGCGGATAGCAGGATAGATTTGGCAGGACATTCTTGCCGGACAACGAAGAAAAGGGCGAACCCGTGGTGAAATCCATTATCGAAGAAGACGTGACCGTTGAGGGCAATGTCAGTTCCAGCAACGGCAGTGTCGAGGTCCGTGGCCGCGTGGTCGGGGATCTGACGGCGCAGTCGGTCACGGTGCACGCCGGTGGCCGGGTCGATGGCGCCATGAGCGCCCAGCAGGTTGCGGTTGAGGGGCGTTACAGCGGCAAGATCACCTGCGAGGATCTGCGCCTGTCCGCCAGCGCGCAGGTCACCGCGGATGTGGAAGCCCGCGCCATGGCAACCGAAAGCGGCGCCCAGTTGCAGGGCAACATCCGCATTACCGGCAAGGGGTGAGCGGCGCCATTGTTGCCAGCCGACAACAGCGGCGGTGCAGGTGTGGTGCGATTGGGGCTGGTCGTGGCCGCGCAATCGGTCTAGGGCCGGTGCATGAGTGAGACCTTGCCCGCGTGCCCCGACTGCGCCTCTGCCTATACCTACCAGCTGGATGCCCTCCTGATCTGTCCTGAATGCGGGCATGAATGGGCCGCGATTGACGCTGCGGCGGTCGAGGCGGTGCGAGAGGTGCGCGACAGCGTCGGCAATCTTCTGCAGGATGGTGATACCGTGACGGTGATCAAGGATCTGAAGCTGAAGGGCACCTCATCGACCATCAAGGTCGGCACCAAGGTGCGCGGGATCCGGCTGGTCGACGGCGACCACGACATTGACTGCAAGGTGCCGGGCGTTGGCCCGATTGGCCTGAAATCGCAGTTCGTCA
This sequence comes from Leisingera sp. SA32, assembly GCF_056033425.1. NCBI lineage: Bacteria > Pseudomonadati > Pseudomonadota > Alphaproteobacteria > Rhodobacterales > Roseobacteraceae > Leisingera > Leisingera sp. SA32. The sequence goes on along the minus strand of NZ_JBVYHB010000002.1, from coordinate 342,264 downwards.
AGAAAGTGTCCGGCTAGGCGCAGCGGGTGCTTGCGCAGGTCTGATGGCCCGAGCCCCATGTGGGGTCCGGGCCGGTTTTCGCGGCTGCGACGGGCTCAATCGCAGATGCCGCGCAGCTCCACACCTTTCCACGGCAGGTAGACGTCGCTCTCGCGGCTTTGTGGCAGCGGGCGGACGGGCATCTGCTGCTTCAGCATCGCATGCAGGCGTCGGGTGCGAGGCGCCCGCGGTGCGAGCGCGCGGCAGCAGACGTATTCCTCGATGATGGCGCCCTGTTGTTCAAAGCCGTAGCTGAGGAAATCCGCAGTGCCCACGTCCATCTCGAACAGATAGGGGTCGCGGCGGTTGCCGTGCTCGGCTGCGGCGCGCAAGGGGTGATAGCCGGTGCGACGGCGGTTTTGCCACTGCCAGACATGGGTGGCCTCATGCGCAAGCAGCATCGTCTCGACCAGGTGCAGGCGTTCGGGATACTCCGGCAGGTAGTCCTCGGCGTACCAGATCCGGGCAAAGAAGATCCGGTTGAACAGCGCCACCGCGGCGGGCGAGGAGGTGACCACCTCTTCCTTCATCGGCGGCAGGATTCGTTCGCGGCAGGTGAGCCGGGCGCGGGGCGTGCGCCGAAAGGTGACCGCTGCCACCGGCGCGCCGCGCACGATCCGCACGCGGTCCAGATCCAGCGTGTTGCCGTGCAGCCCCGACAGGTAGCTGCGTTCCTGGTCTGTCAGTGGCCGACCGCAGGCGGCAAGCAGCGCAAGGGTCAAGAGCAGCAGTCGGATCACGTGGGCAGGCTCCTGAACCGGGAGGGGGCAGGGAGAGGTTAGCTGCGGCGGCGCAGCTCGACAATGGATTTGCCCAACCGGAACGGTGCGGCAAAGCTGACGAGGCAGAGCGCGATGATCTGCAACCCCAGGATATGGGCGTTTGCCTGCAGGTAATCCCATTCGTTCTTGAGCTTGGCCACATGGGCGATGAGGTCGTCATACGCGCGCGCCAGGATCAGGAAATCCCCGGCTATGGCGGGCACTTTGCGGCGCAGGGTGTCGACCGCGGCCTCGGCGGGGCCGTCCAGCGCGGTGAAGACCACAAAGGCGTCCGGGTCAAAGGCGCGAGCGCGGGCTTTCATGGCTGCCATGTCGTCCGTTTCTGCGCGGGAGGGGCCAAGCAGGACGCTGAGCCCCCGCAGCGGTGCGATCTCATCGGTTACGGCGATGAACAGCGGCAGCTCGGCATTGCCCGCGGTGGAGGCGGAGAGGAACTCGACCTTGTCGCACAGGGTGGCGATGGCCGCGTCGTAGGCGGGGTCGCAAAAGCGCAGGCGAAAGCGGGCGGCGTCACGGTCAAAGGCCGCCGTTGCGGCATAGGCGATGTCGATCTGGCGTTCGAGTTTTGATGAGTCGGCGGCGTAGATGCCGGAGATCACCGCCGCCAGCGCGCCAAAGCCGCCCAGCACGACCCAGACCAGATCCGCAAGTTTCCAGGCCCGGTGGCCTGCCGGTTTGCGGAACAGGAAGCCGGTGCCGATCAGGCCTGCGAGAAAGAACAGCAGCAGCAGGGGCAGCTGATTGTCGGCGATGAAGGCCATGGTCGCACTCCTGTCTGGCTGCGCCAAGCATAGGAAGGGATCCATGGTACGGGCAACGCCCCTCACGGATCTGTCAGCGGCGTGCAGGTTTGGCCCGGCGGGCGGGAGCGCCGGCCGGGGGCTGGTTTGGGGCGGTGTGCGCGCTGGCCGTGTCGGGCGGGCCTGCGCGGGTTGGCATGTCGTGTCGGCCGTGCTGTCCTGGCCGAACAGGGGTGGCGGCGCCGCCAAGGGCCCGCAGGGGCCGGAGGCGGAGGGCCGGGCCGGGGCGCTGGGCCCCATGTCCGCTGGCAAGCTTGCCGTTTGCGGAGAACCCCTGCACCCGATGAAGAGGTGGTCTCGGGGGCTCCCGTATCTCCTGGTGGTGCGGGGTGTCAGTCCGCACCGGTGTCGCGACGCCTTGGAGTATGGCAGGCTGGGGTTAAGGGTGCGCAAGCGGGGCGTGCGGTGGATTGGGGGTTGGCGCAACGGGGGTACGAGGCACCTTGACTGGGTCGCTTGCGGCCCGGTCTGCGCCTGCCTGCCCCCCGGCAGGCGCATTCGCGCCAGCCCAGACAGGCGCAGACCTAACGGTGGATGCCTTCGGCGAGAGTATTTGACAATGCTAAATGGGACCCAAGATCGTTGAAGTTAAGTGGGCTCGCGACGCTCTTTGGGGATGTTGTCAGAAACTACAAGTCGCGCGAGTAGTTTTGTAAGTTCGTTTTGTAGTTCACGTCGAGTGTTCCAGAATAATGTTCGGTCAACAGAAACATCAAACGGTGTTTTAGTGTTTCTGTGTGCGATCATCACAATTGGTTTTCCGAATGCGTTGGCTAATCCGAGCTCGTAGAAGACGTTTGGATTTCTTCCGTCTAGGTTTGCGACAATAAAATGTGCTCGGCATATCTTTTTAATAATGTGGCGTGTTATAGGGCCGTCGGTAAACTCTTCATCTCCGCGGGACAAGGAGAGTCCTATGTCACTTGCGGCTTCTTGCACTGATTCGTATGTTTTTTGAAATTCGTCATGGAATGGTGTTAGGTAGAAAACGGTGCCTGGCTCAACGGTTATTTCCTTTTCGGAAATGCCCATTTTTTGCAGGAAGTTAGTAGGCTTGATAGGTCGATTGAAGTCGTAAGATGTAATTTCCTGCCTTGTGTCTCTCAAGCTGGCAGCAGAGTCGAGTACTACGCGGTTTGCTTCGTTCCAGCGTTTATCAGAGCTAGTCATCTCATCTACTAGATCATAAATTCGCGACTCTTTACTTGAGCGCAGCGCATCAAGTCGCACCCGGCGCTCAGCATTCAGGTACTGAACTTCCTTTATTTTCATGTAATTTGAAAACGCCACTCGGAGAACGAGTACTGCCATTCCGGTAAAGACGACAGCTTGAATAATGGCCTGAATTGCAGAGGTCTCCAGCAGGTATCTGAGGTCGTCGGATATCATCATGCCACCAGTAGTTTGACGCAAAAGAAATACGAGAAAAGCGAAGGTAAAAAGCTGCACGCAGCAAACAATTTACACGAGCCTAGCTCATCATTGAGGAACGCTTCATGTGACCTTTTGCTGGTAATGTATACCAGGGTTGTTATTAGAATTCCGATTAGAAGTGAGAGGAGTCCGAAGGCGTGATTGTTAATATCTTTGAGTGTGTATGCGACAAGAAAGCTTGCGGACAGAAATACAATCTCGACGGGGACTTCTAGGGCGCGTTCTATGAAGCCTGCCATTTTAAACCTTTTGTCGACTACATTCTTGTAGCTAAAGGCAATTAGAAGAAGGAGTGTCGGTAAAATGATTTCTAAGTATTCCATGTTACAATTCTCTAAACATCCAGCTCCTCCACGAACTTCGCGTTCTCCTGAATATACTGGAAGCGCAGCTCGGGCTTTTTCCCCATCAGACGTTCAACCAGGTCGCCGGTCTCCCCCGGCTCGTCCTCGTCGATGGTCACCCGGATCAATTTCCGGGTCTTGGGGTCCATCGTGGTCTCTTTCAAATCCTTGGCGTCCATTTCGCCCAGACCCTTGAAGCGGCTGACGTCGATCTTGCCCTTGCCGCCCAGACCTTTCTCCAGCCACATGTCGCGCTCGGCCTCGTCGAGGCAGTAGACGCGCTTCGCTCCTTGCGTCAGGCGGAACAGCGGCGGGCAGGCCAGATACAGGTGGCCGTTGTCGATCAAGGGCCGCATCTGGGTGAAGAAGAAGGTCATCAACAGGGACGCGATATGGGCGCCGTCGACGTCCGCGTCGGTCATGATGATGATCTTGTCATAGCGCAGGTCATCAAGGTTGAACTTGGTGCCAAGCCCAACGCCAAGCGCTTCGCAAAGATCGTTGATCTCGGCGTTGGAGCCCAGCTTGTTCGAGGCCGCGCCCAGCACATTCAGGATCTTACCCTTGAGCGGCAGCAGCGCCTGGTATTCGCGGTTGCGCGCGCCCTTGCCGGAGCCGCCGGCCGAGTCGCCCTCGACGATGAACAGCTCGGTGCCCGCGCGGTTCTTGGCGGTGCAGTCGGTCAGCTTGCCGGGCAGGCGCAGCTTTTTGGTCGCCGATTTGCGCTGGGTCTCTTTTTCCTGCTTGCGGCGCAGCCGTTCTTCGGCGCGCAGGATCAGGAAATCGAGGATGGCGCCCGCCGATTTGGTGTCGGCCGCCAGCCAGTTGTCGAAATGGTCGCGAACCGAGTTTTCCACCATCTTGTTGGCGCTCTCGGAGGACAGGCGGTCCTTGGTCTGGCCGACAAAGGCCGGGTCGGCGATGAAGCAGCTGACCAGCGCGCAGCCGCCCGCCATCAGGTCGTCCCGGGTGATCTGACCTGCCTTCTTGTTGCCGACGAGTTCGCCATAGGCCTTGATGCCCTTGAGAATCGCGGACCAGAAGCCGGTGACATGGGTGCCGCCCTCGGGCGTGGGCACGGTGTTACAGTAGCTTTGGGTGAAACCGTCGCGCGAGGGCGTCCAGTTGATTGCCCATTCGACGTAGCCCGGCGCGCCGAACTTCTCGCGGAACTCGACCTTGCCGGCAAAGGGTGCGTCTGCATAGACGGAGGATTTGCCGAGGACCTCTGTCAGGTAGTCCTTGAGGCCGCCGGGGAAGTGGAAGGTGGCCTCCACCGGGGTCTCATTGTCGTCAATCTCAGACTTCCAGCGGATCTCGACGCCGGAGAACAGGTAGGCTTTGGAGCGCACCAGCTTGAACAGGCGGGCGGGTTTGAAGCGGTGGGAGCCGAAGATTTCCTCGTCGGCGTGGAAGGTGACGAAGGTGCCGCGCTTGTTGGGTGCGGCGCCGATTTTCGCCACCGGGCCCTGCGGCAACCCGCGCGAGAAACGCTGTTCGAACAGTTCCTTGTTCTTGGCGACCTGCACCACCATGGAATCCGACAGCGCGTTCACCACCGAGGAGCCGACGCCGTGCAGACCGCCCGAGGTCTGGTAGGCCTTGCCGGAGAACTTGCCGCCCGCGTGCAGGGTGCACAGGATCACCTCCAGCGCGGATTTGTCGGGGAACTTGGGGTGCGGGTCGATCGGGATGCCGCGGCCGTTGTCGGAGATGGTGACGGAGTAGTCGGCGTGCAGCGTCACCTCGATGCGGTTGGCGTGGCCGGCGACGGCCTCGTCCATCGAGTTGTCGAGGATTTCCGCCACCATGTGATGCAGGGCGCGCTCATCGGTGCCACCGATGTACATGCCGGGGCGCTGGCGGACCGGTTCGAGACCTTCGAGAACCTCGATGGAGGAGGCGTCATAGGTCTCGGCTGCGGGCGTGCTGAGGAGGTCGTCGGCCATGTGCGGGAGCTGCTCTTCCTTGGTTTTGGTTGACGGTCATTATGGCAGGTGTTGGGGCCGGGTGGAAGAGGGACGCAAGGGGCTGTGGATAAGCAAAGAACGGACTTGGTATCGTCTTGAAACTTATGCGCTGCGGGCCGCCGGGCGACGGGATCACTGGTGAACCGGCTGCGCGCTGGGCTGCGGCGCGTGGCGGCTGCGGCGATATTCTCCGTGCAGCGGGGCGGCCTGCGGGCTACACCTGCGGCCAGCGGATGGCGGCAAGTGGAGGGCGCGCGGGTGACGGAGACGGGAATCAGGACGCAAGACTGGGCGGCCCTGCGCGCCGAGGCACAGCGCATGCTGGACGCGGCGCTGGACCAGGTGCAGCAGGCGGCGGATCACCCCTGGCAACCGGTGCCGGACGACATCGCGGCCCGCTACGCGCTGCGCGGCGCGGCGCAGGGGCCGCAAGCGGTGGTGGACCGCATCATTCGTGATGTGCTGCCCTATCATGGCGGCAACACGCATCCGCGGTTCTGGGGGTGGGTGCAGGGGTCGGGCTTGGCGAGCGATCTGATTGCCTCGGTTGCGGCGGCGGCGGTCAATGCCAACATGGGCGGGCGCGATCATGGCGCGAACCACATGGAGCGCGCGGTGGTGGATTGGACGCGGGCCAGGATGGGCATGCCGGAGGGCGCCAGCGGCCTGCTGGTGACCGGCACGTCCCAGGCGACGGTGATTGCCTTTCAGGCGGCGCGGCTGCGGGCCTTGCCGGAGCTGCGCAAGTCCGGGCAGGGGGCTGTGCGGCTGACCGCCTATGCCGGGGAGGGCGTGCATAATGCAACGGTGAAGGCGGTGGAGCTGCTGGGACTCGGCGCGGACAATCTGCGCAAGGTACCGCTGGTAGACGGCAAGATGGACTGCGCGGCGCTGGCCCGGATGGTGGCCGAGGACAAGGCGGCGGGGGCGCTGCCGTTTCTGGTGGTTGGCACGGCGGGGTCGGTGGATCTGGGCCTGTTTGACGACCTGAACGCCTTGGCGGATGCGGCCGCCGAACTGGGCCTGTGGCTGCATGTGGACGGGGCGTTTGGGGCCTGGACACGGATCGCGGCGGCGCCGTGGCGTGCGCTGTCCGATGGCATCGGCCGGGCCGACAGCATCGCGCTGGATTTTCACAAGTGGATGTATGTCGGCTATGACTGCGGCATGGCGCTGCTGCGCAACGAGGCCGAGCACAGAGCCGCCTTTGCGGCGCGGCCTGCCTATCTGGAGGGCGCGGCGCGCGGGCTGGCAGGAGGAGAGCCGTGGTTTTGCGACTATGGCATTGACCTCAGCCGTGGCAACCGGGCGCTGAAGGTCTGGACGGCGCTGGAAACCTATGGCGAGGCGGCGTTTTCGGAAGCGATCACCGGCAATTGCGAACTGGCCGCGTATATGGCGGCAGAGGTGGAGGCCCAGGCCGACATGGCGCTGGCGGCACCGGTGGTGTCGAATATCTGCGTCTTCACCGCCCGGGCGGACCTGCCGCCCGAGGAGCAGTCCCGTTTGAATGCGCATATCGCGCAGACCTTGCAGGAAAGCGGCGAGGCTGTGTTCTCCACCACCCGCGCGGATGGCCGGGTGCTGCTGCGGGCGGCGATCACCAATCACCGCAGCCGCGCGGCGGATGTGCGCGCCGCCATTGCCGCGGTCGCGCGAGAGGCTGGGGAGCGGGCAGGGGCCTAGCCCGCTGCGGTGGGCTGGTCCGGGCAGCACGGCATCAGGCACATGGCGTCGGCTTGACCTGAATGGTGGCCGTCCTGCGCCGCATGCGGCAGCAGTACCATCGTCTGCGTGACGCCGAGGTGGTCGAGCTGGAACGGGGTGCCGCCGCCGTATTCCAGATGGCCGCGACCGATGATGCCGACGACCAGCGGCGCGTCCCTGGCAGCGACGCGGTCCGCGATGCGGCAGGCAAAGGCACGGTCCCAGGTTTGCTGGGCGCGCACGAAACGGTCAAAGGCGGGGTCATCAGCCGACTGCGCCGCGCGCCCGTCGCGCTGCCCGCCGGTGATGTCATACAGATACTGGCGATAGGCCGCTGATGCGGGCGCTGCGGGCGTCAGCCCTTCGCGGGCGTCTTCGGGGGTGTTCTCCCAGCCGTCGCGGCCGACCTCGGTGACCAGGGCGCGGCGGCAGTTGAGGCCGATCATCTCCAGCCCGAAGTCGCGGGCAAAGCGGAAGATCGGCATGTACAGCTCTGCATCAAAGCCCCAGACCGTGCTCCATTCCGCGCGCTCCAGAAACTCCGCTTCGCTGAGCGTGCCGCTGACCCACTCGGCCAGCACCGGGTCCAGCCGGGCGGGGAACATCTCAAACCCGAGCACCAGATCGCGGCGGTGCGCCAGCAGGCCCGCGCATACGTGCATCTGCCAGCGGTGGTTGTCCGCTTTGTCGTGGCTTTCGCCCAGCAAGACCGCCTGCTGACGGGCGGCGCGGGCGAGCACCTCCTGATGGCTGAGCAGGGCCTGCGTGCCGGGGGTGAACCAGGTGCCGGGGGTCATGTTTCAGAAATCTCCAGTCCGAGAGGCTGCCGGTCTGCGCCAAGCGCGATATGTCTGCCCTGCGTGCTGTCCCAGGCGACGACGAGGCCAGCGCGCAGATGCAGGTGAAAGGGTTTGGTGATGATGTTCACATGGCCGCCCATGGGCATCAACCGGTCGATCACACCCTGCCACGTCTGGCTGATGCCGTGCTGGCAAGCCGTGATGCGCACCTGGGTTCCCTTCTGTTGCAGGCGGGTCAGCAGGTGCAACGCGGGATCGCGGTCGGTGGGATCCTCGGGGGTGGCTTCGGCGGTCTTTGGGCGGGGCACCTGCAGCGGCGTGCGCGCCAGCGCGGCAAGCGGGGTGAGGAAAGGGGCAGCGCCCTCCAGCCCGGTGACGGAGAACACATGGCTGCCGGCGGTGTTCAGAAACTCCAGCCGGGGATAGAGCTTGCCGCGCATCTCGGCGCTGACATCGAGGCGCACCCCGGCCAGCAGGTCGCGCGGGATGCGGGTGATCTGCGCAGCGTCGCGGAGCAGGATGTGATCGTCCGCGATCCGCACCTCGCGGATCCGGCCCAGCCGTTCATGCAGCAGGCCGTCCTGCCGGATCGTCAGCATCACCCGGTCCATCTGCGGCAGCCGTGCCAGAAGCGCATCGGGCGCAGCCGCGCAAAGGGTCCAGCAGCCGCGTTCGGTCTGGGATGGGGGGCTGTCTGTGTCTGTCATGCGATTTGTCTTTCGTCAGGGATGTTGCGGCCGATGTGCCAGTGGTCAAACGGGGCCAGGCCGTGGGGTTCGTGGTGGGACACACACAGGATCGTGGCCTGCGGCAGTTCGCGGCGCAGCAGGGCCAGCAGGCGGCTCTCGCTGGCGCGGTCCAAAGCGCTGGTGGCCTCGTCCAGCACGATCCAGTCGGGCCGGGTCAGCAACACCCGCGCCAGAGCCAGTCGCTGGCGTTCGCCCATCGACAGCCCTTCCAGCGCGGCGGGGCCGGGTTGGTCGAGCAGGGGCAGACGGTGGCTGAGGCCGATGTCCAGCAGCACTTGGCGCAGGCGCGCGGGGTCCACATCCGCCGGATCGGCGGGGTAACAGGCGGCCTGCGCCAGCCCGTCGGGCAGCAGATAGGGCTTTTGCGGCAGGAACAGGATGTCGGAGCTGGGCGTCAGGATCTCGCCCAGGCCATAGCGCCACAGCCCTGACAGCGCGGCCAGCAAGGTGGTTTTGCCACTGCCGGAGGGGCCATGGATCCAGACCGCCGCGCCGGGGCGGAGCGTGACATCCGGGGTCGTCTCCAACGCGCGCCCTTGCGGGGTGAACAGCGTCAGCCCGCGCACATGGAGGGCTTCGTCAGGGGATGTGGCGTGGCGGATGGCGCGGGGCACATCGGGCATCGGGGCGGGCGCGCGGGTGCTGGTGAACAGCTGGTCCAGACGTTCCGCGATGGCGGCGATTTCGGCGATGGCCTTGTAGTTGAAGATAAACCAGCTGAGCGTCTGAGTGACCCTTCCAAAGGCGCCCGCCAGCTGCATCATGCCGCCGAAGGTCACGAAACCGGCAAAATAGGCGGGCAGGGAAAAGAACATGGGCACCCGCAGCACGGTCTGGAAATAGGGGCGGTGAAAGAGGTTCAGAATCGCCTCGCGGCGGATCAGGTCCAGCCAGTTGTGGCGGATACCCTGAAAACGCTGGGTCAGACGGCGCAGCTCGGCGCCTTCGCCGCCGCATTGGGCGATTTCAGTCGCGTTGTCGCGCAGCTGTACCAGCGCGTGGCGAAAGTCGGCCTCGTGCCGTTCCTGGCGGAAGAACAGCGGTTTCAACTGGCGCCCCATCAGGTGGGTGATGGCGCTGGAGAGGCCGACATAGAAAAAGGCCAGCCAGACCAGATAATGCGGCACGGCCAGGTCGGTGCCGAACACGGGCAGGCCCAGCACAAAATCGGTCAGCCCCCAGAGCACCACCAGATAGCTGACGATGGAGACGCAGTTTTCAATCAGGTCCAGCGACAACAGCAGCAGCTTGTCGACAAACTGGCGACAGTCCTCTGCCACGCGCTGGTCGGGGTTGTCGATGGCCTGCGGCGACAGGCCGGGGCGCAGGTGCCAATAGGCGCGGGTGTCGGTCCAGGCGGCCAGAGCGCGGTTGGTCAGCTGGGTGCGCCAGCGCAGCAACAGTCGTTTGCGCAGGTAATCCCCGACAATGAACAAGACCACCTGCAAACCGGTGATGGCAAAGAACACCCCCAGCTCGCGCAGGGTGGTGGCAAGGTCCAGCTGTTCCACCGCATCAAAGAACCGTTTGTTCCAAGCGATCATCAGCACGCTGGTCCAGACCCCGACAAAGCCGAGGCCCAGAACCGTGGCATAGACCACCAGCCCCCGCCACGCCTGCGGCCCGGAGGCCGCAAGCCGGGCCAGGCGGTACAGCCTGCCAAACAGGATCCGCATCAGAAGCCCACGTTCAGGCTGACCTGAAAGCTGCGGCCAGCGCCGGTCATCAGCTCCAGCGGGTTGGATCGGGCGACGGCCTCCGAGGGGCTGGTGGTGCGGCCGATGGCATCCGCGGTAAAATACCGTTTGTCAAAGACGTTCTGCACACCAAAGATCAGCGCCGCTTGCGGTGCGATCTGCCATGTGCCGTACAGATCCAGCAAGGCATAGCCGCCGGGTTTGAACCCATCGGGATCAGCGGTTTCCTTGACCCGGCTCGCGACGGTGGCCACCGCCTCCAGGGTCAGGTCGTACTGGGGCAGCGCATAGCCGTAGGTCAGGGTTGCGGTCAGCGGCGCGAGGTCATGCGGTGTCTCGGCGGCGCTGGCATTGGCGCGCTGGGTGCCCTTTTGCCAGGCGGCGGCGTAGGTCAGCCAGCTGCGGTCGTTCAGATCCTGGGCACCGGACATCTCCAGCCCCCAGATCGAGACGTCCGACAAGTTGCGATAGGTGTACTGGCTGGTGCCGGGAATGTTGTAGAAGCTCTGGATGAAGTCGTTGTAGTCGGATTTGAACAGGTTCACCGCCGTGTAGCCGCGCTGGTGTTCATGGCGCAGGCCGACTTCATAGCTTTTGACGCGCTCGGGGCGCAGGCCCGGCGCGGGCACCAGATCGAAGAAGGTGGAATCCAGCGACTGGAACAGCTGCTGGGCGGTGGGCATCTTGAAACCCTCGCCGTATTTTGCCCAGACGGAGTAGCTGTCGTTGATGTGGTATTGCGCACCAAGGCTGGCCAGCAGCTCGCTGTCCTTGCGGGTGACGGGTTCGGCCCCCGGCACCACCTGGTAATCGGCATCCGGCCGGGGCGTGATCCGGTAGCTGGCAAAGCGCAGGCCCGGTGTCAGCTCAAACCGGCCGCCCGCAAATGTCATGCGGTTTTCGGCATAGATGTCGGCGCGGGTGGTTTCGGTATTGGCAAAGTTGAACCCACCGGCGCGGGTTTCGCTGTGGGTGCCTGTGGTCAGGTTGTGGCTGCGCGAAATCCGCTGGTAATCGGTGGTGGCATAGTCGCTGTCAAAGCCGAAGACCAGGTGATGGTCGACGGTGCCGGTGGTAAAGGATTTGGTGGCCTGAATGTCGAGTTCATGAAAGTCCTCGGAATAGGTCAGGATGTCGGTGGTGCGCAGGCTGTCCCCGGTGGTGGAGGTGGAGGATTTGAAGCTGAGGCTCTCATAGCTGTGCGGCACATAGGCGAGGGTGGTCTTTACCGCGTCCAGCCAGCCTTGTGTCGGGGTCCAGCTGTGTTCCAGGCCAAAGCGCTGGCGCGACAGGTCGAGGTGACGATCGCGGCTGTGGATGACTTCGCCCGTCGGGGCGCCGGTGAAGCTGGAATAAACCGGACCCAGATCTTGTTTCTGCCCCACATCGGTGGAGCGGTCCAGGTGATCGGCGCTGACTTCCAGCCGGTGCTGGGCGTTGGGGGTCCAGACCAGTTTGGCGAGGGCGCGGGTGGTGGCGATGTCCGTCGGATCCAGCGCGCCGCAGTGGGTGGCGCCGTGGGCAATGTTGCGCGGGCATCCGTAGGCACCGCCATCGGCGCGGGCATTGGATTTCTCGATCTCATGCGCTTCGCCGCGCTTTACGCCCAGCAGGACGGAGAGCTGGTCGCTGAAGCGCTGGGCCAGCATCGCCTCGGCTTGGGTGCCGCGGGTGAGGCTGTCATAGGACAGTTTTGTGGTCCCGGCACGGTCTTTGCCTTGCAGCACGTCCTCGGGGTCCAGGGTTTGCAGGGCCAGAAGCCCGCCAAGCGCATCGGCACCCCATTTTACGGAGGCAGGCCCGCGCACCACCTCTGCCTGTTGGGTGAAGGAAAAGTCGACGTAGTCGCGGGTGCCATCGGTGATCCGTTCCGCCACCCGCGCGCCGTCCACCTGCAACGCGACCCGGTTGCCGCCAACGCCGCGGATGGTGATGCCGCCGATGGTGTTGAACGGGTCCGTGGCCGAGGTCTGACGCGAGATGGTCACCCCCGGCACGTTGCGCAAGAGATCCTCCAGATCCTTGACGCCGCGGGTGTCCAGTTCCTCTGCGCTGATCACGGTGACATTGGCGGCAATGTCCTGCGACGTGCCGCCTGCGCGGTCGGTGGAGACCACGATCTCGTCCAGCAGCAGCGTCGGTTGACCGGCGAGGGCGGGGGCGGCCAGGCAGGTGCCGAGCAGCAATGAGGCGTAGGGTGAAAGGCGAGGGGGCGTGCGCAGAGCCATTGTCCAGGTCCAGTTTTGTGCATTCAGAAAAGGATGCGTGCTGGACGGTCTTGCTGGCTCCGGCGGTGGGCATAGGATTTCCGAGTGTTAAAGTCAACTTTGTTTCGGCGTGACGGTGTCGGTTATTTTACGCTGTTGTTGCGCTGGGCAGATCTGCGCCGTGCGCGTCCCTGTCACGGTTGCGGCGGGCGCGCAGCGGGCGTAGATCTGGGGCATGAGAGTTTTGCACCACTTGCTGTTGAGCGCTGCCTTGCTGCCAGGGGCGGCCGCGGCGCATCCGCATATTTTTGTCGATACCGCGTTGAAGGTGCAGGTTTCGGCCTCCGGTGCGCTGGAGGCGGTGGAGATCACCTGGGCCTATGATGAGTTCTACTCGCTGCTGATCTTTGAGGACCGCGGGCTGGACAGTGATTACGACGGTGCGCTGACAGAGACGGAGCTGGCGCAGTTGCAGGGGTTCGACCTGGCCTGGCTGCCCGATTTTGAAGGCGACTCCTATGTGACCCGCGCAGGCAAGCCGCTGGCGCTGGGCGCGCCGGAGCATGTGTCGACGGTGGTCGAGGATGGGCGGATCACCACCCGGCACCGGCGGGCGCTGACACAGCCGGTGGCGGCGGACGGCGTAGTGCTGAAGGCCTACGATCCGACCTACTACACGGCCTATACGCTCAATCTCGGGCTGGAGGTGTCGGGTGGTTGCCGCGGCGAGGTGACGCCGCCGGATCTGGATGCGGCCTATAGCCAGGTGGAAGAGCTGCTGTACGCGATGCCGACACAGCAGGCGGAAACGGAGTTCCCCAAGGTGGGGGAGAAATTCGCCGATGTGGTGCGGCTGCGGTGCGAGGGCTGAGGGTGCGGAGCGTTTTGTCCCTGGCGGCGCTGGGCGTTGCGGTGCTGGCGATCTGGCTGTGGGGATTTGGCGGCGCGCAGGAGGTGGCGGGCTGGGCCGCTGAGGGACAGCGGCAGGCGCAGAACGCCATGGCGCGGGGCTTGCGGGCCTTGCGCGGCGGCGAGCCGGGCGCGCTGGCGGGTCTGCTGGGCCTGTGCTTTGCCTATGGGTTCTTTCATGCGGCGGGACCGGGACATGGCAAGCTGGTGATCGGCGGCTATGGCATGGGGCGGCGGGTGCCGCTGATGCGGCTGGCGGGGCTGGCGGTGGCCGCCTCGCTGGCGCAGGCGGCGACGGCGGTGGTGCTGGTCGCGGGCGGGCTGTTGCTGCTGGACTGGGGCCGCCAACAGTTGACCGACATGGCCGAACAGGTGCTGGCGCCGCTGTCCTACGGGCTGATTGCGCTGGTGGGCCTGTGGCTGCTGGCACGCGGGCTGCGGCGGCTGCTGGTCAGCGCCAGTTCGCAACCGGTGCTGGCCGGGGGCAGGGCGGGGGCTGGAGCTGGAGTCGGGGCCGGGGAGGTCGGCGGGTCGTCCGCGGGAGATGGTCTCCACCACCACCACGATCACCACCCTCATGACGACGGCCACCTTCATGACGACGGGCACCACCACCACGAGCGCGCGGGCGTCTGCGCTTCCTGCGGGCACCGGCACGGGCCAACGCTGGAGGAAGCCGCGCGTGTGCGCTCGCTGCGCGATGCGCTGGCGGTGGTGGGCGCGGTGGCCCTGCGGCCCTGCACCGGGGCGGTGTTCCTGCTGCTGCTGACCTGGCGCATGGGGGTGCTGTGGGCGGGCGTTGCCGGCGTCTTTGTCATGGGGCTGGGCACGGCCATGGTGACGGTGGCCGTGGCGGTGGCCGCAGTGACCTTGCGCCAGGGGGCATTGGCGCAGTTGCAGGGGCGTGGCGCGCTGCGGGCGGCGGCGCTTCTGGAGATCCTGGCCGGTGCCGTGGTGGCCATCCTGGCCGGTCAGATCATGCTGCGCGCGCTCTAGCCGTTCAGCCCCGCAGGGCGTCTTGCAGCAGGGCAAAGGCTGGCGCCAGTGTCAGCTGCGCCGTCATCACTGCCGCCATCGGTGCGGCTTGCTCGGATGTGCTGAGATCATGCCAGAAAGTCAGCGACTTGCGACGGAGAAGATCGCCGTGAGGATGCGCCTTGCCATAGGGCGCGGGCGTGCGCTTCAGCTCTGGCGGGCGGGTGGCAAAGCCCTTGAGCGCAAGGATGTCCACCAGCGCCGCCGCCTCATCCCCCGTTGCACCATCGACCGCTGCGCGCCAGCGGGGGATCTGCGCCGGGCTGAACCCCATGACGCCGCCGCCGGTGGTGCAGCGCGCGGTGTCGATGCCGAAAAACAGCGCGCACTCCGCGGCGCCGTCCGCGGGGCGCATCGACCACAGCATATGCAGATGGGTCTTGTAGGGGGTCTTGTCCTTGGAAAAGCGGATGTCGCGCTGGGGGCGGAACAACTTGCCCGAAACCTGTGCGCCGGTGCGGCGGGTGATCGCCTGGGCGACCTCATCCAGCAGCCGCAGGGCGGGGGTGCGCAGCTGCGCCTCGTAGCGGGATTTGTTGGCGGTGAACCAGTCGCGGCTGTTGGTCTCGGCCAGCTCTGCCAAAAAGGCGCGGGCGTCGGGGATCAGCGGGGCAAAGGGATCTTGCATGGCGGCGGGCTCCTGGGCGGGCAATGGTGTGCAGTTTACCACCATAGGCCTGTGCGCGGGCAAGGAAACTCTGCCCTTGCCGGAGCGCACGACCGGGCCTAATGCTGGCGCATGAAGAAGACGGATAACAAAGCAACGGTGATGACGGCACGCGGCCATGCCCGCGCGCTGGCGATCTTGGGGCTGCCGCTGATCGGTGGCCATGTGGCGCAGTTTGCCATCGGCCTTACCGATACGGTGATGCTGGGCTGGTACGGGGTGGAGGCGCTGGCGGCAGTGACGCTGGGCTCGACCTATTTCTTCTCGATCTTCCTTTTGGGGTCGGGCTTTGCCTTTGCGGTGATGCCGATGGTGGCGGCGGCGGCCGGTGCCGGAGAAGAGCGCCAGATCCGCCGCTCGACCCGCATGGGGCTGTGGCTGTCGCTGTTGTACGGGGCGCTGTCGATGCCACTGTTGTGGTGGTCGGAGCCGATCCTTCTGATGTTGGGTCAGAAGCCGCAGGTGGCGCAGGATGCGGCCGAATATCTGCGGATCGCCGGCTGGGCGATTTTTCCGGCGCTGCTCTATATGGTGGCGAAATCCTACCTGGCGGCGCTGGAGCGCACACAGATCGTGTTGTGGATGTCGGTGTTCGGCGCGGTGCTGAACGCGCTGGTGAACTACGCGCTGATCTTTGGCAATTGGGGCGCGCCGGAGCTGGGGGTCACCGGGGCGGCGCTGGCCTCTGTGGTGACCAACGGGGTGTCGTTTGTGTTGGTTCTGGCCTATGCGCTGCGGGCGCTGCCGGAGCATGAGCTGCTGAAGAACTTCCAGCGCCCGGACTGGGAGATGCTGGGCAAGGTGCTGCGCATGGGCACGCCGATCGGGCTGACCACGGTGGCCGAGAGCAGCCTGTTTGCGGCCTCGGCGATGATGATGGGCTGGCTGGGCACGGTGCCGCTGGCCGCGCATGGTATTGCGGTGTCGCTGGGCGGGCTGGCGTTCATGGCGCATCTGGGGCTGTCGAATGCGGCGACCATCCGCGTCGGCAACGCCTTCGGGCGCGGCGACCGGGCGCATATGGCGCTGGGGGGCAAGGTGGTGACGGTGATGTCGCTGGCGTTCTCGGTGCTGGGGGTGGGCGCCTTCCTGCTGCTGCCGGAGTGGCTGATTTCGCTGTTTCTGGATCCGGCCGACCCGCAGAAGGACCAGATCGTGCTGATCGGTGTCGGGCTGCTGGCGATGGCGGCGCTGTTCCAGCTGATGGACGGCATGCAGGTTGTGGCGCTGGGGCTGTTGCGCGGGGTGCAGGACACGGCGGTGCCGCTGGTGATCGCGGTGGTCAGCTATTGGGCTGTGGGTATCCCGGCCTCCTACGTCATGGGGTTCGTGCTGGGCTGGGGCGGCATCGGCGTCTGGGTCGGGCTGGTCGCCGGGCTGTCGACGGCGGGGGTGTTCCTGATGTGGCGCTTCTGGGGGCGGATCATCGGCACCGTGGGCACCGCCCGCGCCTGAGGCGGGCGGCTTGACCGGTTTGCAGGGCGGGTGCAGGCTGAGCCTGTGCCGCCAGAGCAGGAAAGGGGCCGCCAATGTTGACTGAGGATGATCGCCGCTTGTTGCGCATTGCCTATGAGGAGGCCCGCGCAGGCTTTGACGAGGGCGGCTGCCCAATCGGCGCGGTGCTGGCGCGGGACGGGCAGGTGTTGGCGCAGGGGCGCAATCAGCGGGTACAGAAGGGGGACCCCATTGCCCATGGCGAGATGGACGCGCTGCGCCGCGCCGGGCGGCAGGCCAGCTACCGCGACACGGTGCTCTATACCTCGCTGTCGCCCTGCATGATGTGCAGCGGCACCATCGTGCAGTTTGGCATCCCGCGGGTGGTCATTGGCGAGGCGCAGAATTTCGGTGGCAATGAGGATTTCCTGCGCGAACGCGGTGTCGAGGTGGTGGTTGCGGATGACCCGGACTGTATCGCGCTGATGGCGCGCTTCATCCGCGACAAGCCGCAGCTTTGGGCCGAGGACATCGCCGAGTGAACGCCCGGCCGGTTCCGGCGGGCCTGCGGTCTGCCGTGCTGTTTATGCTGTTGACTGGCCTGTGCATCCCGCCCGCAGTCGCGCAGGTGGCTGCCGGGACGCCCGCCGTCGGGGCACCCGCCGCTGAGCCGCAGCAGCCGCAGGTTCCGCGCCCGCGGGCGGGGCTGATGTGGCAGCGCAGTGGCCTGCCGGCGGTGTTTCCCTTGCAGTTGAAGACACCGTCGGGCGCGGATTACTACCTGACCCTGGCACGCGAGGCCGACGGCGTTGCGGTGATGGCGGCCTATGTGCGCGGCGGTGAATTCTTTCGGGTGCTGGTGCCGCCGGGGCGCTATCGGTTGCGACTGGCCAGCGGCAACGGATGGCAGGGAGAGCCACGGCTGTTCGGCCCGCAAACGCAGCCTGTGGACCTGCCGCAGGTGCTGGGGTTCGCGGTGCAAGGCGCGGGCGTGAAAGCGGGACAAAGCATCACCCTGTCGCGCAGCACCACAGGCGGCGGGCTAGAGGCGCAGGCGGCGGCGCTGTACATCTGCCAGATCGCCAGTCGGCAGATGTCCGGGCCGGATCAGGTGCCGCAGATCCGTGACCGGGCCGGAAACGGCGATACCGCGGGCTTTCGCCTGCGCGGCGACGGTCAGGGGCTGACGTTGCTGAACCGGCACTGGCGACCGGGGGCACTGGCCGGGGTGGCCCCGCCCGAGCAACGCCCGCCGCTACAGGACCAGAGCCTGCTGGACATTCCAAAACCGCTGGATTGGCTGGGACTGCCGCCATCGTCACCGTTGTGGCAACTCCGGCAGCCGCGGCAGAGGGAGCGGGGGCAAACGCTCCGGTTTCGGGTGCGGTCGCTGCCCTGCGGGTGACTGGCGCAGCGCCTGCGGGCCCATGTGCCACGGGTGGTCAGCCCATGCAGCTACTGGCTGTCGCCGCTGCCGCCATCCTGTTGCGCGGCCATCAGCCGGTCAGCCTTTTTGCGCACCAGCACGCTGCGCAGGTCGTGCATTGCCAGCAACAGCGCGTCGGTGACCCCTTCCAGCTGCGCATCCGTCGCGCGGCTGTTGGCCCAATGGGCGGTCAGGTTCAGATGGTCGATGGTGCGGTAAATGTCGTCGATGTCACGCGCCGACAGGGTGGCGGCACGGCTTTCCATCCAGGACGTGATCTCGGCCAGGTCGCGCTCCGACAGCTGGCGCTGTCCGTGAGGCTTGATCTCGCCGTTGCGGATGTTGACCACCGCGATCTGGTCCATCTCGATCCGGCGCTGGCGATTCTCGCCATCGATGCGAAAGACAAAGGCGCCGTTCTCGCGGACGCGGAAATAATACTCCGGCAGATCAGCGCTCATGTCCGGGTCCTCCTCAGCTCAGCTTGGCACAGAATGTCTGGATGCGGGTGCAGGCCTCTTCCAGCGCCGCGTCGGAGGTGGCGTAGCTGATGCGGAAATTCGGCGACAACCCGAAGGCGGCACCAAAGACCACGGCCACGTCGGCCTCTTCCAGCAGGGCGGTGGCGAAGTCCTCGTCCGTTTCGATGACCGTGCCCGCCGGGGTGGTCTTGCCGATCAATCCGGCGATGGACGGGTAGACATAAAAGGCGCCTTCGGGCACCGGGCAGGTGATGCCATCGATTTCGTTCAGCATCTGGACCACAAGGTTGCGGCGGCGCGCGAAGATCTCGTTGTTGGGGGCCAAAAAGTCCTGGGGGCCGTTCAGCGCCTCCACTGCGGCCCATTGGCTGACCGAACAGGGGTTGGAGGTGGACTGCGACTGCACCTTGCGCATGGCGGCGATGAGCGTCTGCGGCCCCGCCGCATAGCCGATGCGCCAGCCGGTCATCGCATAGGCCTTGGAGACGCCGTTGCAGGTCAGCGTGCGGTCGTAAAGCTGCGGCTCCACCTGGGCGGGGGTGCAGAATTCGAACCCGTCATAGGCGAGATGTTCGTACATGTCGTCGGTCATCACCCAGACGTGCGGGTGGCGCAGCAGCACGTCGGTCAGCGCCTTCAGCTCCGCCCAGCTGTAGCCCGCACCGGTCGGGTTGGAGGGGGAGTTGAAGATGAACCACTTGGTCTGCGGGGTGATTGCCGCCTCCAGCTGCTGTGGCGTCAGTTTGAAGCTGTTGTCCAACGTGGTTTCCACCACCACCGGGGTGCCGCCCGCGAGCAGCACCATGTCCGGATAGCTGACCCAATAGGGCGCGGGGATCACCACCTCATCGCCGGGGTTCAGGGTGGCCATCAGCGCGTTGTACAGCGTCTGCTTGCCACCGGTTCCAACAGAAATCTGCGCGGGCGTGTAGGTCAGCCCGTGGTCGCGCTGCATCTTGGCGCAGACGGCCTGTTTCAGTTCCGCGATGCCGTCGGGGGCCGTGTATTTGGTCTTGCCCGCGGCGATGGCGGCGACGGCGGCGTCCTTGATGTTCTGCGGCGTGTCAAAGTCAGGCTCGCCCGCGCTGAGCCCGATGACATCGCGCCCGGCGGCCTTCAGCTCTGTCGCCTTTGCGGTCATGGCGATGGTTGGCGAGGGTTTGACGCGCGACAGGGTATCGGACAGAAATGACATGAAACAGGCCCCGGTTTGTATGTTTTGTGGAACTGTCATAGGGTGCCCCTAAACAGCGATCAAGCGAGCAATAGGAGATCCGACGATGGAAGCGCAGGAGACTGACTGGTACGGACCGGACGCGGCAACATTCGGGGACCGGGTCGCCGCAGCGCGCGAGGCGGCCGGGATGACCCAGGCGCAGCTGGCGCGGCGGTTGGGGATCAAGAAGGCGACGCTGACAGGCTGGGAACAGGACCTGTCGGAGCCGCGTGCCAACAAGCTGACGATGATGGCGGGCGTGCTGAACGTGTCGATGTCCTGGCTGCTGACGGGCGAGGGTGAGGGCATGACCGAACCGGCCAGCGGCGATGTGGATCTGGGCGATTTCGCCGGCATCCTGCGTGAGCTGCGGGCGCTGCGCGGTGAGATGCGCACCAATGCAGAACGCGCGGCCCGGCTGGAAAAGAAGCTGCGCACGCTGTTGCAGACGGCGGAAAACGCCAGTGCCCCGGCCGGTGGCGCAGACGCACTGGGGAGCGCAGAATGAGCGAGACCCACGAGGTGCGTCTGAAGCGGTTGCAGATGCGTTCGATGCGCCGCGGAATAAAGGAGATGGACATCCTTCTTTCGGCCTATGCCGCGGCAAATCTTGCGCAAATGGAAGCGGCCCGGCTGGACCAGTATGACGCGCTGCTGCACGAGAATGATCAGGATTTGTATCAATGGGTTACGGGGCAGGTTCCCGCCCCTGAGCGGTTCCGGGATCTGGTCGGGGAAATAGCGCAAACCCACCAAAAATAATAAAATTCGGGCTTAACCGATTTTTGGGAAATTGTTGGCATCTTGGCTCAGGAGCAAATTCGAGTCGGAGATGCGAATGAGTATGGAACTGCCAATCAACCAGACGGACCGCAAAGGGTTCATGACTGGTTATCTGGAGGCGCTGGCCCTTGTCGAGCGTCTCCATCGTCTGCTGCTGGATGTCATCAAGGATGAGTTCGAACGCGTTGGCGTGCTGGAAATCAACGCGGTCCAGGCGCTGTTGCTGTTCAACATCGGTGACAACGAGGTGACGGCCGGGGAACTGAAAACCCGCGGCTATTACCAGGGCAGCAACGTGAGCTACAACCTGAAGAAACTGGTCGAGATGGGCTATATGCACCATCAGCGCTGCGAAATCGACCGTCGCTCGGTGCGGGTGCGGCTGACACCGCGCGGCCGCGAGATCCGCGACATCGTCTCGGGGCTGTTTGCCCGCCATGCCGAAGGGCTGGAAGGAAAGGACGTGATCTCGTCGCAGGGCATCGCGGATATCACCGCCTCGCTCAAGCGCGTCGAGCGGTATTGGTCGGATCAGATCCGCTATATCTACTGAAGGGCCGGCCGGGGGGAGACCCTGGCAGGCGAGACAAGCCGGATGTGGCGGCAAAGACCGCAAGGCGGCATCGGAACATGTGAAAATTCCCTGTTCCGAATGGGATCAAAGGGTCAGGCGCCGGGTCGAACAGGACCACGGCTGAAGGTTGCAGAAGTGACCGCCCTTCCCCCATTTCCGGAGGTCAGATGACCGCAACCCACGGCGCGCAGACAGAGGCGCACTGCCGCGGTGGCTATTGCGGCGGTTTACTATGGTCCGGGCAGCCCAGCCAGGCTGCGCGGTGTTTTTATGTCCGCCGTTGCGCGATGGGCATTGCCCGGCCGACCGCGCGCAGGCGATCCGGTGGCGGGGCACTGCGGTGGGCGGTTCGGGTTTACCAGTGGCCGGTGTTTTCCATGCTGGCCCAGGGTTCCGCAGGCTCCAGCCGGTCGCCGTTTTGCAGCAGCTCGATCGAGATGTTGTCGGGCGAGCGCACAAAGGCCATGTGACCGTCGCGCGGCGGGCGGTTGATGGTGACACCATTGTCCATCAGGTGCTGACAGGTGGCATAGATGTCATCCACGCCATAGGCCAGATGGCCGAAATGACGGCTGTCGCTGGGCAGGCCGTCGTCACCGTCCCAGTTCCAGGTCAGCTCCAGCGGGGTTTCTTCCTGGCCCGGCGCGGCCATGAAGATCAGGCTGAAGCGGCCCTGTTCGGAGTCCATGCGGCGGGTCTCTTTCAGGCCGAGCAGTTGGTAAAAGGCCATGGACTTTTCCAGATCCTTCACGCGGACCATGGTGTGCAGATACTTGAGGGGCATGGGCGTCTCCTGTTTGCGATTGCGCGGGCACCTTAGCGCGGCTGTGCGCGAAGGCCAGCAAAAGTCGCCGCAAGATCAGAACTTTGACTGGATGCCCAGCGAGACCGAGACTTCCGAACTGTCGTATTTGCTGAGGTTGGAGAACCGTTTACCCGCGCGCAGCCGCAGGGTGGGGGCAAAGCCGGCGTAGTCGTACTCCTCAAAGAACAGATTGAGATCCGCATAGGCAGAGTTGTCGCGGCGTCCGCCGGGAACTGGCTGCCAGAGGGTGCCGTTGTAATACAGCTGGTCAGGGTAGTCGGCGTTGCCAAGGATCACACCGGTGCTGACCCGGACAGGGCCGATGCGGTCCTGAAAGTCATAGCCAAGCCGGAGGGTGGCGGTCTGGTTGGCGGAGTAAGCGAGTTCTGCGCGGGTGTCGCGCAGGCCCAGCGTCAGGTTCAGCCTGTCGCCATTGCCCAGCTTGCGGGTCAGGGCCGCGCCCAGTCCCAGCACGTTTGCGTCCAGCGACAGGCGTTGCGGCGCGAGTCGGTGTTCGGCGCTGGCACTGAGGGTCAGGCGGGTTTGCGGCGACAGCGCCCAGCCGCGTGAGCCGGAGACCTTGACCAGGTTGTAGTTGCGCTCGCCGCCGTACCAGGAGGTGGCCGCTGTCAGGGCCAGGCGGGCGCTGCCGCCCTTGTCCGCGGCGCCGACGCGAAAGGCATGGGACAGTGTCAGCTCACCGTAGGTGGAGCCGAAATCGCTGTTGCGTGGTGGCGTCGTGTGGGTCAGCGCGGCGGCTTCGCGCGCCTTGGCTTTGGCGTCGGAGGACAGCGCCACCCGCTGCACATACAGCCGCGCGCTGAGCGTCGTGCGACGGGCCGCGTTCTGCGCGAGTCGGCGGCTGATGCCGACATCCAGTGTGCCCACCAACCCCGACAGGGCAATGGCGCGGGGGCCGAGGCGGTTTTGATGTGAGCCCAGCCCGTCCACTTGCAAGGTTGCAGCATCGGAACCGTTGTTGACGTTGCTGGAGGGCTTCACCCCGCCGCTGATCCGGAACGACCAGGGGTTGATCTGGCGCAGGGTCTTGTAGTCGCGCGCGATCAGCTGCTCGACGCGTTGATCCGGCGCGTAGATGGCGGTGCGGCGCAGCCAGAACTGCGACAGCGTGGGGCTGCCTGCCTGATAGGCCAGCCGCGAGGCCAGCTGTGCCATCTGGTAGCGGCTGGTGTCATCCGGCGCATGGCGAAAGGCGCGGGCGGCGGATTTGCGGCCCTTGGCGGGCTGGCCGGACTGGCCATAAGCGGCCGCCCGCAGATGCCAGGCGATGTGGTTCTTGCGGTCGGCCTGCAACAGTGCGCGGGACAGTTTCAGCGCCAGTTCAGGGTTGCCGCCGCGCAGCGCATGGGCCGCCAACGCCTGTCCCTGGGGCAGGGACAGGTGCAACTGCGGCCTGACGGGGGCGGGCGGGGCGTCCTGCGCCCGGGGCTGAACCGTTGCCAGAACCAGCAACGCCAAGGCTGCCGCTGCGGCTCTCAGCATGGGTCAGGGGCAGGCGGGGTCGGCGTTGGCCCCGTTGCAGGAGTCCAGAACAAAGACGCCGAATTCCTCGATCGGGGTGGTGCCGTCGTTCAGCTCTTCGATGTGGCCGGTAGCATGCAGCGTGCCAGCCACGGCGGCCGCATCCGCGCCGCTGAAGACGCCGCCGTATTCACCGACGCCGCCACCGTCCACCGTGACGTTGCCGGTGAAGGAGCCGTCGCTGGCAATTGCCCCGTTTTCGAAGGCGAGATTTTCAACCGTGGTGGCGGGCGAATCGGTGATGGCCCGGTTATACACGCCGCCTTTCACCACCATGTCGGAGAAGTCGGCGTTGATGAAGGCGTTGCCAGTCACCTCGGCTGCCTGACCAGGAATGATAGCGGGGTCGCTGCCGGGCGGTGCGGGCTTCAGATCGCCGCCGTCGCCGTCCATGTTCAGCAGGCCGACATAGGTGCCGGCATAGCTGACGATGCCTTCGTCGCCGGGGTTGACCTCGGGGGCGGAAAAGCTGCCGTCGTTGCCATAGCTCGAGCCGCCCTGGAAGTAGCCGAACTGGCCGCCGGTCATCACCACGGTGGCATAGCCGCCTTCGCTTTGACGAATGTAGGCGGTGGAATGTTCGGTCAGCCCGTTTTGCTGGGTGGTATAGGCCTCATAGCCTGCCCGGTCGAGCGCCGGGTTGCGGGTGTACTCGGCGGTGACGGGCGTGGAATCCAGCCCGACGCCAGTCACGGTCAAGGTCTCGTTGACGGGGTCATAGCTGACGCTTTCGACATCCCCGGCCAAATCCTCGGGGATGGTGAAGCCGGTGTCCGGGTCCGGGGTGGTTGTGCCGTCCTCCAGAAAGGGGTTGCCACCGCTGCATGCCGACAGCGCGGACGCCGCCGCGAGCCCTAACCAATAGCGCCTCATCTGCCTGTACCTCAAAATATGTTTTGTCGTTTTGTGCCACAATCATGCGCAGGGGCGGCAAAGTCAATTGAACCTTCGCCGGTCGGCTGCAACCGTGGCGGATGGGATACCTGCATGTTGTTGGTTCCGCAGGGTGTGGCCGTAAATGTAGTGGAGGTCGCCCGGTTCCCGTGCGGATTTTTGACTTGGCCTGCCGCCGGGCAAAGGCTATGCGGGGAGGCAAACGCAGTCACGACAGGGAGCCGCCATGCAGCAATATCTGGACCAGCTTCGCCACATTCTGGACCACGGAGAGGCGTCGGACGACCGCACCGGCACCGGCACGCTCAGCTGTTTTGGCATGCAGGCGCGCTATTCGCTGGCGGATGGGTTTCCGCTGGTGACCACCAAGAAGCTGCACCTGCGTTCCATCGTTCATGAACTGCTGTGGTTCCTGTCGGGCGACACCAACATTGGCTATCTGAAGGACAATGGGGTGTCGATCTGGGACGAATGGGCGGATGAGAATGGCGATCTGGGGCCGGTTTATGGCCACCAGTGGCGCGCGTTTCCGCGGCTGGAGCCGGTGGCGGGCACCACCGGGGATGAACCCTTGTACCGTGCGGGCCGCGTTGACCAGATTGCCGATCTGGTCGAGATGATCCGCAAGAACCCGGACAGCCGCCGTCTGATCGTATCGGCCTGGAACCCGGCGGATGTGCCGGAGATGGCGCTGCCGCCCTGCCATACGCTGTGGCAGGTGCGGATCATCGGTCGCAAACTGCATCTACAGTTGTATCAACGCTCGGCCGACATGTTCCTTGGCGTGCCGTTCAATATTGCCTCCTATGCGCTGCTACAGGCGATGCTGGCGCATGTTACCGGCTATGAGCCCGGCGATTTTGTGCATACCATGGGGGACGCGCATATCTACTCCAACCATGTGGAGCAGGTGAAACTGCAACTGTCGCGCCAGCCCAAACCGCTGCCGCAGCTGCGGATCAAGCGAAAGGTCAGCTCGATCTTCGATTTCAAGTATGAGGATTTCGAGTTCGTGAATTATGACCCGGACCCAGCCATCAAGGCACCGGTTGCGGTCTGAGGCAGCACGACTGGGACAACAGGTCTGAGGCAACGGGTCTGAGGAACAAGGAAGACAGCAGATGATTACCCTGATCGCTGCGCGGGCGCGCAACGGGGCCATTGGCAAGGACAATGACATCCCCTGGTTCGCGCCAGAGGATCTGAAGGCGTTTCAACGCGAAACCCTGGGCGGTGCGCTCATCATGGGGCGAAACACCTGGGACAGCCTGCCGGTGAAGCCTTTGAAAAACCGGCTGAACCTGGTCGTGTCGTCAAACCCGGACGCCGCGGAAACCGTGCTGCCCTCGGTGGCGGCGGCCGTGGTGGAGGCGCAGGCGCAGGGCTACCGGCGGATCTATGGGATCGGCGGCGAGGGTATCTACCGCGAGATGCTGGGCCTGGCGGACCGGCTTCTGATTACCGAGGTGGACCTGACGGTCGCCGATGCGGACGCCTATTTCCCCGAGTTCACGGCGCAAGAGTGGCGCGAGCTGGGACAGCAGGTGCTGCGCGCGCAGGATCCGGCCTGCGTGATGGTGGAATATCTGCGCCAGGCGCCGCGCCGCGACTGACGCGGGCAACACCCGCTTGTCAGTGCGCCCCGGCCGGTTTTGGTGCAGGGCGCAGGGGCTGCCGTGTGATGCGGCTGCGGCCTTGGCCAGCAGTTGTCCCAGCAGTGGTCCATGGGCGGGCGCCACTGAGCGACCCTGCCGCGGACAGCTGGTCTGCCCCGGGTGCCTGGGCGTGCGGGTTCAAGGGACCGCGTTCAGGGGGCCGGGGCCGCGTGGGCCGCGGCCGCTGGATCAAAGCGCTTTGAGGTCTGCCGCCATCTGGCGCCCATCGCGCCCCTCGGACAGCTCATAGGCGATTTTCATGTTGTCGGCCAACCCGGTCATGCCGGACCGCTCAACCGCGGAAATATGCACAAACACATCCTTTCCGCCTCCGTCAGGTTCAATAAACCCGTAGCCTTTGGTGGTGTTGAACCACTTCACGGTGCCGCTTGGCATTTCCCGTGTCTCCTTCTAGTTTGCATCTTGCCTTGGGGCCTCCCAAGGCATCCGGCCGCCCCGGCAGAATATGCCGCGGACAAGGTCGAACAACCTAGAGTTTTGCACGGGTCGGACGAAAATCAAGAAAAACCGATGAATTCTACCATCAATTCTGAAGATTTTTGCCGACCGTGAGGGGGATAGAATGAAGATCTACGGGCTGAAAAACTGTGACACGTGTCGTAAGGCGCTGAAACAGCTGCCAGATTACACAATGGTTGATGTCCGTGCCGACGGCGTCCCAGAACCGCTGCTACAGGCGGCACATGCGCAATTTGGCGCCAAACTGGTCAATACGCGCTCGACCACATGGCGGGGTTTGAGCGAGGAAGAGCGTGGCGCGGAGCCGCTGGCGCTGCTGCGGACGCATCCCACGCTGATGAAACGGCCGCTAATCGAGCGCGAGGGCACGCTGTATCTGGGCTGGGACAAGTCCGTACAGGCGGCGCTGGGTCTGGGCTGACAGTGGCATAAGGAAAGGCACCGCTGCCGGGGCAGGGTGCCTTTGCAAGGCAAGGGGCGGGGGGCTGTCCCGGTCAGTCTGCGGCGGGCGACATGCGGCGGCGCAGCAGCGCGTCCAGCGACAGCGCCCCGCCACCGCGCACCACCAGATAGGCCAGCAGGAACAACCAGAACAGTCGCTGATCCAGGATCACTGCGTCGGGAAAGCGGTCAAACATCGCACCCAGAGTCTTGGCGTCGGTGGCACCGTGTCCGATGACGTCCGTCAGCGACTGCACGACCACGAAGCCGAACATGCCCAGGGCCGCCAACCGGGTGGCAAGCCCCAGCACGATCAACAGCGGCAGGATGAATTCGGCGTAGGTGCCTGCCAAGACCACCAGTTTCTGCAACGCTCCGAACTGGGACACGTCATAGCCCACCGCCTCCAACTGCTTGGGGAAGATCTGGCTGTAGGCGCCGATGGAGGGGCTGAACAGGCCGAGGAGGCCATCGCCCAGTTTGGTCAGCCCGGAATTCCAGAAATAGAGCAGCAGTGCGGACGCAAAGACCAGCCGGGCGAGCAGCGGCATCAGCCAGCGCCCGGTGCGCTCTACCAGGTCGAAGAATGTGTCGTGAATGGAGACAAGTGCGTGCATGGCGTTACCCTTTGTGGTCTAGTCCCGTGATCGCAGCGCCCTGCAACAGCAGGGTCAGCGTTGCGCCCAGGTCAAAATCTTCGTTTGCGGCGGTGGCCGTCTCCAGCGCGGTGCCGATGGTCTGGCTCGACATCAGCGCCGCAATCCAGTCGACACCGCCGGGCGGCAGCGGCTGGGGAACCGGGTCAAAGTCCGGGCGAGTTATCAGAACGTCCTGCGCTTCGGGCTCGGGTTTGGGCGCGTCCGGTTCGGTGTTGAACCGCCAGATCGCGTGCACGGGCCAGGGCGAGCGCAGGATCTGCACCGCCGGGGCCAGGGTCAGCCTTGTTTGCATCAGCGCCTCCGGCGACAGCGCAGCCAACGCATCGGCTGCGATGGGGGCTGCGTCGGCGGCGTGATAGGCATGACGCAGGGCCAGTTCCAGCCGGGCCACATCGCCGAGGTAGCCAAGGTGGCTGAGCTGCTCCATGCCCTCCAGAAACGCCGGGAAGTCTTGGCCGTAGAACATCATCAGCGGCGAGGTCGGCGGATGGCGGCGCAGGTAGAGCCCCGCCAGACCATCCATGTTCTGCTTGCCCAACAGCTTGGCAATCACCGGAAAGGCGGTGTGCATCGCCTCTGTCAGCGAGGCGGCGACGTTGTTACGGTAGACGTCAAAGCGGCGGCCTGCGGGGCGGGCG
The DNA here is from genome assembly GCF_056033425.1 of Leisingera sp. SA32. Taxonomy (NCBI): domain Bacteria; kingdom Pseudomonadati; phylum Pseudomonadota; class Alphaproteobacteria; order Rhodobacterales; family Roseobacteraceae; genus Leisingera; species Leisingera sp. SA32. Next base: position 314,095 of record NZ_JBVYHB010000002.1, on the reverse strand, counting down.
TGCTGGTCCAGCAACCCGTCCGGCACCTGCTGGGTCGCATCCAGCAGGGCGCGGGTGATATCCTTTTGCGTGACTGTCATGCCGGGACGCGCTCCAGCGCGGTGGCGGCGCGGGCGGCTTCGGCCTCCAGCTCCGGCCAGTCGGGCACGTCAGTGTCCCATTCAACCAGCACAGCTTTGGGGCCGCAGCGGTCCAGCGTGTAATCCAGCAAGGCCCAGACCGGATCGGCCACCGCACGGCCGTGGCTGTCGATCAGCAGGGGCTGGCCGTGTTCATCCGCGTCCGTGTCGTGACCGCCGAGGTGAATTTCGCCCACCTGATCCAGCGCGAAGGCGTCGATGTAACCCTGCGGCGAGAAATCGAGATTGGTGGCGGAGACAAAGACGTTGTTCACGTCCAGAAGCAGCCCGCAGCCGGTGCGGCGGGTGATCTCGGCCAGGAATGCGGGCTCGGACCAGGTGCTTTCGGCAAAAGCGAGATAGCTGGACGGGTTTTCCAGCAGCATCCGGCGGCCGATGGTGTCTTGTAGCTGGTCGATATGGTCGCAGATGCGGGTCAGGCTGCTGTTGGTATAGGGCAGCGGCAGCAGGTCATTGTAAAAATGGCTGTCGTGGGTCGACCAGGCCAGATGCTCGGAGAAGCTGGCCGGGTTCAGCCAGCCCGTCAGGTGTTTCAGCCGCGCCAGGTGGTCTGCATCCAGCGGTCCTTCGCCGCCGATCGACAGGCCGACGCCATGCACCGACATTGGAAATTTCTCTGACAGATGGCGCAGCTGCGCGAGGGGGCGGCCACCGTCGCCCATGTAATTCTCTGCATGGATCTCCAGCCAGGCGACGCAGCCGGGATCCTCCATGACCTGCGCAAAATGCTGCGGTTTGTAGCCAACACCGGGCGCGGTGGGCAGGTGGGTCTGTGCGGTGGCGTCACGCATGGTGTTCCCCGTCGTCAGGATACAAAAAGGGCGGGAAAGTCCGACACCCGCCCCCAAAGTGTCGCGTGGCTTATGCCGGCAGGTCGCGTTCCAGCGGCTCCAGCGCGCCCTTGCGCTCGGTGCCGTCGGCCATGGCCGGCAGATCGATGCTTTCGCAGGAGCCAGCATCAACCAGGGTCCAGGCGTTGCCCTGGTAATCGGTGGTCGACGTGCCGGCACAGGTGGTGCCGGGGCCGGCGGCGCAGTCATTTTCACCGGCCAGCGAAATACCGTAGCATTTTTCCTTGGTGGCGGCGGCGGCGGGCACGGTGGAAGCAGCAGTCAGCGCAGCGGCGACGGCGCTTGCGACGGCCAGGGATTTTGCGGTGTTCGACATCTGGTTAAGTCCTTTCGGTGTCTGCATCCGGTGTCTTGTGACAGGAAAACTCTAACCCGAGGTTCTGACGAATTTAAGTCACGAGGGCGTGTCTCACGCCTGCGTCAGAGGTCGTGACGGACGTCTTGAAGATGGGCGCGCTCAAGTCATTGATAAGACTGGAAACCTTCGGGCTCAAAAAGATAAACGGCCCCCGGATGGGGGCCGTTTGGATGTTTGCGGAGGAAAATGTTACAGAAGGTCAGGCGGGGTGGCTTCCGTCGCCAGCGCCTTTGTAACATTCTCGAGGCTCTCCACGCTGGTGCGCTTTTCGCCAAGCCGACGAACGGAGACGGTGCGCTCCTCGACTTCGCGGTGGCCAACGGCAAGGATGACCGGCACCTTGCCCACGGAATGTTCGCGGACCTTGTAGTTGATCTTCTCGTTGCGGATGTCGGCCTCAGCCCGCACGCCTGCGGCGCGCAGGGTCTCGACCACCTCATTCACGTAGTCATCCGCCTCGGAGGTGATGGAGGCCACCACCACCTGACGCGGCGCCAGCCAAAACGGCAGCTTGCCGGCATGTTCCTCGATCAGGATGCCGATGAAGCGTTCGAAGGAACCAAGGGTGGCGCGGTGCAGCATGACGGGGCGGTGTTTGCCGCCGTCCTGACCGATGTAGGTTGCGTCCAGCCGTTCGGGGAGGTTGGCATCCACCTGGAGCGTGCCGCACTGCCAGTTCCGGCCGATTGCGTCGGTCAGGGTGAACTCCAGCTTGGGACCATAGAAAGCGCCTTCGCCCTCCAGCACCTCGAAGTCGTAGCCGGCTGCCTTGCAGGCATCGCCAAGCGCCTGTTCCATGTGGTCCCAGGTCTCGTCCGAGCCGATCCGCTTTTCCGGGCGGGTCGAGAGCTTGATGGTCCAGTTGTGGAAGCCGAGGTCGGCATAGACCTTGGACAGGAAGGCGATGAACTTGGCGGTCTCAGAAGTGATCTGATCCTCGGCGCAGAAGATGTGGCCATCGTCCTGGGTAAAGCCGCGCACCCGCATGATGCCATGCAGCGCGCCCGAGGGTTCATAACGGGCGCAGGAGCCGAATTCGGCCATGCGCAGCGGCAGATCGCGGTAGGATTTGAGACCCTGGTTGAACACCTGCACATGGCAGGGGCAGTTCATCGGTTTCAGCGCGTTCACTGCCTTTTCGCGGGCGTGGTCCTCGTCCACCTCCACGATGAACATGTTTTCCTGGTACTTGTCCCAGTGGCCGGATTTTTCCCACAGCTTGCGGTCGACCACTTGCGGGGTGTTCACCTCGACGTAGCCATCCCGCTCCTGCATGCGGCGCATGTAGTCTTGCAGGGTGGTGTAGATCTTCCAGCCGTTGGGGTGCCAGAAGATCTGGCCGGGGGCCTCTTCCTGCATATGGAACAGGTTCATCTCCCGGCCCAGCTTGCGGTGGTCGCGCTTGGCGGCCTCCTCCAGCATGGTCAGATGCGCCTTGAGCTTCTCCTTGCCGGTGAAGGCCACACCGTAGATCCGTTGCAGCATGGCGCGGTCGCTGTCACCGCGCCAGTAGGCGCCGGCGATCGACATCAGCTTGAAAGCGTCGCCCGGCACCTGGCCGGTGTGCTGAAGATGCGGGCCGCGGCACAGATCCTGCCAGTCGCCGTGCCAGTACATGCGCAGCGGCTCGTCGCCGGGGATGCTCTCGATCAGCTCGACCTTGTAGGGCTCGTTGTTGTCGGTGTAATGCTGGATCGCGCGGTCGCGGTCCCAGACCTCGGTGCGGACTTCATCACGCTTGTTGATGATGTCCTTCATCTTTTTCTCGATGGTGCCGAGGTCTTCGGGGGTGAAGGGTTCGGCGCGGTCGAAATCGTAATACCAGCCGTTGTCGATCACCGGGCCGATGGTGACCTTGGTGTCGGGCCAGATTTCCTGCACCGCGCGGGCCATGATATGGGCGAGATCGTGGCGGATCAGCTCATTGGCCTGGTCTTCGTCCTTCAGCGTATGGATGGCGATGCTGGCGTCGCTGTCGATCGGCCACTGCAGATCCCAGTGCTGGCCGTTCACGGTGGCCGAGATCGCCTTTTTGCCCAGCGAGGTGGAGATGGACGATGCGACCTGCGCGGGCGTGATGCCTGCGTCATAGGATCGTGCGTTGCCATCGGGGAATGTAAGAGAGACTTGGGCCATGCTGCTGGCTGCTCCTCGTCGGTTTGGCGCCCACAGAACGCCCGGTTGCGGGTTATGGTGTCCGCCCGATTTGGCAGGCGCGGCGCGGGGTGTCAAGACGGCCGGGGGCGCTGCCCCTGGACCCCCGGTGTATTTTCTGACCAGAAAGACACGGGCTTAGTTGGTGGCTTGCTCCACAGCAGCGGGCAGGGCCGGAGCGGGAACGCCCTGGCGGATCACTTCGGAGTAGTCCGGGCCGACGCCATGGGCCTGGGCAATCGGGGTGATGCTGCCGAGCGCGCGCAGATCGTCGATGTCGTGGCCTTGGTGCAGCACGCCCTGTTCCCAGGCGTAGTCGGGCAGGTATCCGTTCGCCAGCAGCCGCCAGTCCAGCGGCACGTCGTCGGCGAACTGGCGGATCAGCGCCATCACCACGGAGGTGCAGTTGGTGGTCAGCGAGTTGTACCATTGCGGCTGCGCGGCCAGCGCGTTGGCGGCAGCGACATATTCCAGCAGCAGGGTGCGCGCGGTGTCGGGGCTGACGTTGATGCGGAACAGCTGAACGTTTTCGCCACGGGCGTTGGTTCGGGTGGCGACCACGTCGCGTTCATCCGCGGCGATCAGCACCAGGGTGTTTGATTTGAACAGATCGGCCACCGGCGAGAAGCCGCCGCCCTGCTGGCGGCGCACCTCGGCCGACCAGGCGACATGGTCGCCACTTTCAAAGCCGAAGCTGACGATCATATGGGCCATCTGCGGCCCGGCCCAATAGGACATGAACAGATCGACGGTCTCGATCCGGCTGAGATCATAGGTGCGGGTCTCCCAGGATTCGGTGAAATCTGTGGGGGTCTGCCATGTGAAGTTGCGCACGCCTGTGAGGGTCAGCTGGTCGCCCTCCAACGTGCCGGTGACCTGGCGGGCGACGTCCGGCGCCCAGTCGCCGGTTGCGGGCGGGGTGAGGCTGGACCACCACAGGATCACCGCGGCCAGCGCCAGCGTGAAGGTGGTCAGCCCCCGCAGGGCGGCGCGGCGGAACAGGCCGATTATCACCGCCAGCCCCAGCAGTGCAAAGCCGCCCGCCAGCAGCCCGCGCGGCAGGCTGTCCAGCGGCAGCCGGTACCACAGCGCCAGCGCCGCCCAGATGGTGGCCAGCGCCACGGCGAGCGCAACGGCGGCAAGCGCGGTGGCCTTGATGATCCTGAACATGCCCCTGATCCCTTGTGCGATTTTGCGCGGACCATAAGGAGGGCGGCGGGGGGCATGCAAGCCATGCGTCGTGCCGCTTGCCGCGCAGGCGCTGGCGTGCCACATCTTGGCAAAGCGACAGGAGATCACAGACATGCCCGCCACAGACTTTCTCGAGACCGCGCAGGGACGCCGGATTGCCTATCACAAGAGCGAGGGGCAGGGGCCGTGCGTGGTGTTTCTGGGCGGGTTGAAGTCCGATATGGAAGGCACCAAGGCGGTGCATCTGGAGGCCTGGGCCAAGGCGCGCGGGCAGGCGTTTTTGCGGTTCGACTATTCCGGTCATGGCGAAAGCTCGGGCACTTTTGAGGAAGGCTGTATCGGCGACTGGCATGCGGACACCTTGGCGGCGGTGCAGGAGCTGACAGAGGGCGAGATCGTGCCGGTTGGCTCCTCCATGGGGGGGTGGCAGGCGCTGCTGCTGGCGCGGGAGATCCCGGAGCGGATCAAGGGCATGGTGACCATTGCCGCCGCGCCGGATTTCACCGAGGATGGCTATTGGGCCAATTTCAGCGACGCACAGAAGGCGGAGCTGGACAGCCGCGGCTATGTCGAGCTGCCGAGCGACTACATGGAGCCCTATCATATCTCCAAGCGGATGATCGAGGACGGGCGCAAGCATCTGGTGCTGCGCTCGCCGCTGTTCCTGCCGTTCAAGGTGCGCTGCCTGCAAGGCACTGCCGACACGGCCGTATCGACCGAGACCGCGCTGCGGTTGATGGCGCATGCGACCTGCCCGGACATGCGGCTGAACCTGGTCAAGGATGCCGACCACCGGTTCTCGGACGGGCCATGCCTGAAGATGATCGAGGACGCAGTGCTGGATGTGCTGGGCGCCGCCTGAGCGCGGCAATGCCACCGGTACGACCGAGTTATGGAAAGGGGGCATGATGGAACAGCGGGTGAGTCTGATTACACTGGGTGTGCGGGACATGGAGCGGGCGGCGGCCTTCTATGAAGCGCTGGGCTGGCAGCGGGCGCAGAGTCCGGACGGGGTGATTGCCTTTGACCTTATTTCGCAGACATTGGGGCTGTATCCGCTGTCGGCGCTGGCCGAAGACATCGGCTTGGCCGAAGACACGCTGGGCACCGGGGCGGTGTCGCTGAGCCACAACACCCGGTCCAAGGAGGAAGTGGCGCAGCTGCTGGCCGCCGCCGAGGCGGCGGGGGCGGAGATTTTGAAGCCGGCGCAGGATGTGTTCTGGGGCGGGCATCATGGCTATTTCCGCTGTCCCGAAGGGCATCTGTGGGAGATTGCCTTCAACCCGTTTTCCGCCCTGTCGCCAGAGGGCGCGTTTCGTTGGAACGGGTATTGAGCGTGGCCGCAGAGCGGCATGTGCGAGAAAACCGGTGTGGCAAAACCGGTTTGAGTTGACCCGCAGGAGGCGGCTGCACAGGATGATGGGACAGGTGGACGGGCAAACCGCGAGGGCAGAGGATGCCTGACAATCAGCAGCCGTGCCGCGAACCTTTGGTTCTGCTGCCGGGGATGATGTGCGATGGCCGGATCTTTGAGGATCTGATCAGGACGTTCTCTGGCAGCATGCCGGTGATGGTGGTGCCGCTGGCGGGCGGCGACACGGTCGAAACGATCGCGGCGCGGATGCTGATGCACTTGCCGCCGCGCTTTGCGTTGGCGGGCTATGGCATGGGCGGCGTGCTGGCGCTGGAGCTGATCCGCCGCGCGCCGGAGCGGATCAGCCGCCTGTGCCTGATGGCGGTGAGCCCTTTGGCGGATACCCCTGCGCAAGCGGCCGACCGCGAGCCCCATATTGTTGCGGCGCGTGCCGGGCGGCTGGCGGATGTGTTGCCCGAGGTATTGCCGCTGGAGGCCTTGGCGCCGGGACCGCGGCGGCTGGAGGTTCACAACCGATGGTGTCGGATGGGGCAGGAGTTGGGGCCGGACCTTTTTGTCGCGCAGGCGCGTGCGATGCAGCGCAGGCCGGATCAGCAGGCGGTCCTGCGGCGGGTGCAGGTGCCTGCGCTGGCACTGTGCGGCGCCGAGGACAGTCTGACTCCGGTCTGCAAGCATGAGCTGCTGGCGCAGATGTTGCCGAATGCGCGGCTGGAGGTGATTGCGGAGGCGGGCCATCTGCCGGTGCTGGAGCAACCCGCCGCGGTGAACCGGGCGCTGCTGCATTGGCTGGCGTTGCCCTCGGCTGAGGTCGCAGCACCCCCGGCGGCAGCGACAGGAGTTGCGCCATCCGGGACCTCGCCATCTGGGATTGCACCGTCCGGGGGTGGGTCTATGGGTAGAGCTGCGCGCGGCGCGTCTTGCTGATCTGCTCTGGCGTGGCCACGGGCTGACCGGTGGCGCTGTCAAAGAACGGCGTATGCCGCCAACGCCCGGATAGGCGCGCTGCGATCATGCGGCTGAGGATCCCCCAAGCCATGACGGCGCCGCCCTTGGTCTGCGGCGGCTTGCCGGGGGCGGTGGCTGGTATGAAGGCGCGGGCGCGGATCTTGCCAAGGGCGGATGCGTCCTGAAACAGATTGGCGCGCAGGGCCGCAAACGGAAGCCCCGGCCGGGCCAGCGTATTGGCAAAAGGCGTGCCGCAGCAGGCGGCGTACCAGCGTAATGGGCCACGCGGGCCCAGTCGGATCGCCTTCAGATGTTCGGTACCACTGGTAAGGGTGAGACTGTCAGGGGTGAGCTGGAACAGCTCCACCGGTTCGGGCGCCGGATCTGGCTGGCCATGGTACAGCTCATTCGCGCGGCAGTCGGCGCAGTGGCACACCAGGCGGAGGCCGGTTTTGATACCGGCCTCCGACACGGTGCCCTGCACGGCTCCGCACCGGCAGGAGAGCTGTTGCGCCGACGCCATCAGCTCAGGCGGGGACGGCCTTGCGCGCGGGCTTGCGCGAGGTGTTGGGCGCAACCGGGTGGCGACTGTTTTCCGTCATGAAATCAATCACAAGCGGGCGGATGTTGTCGCGCCAGCTGCGGCCCGCAAAAATGCCGTAATGCCCTGCGCCCGGCTCCACATGGCTGGCTTTCTTGCTGTCCGGCAGACCGGTGCACAGATCCAGCGCCGCGACGCATTGGCCGGGGGCGGAGATGTCGTCATTGGAGCCTTCGACGGTTTTAACCGCCACATCGGTGATCTTGCCGATGTCCACCTTGTGGCCGTTGACCACAAATTCATTGCGCGCGATCTCGCGGTTCTTGAACACCCGCTCGACCGTCGACAGGTAGAATTCGGCCGTCATGTCCATGACCGCCAGATATTCGTCATAGAACCGGTTGTGGGCGTCATGGTCCGAAGCCTCGCCGCGCGACACCCGCTGGATCTGATCCATGAAGGCCTTGGAGTGGCGCTCGCCGTTCATCGACATGAAGGAGGCGAGCTGCAAAAGGCCCGGGTAGACCATGCGGCCGACGCCCTTGTGCTTGAAGCCGACGCGCTGGATCATCGTCTCCTCAAGCTGGCCCATGGTAACGCGGCGGCCGAAGTCGGTGACCTCGGTGGGACTCGCGTCCGGATCCACCGGCCCGCCGATCAGCGTCAGCGAAGAGGGCTGCGCCTTGGGGTCCTGCTCGGCCAGATAGGCGGTGGCAGCAAGGGCGAGCGGCGCGGGCTGGCAGACCGCGATCACGTGGCACGCCGGGCCCAGTTCGCGCATGAAGTCGGCGAGGTAGAGCGTGTAATCCTCGACGTCGAATTTCCCAGCGGAAACAGGAATGTCGCGGGCATTGTGCCAGTCCGTCACATAGACTTCACAGTTGACGAGCAGGCTCTGCACGGTGGAGCGCAGGAGGGTCGCGTAATGGCCGGACATCGGGGCAACCAGCAGCACCTTGCGGGGCTGTTCCTCGCGGTCATTGACCTTGAAGTGGATCAGGTCGCCGAACGGGCGTTCAACCACGGTGGCAATGTCGACCAGATGGTCCTTGCCGTCCTCGCAGGTGAAGGTGCGGATGCCCCAATCGGGTTTCACAACCATACGCTGGTAGGTGCGTTCGGTCACTTCGCCCCAGGCGGCCATCCAGCTGAGCGCAGGATTTGGCAAGGCGGAGAAGACAGGGTAGGATGCCATGGAGAGGGCGGTCGCGCCCAGCCATTGGTTGGTGTTTCGGACGGTTTCCATAAGGTCGTAGGTCATCATGTAGCGCATGCGGGGCTCCTTCGGCTCTGCCCTGGCGTCGGGATCTGTACATACTGGAACGCCGGACTTTTCGCCGCTTTGCCCCAAGATGTGCAGATGCTTATTCTGCATAGCAGAAAGCCTATGAGGGATTCATATACATGACAACTGGTGACGAATTTTCCGCAGCGGCCAATTCTGAGAGTATTGAAAAGATACAAAAAAATATGGCCCGTGTGGAGGAGTTGAGCAAGCGTCTGGCGGATGTCATGGCGCAAAAGGCGCCGCGCAACCCGGCATTGGACGGTCCGAATCAGGAGCTTTATGCACGTGCAGCAAGCGCCTATTGGTCAGAAATCATGCAAAACCCGGCCAAACTGGTGGAGCAGCAGATCGCCTATTGGGGCAAATCGGTGATGAATTTTGCAGAGGCCCAGCAGGCGCTGAGCGGCGCGGCGGAGGGCGACGATGCGCAGGACAAGGGTGGCGATCGACGCTTTGCCAACCCGCTGTGGGACAGCAACCCCTATTTCAATTTCGTCAAGCAACAGTATCTGACCAACGCCGAAACCATCCGCGCCGCGGTGCGGGACGCAGCCGATCTGGACGAGACCGACAAGCAGCGCCTGGCCTATTTCTCGGACCAGATCATCGAGATGATGGCGCCGACCAATTTCCTGCCCACCAACCCCGACGCGCTGGAGAAGGCGGTGGCGACCGAGGGGCAATCGCTGATCGACGGGTTGGAGAACCTTGTCAGCGACCTGGAGGCCAATAACGGCGAGCTGGTGGTGCGACTGGCGGATGAGAGCGCCTTCGAGCTGGGCGGCAATATCGCGACCACACCGGGAGAGGTTGTCTATCGCAACCGGATGATGGAGCTGATCCAGTACACACCCAGCACCGAAACTGTGCATGAAACGCCGATCGTGCTGTTCCCGCCATGGATCAACAAATTCTACATCCTGGATCTGAAGGCGCAGAACAGCCTGATCAAATGGGTGGTTGAGCAGGGCTACACGCTGTTTGTGGTCTCTTGGGTCAACGCGGATGAAAGCCACGCCGAGGTGGGGATGGAGGACTACATCCAGGAGGGGTTCCTGACCGCGATTGAAACCGCCAAGGAGATTTGCGACGTCAGCCAGGTGAATGCGGTGGGCTATTGCATTGCGGGCACCACGCTGGCGCTGACCCTGTCGCTGCTGAAACAGCGCGGGGACACGTCGGTGAAGTCGGCGACCTTTTTCACGACGCTGACGGATTTCGGCGATCAGGGGGAGTTCACTCCGTTCCTGCAGGATGATTTCGTTGACGGGATCGAGGCGCAGGTGGCCGAGGACGGGCTGCTGCGGGCCTGGGTGGTCGGGCGCACCATGTCCTTCCTGCGCTCAAAGGACTTGGTTTACGGGCCGGCCGTGAAAAGCTACATGATGGGCGAAACCCCGCCCGCCTTTGATCTGCTGTATTGGAACGGTGATGGGGCCAACCTGCCGGGACGCATGGCTATGCAGTATCTGCGCGGCCTGTGCCAGCGTAACGAATTTGCCGCCGATGGGTTCGACCTGCTCGGGCACCGGCTGCACTTGCGCGACGTCGAGGTGCCGCTGATGGCGATCACCTGCGAAACGGACCATATCGCCCGCTGGAAGGATTGCTATCGCGGCGTGCAGCAGATGGGATCGCGCAGCAAGACCTTCGTGGTGTCGCAGTCAGGTCATATTGCGGGGATCGTCAACCCGCCGAGCAAGAAGAAGTACGGGCATTACACCAACAGTGACCTGAAGGGGGACAGCGCGGCCTGGATGCAGAACGCCGAGTTCCACGCAGGTTCCTGGTGGCCGCGCTGGCACGACTGGCTGAAGTCCCGCTCCGGCGAGCAGGTGCCCGCCCGCAAAGTTGGCGAGTCGGGGGTCGAGCCGCTGGCTCCGGCGCCGGGGACCTATGTGCGGGTAAAGGCAAACCGTTGATTTCAGGGGGTTCGCAATTTTTTTCTGCATTGCAGCAAGAAAAATCTTGAAATGCTGCGGTGCAGAAACGATATTCAGGTCATGCTAAAGAGTGCAGGATGGTCCTGCCGCAACTTTCTGAGGAATTAGAACAATGGCAAAGACCCAAGATTTTACCGCGATGATGAAAGACTTCATGGGCGCATTCCCCGTCGACACCAAGGCGATGGAAGACATGTTCAAGAACACCGCCGCCCTGAACGAGAAACTGTCCGCCGTTGCGCTGGACGCGGCTGGTAAATCCGCCGAGATCTCCAACAAGTGGACCAAGGAAACCCTGGCCAAGCTGGGCGACGCGTCCAAGGTCCAGGCAGAGCCTGCCGATTATGCCAAAGTGGCGACCGACTTCGCGTCGGCCTCTGCTGAAGTGGCTGCCGAGAACATGGCCGCCTTTGCCGAAGTGGCAAAGAAAGTGCAGATGGACACGGTCGAGCTGATGATGGCAACCGGCAAGGACATGACTGAGGAAGCCTCTGCTGCTGTCAAGAAGGCCACCGCCGAGGTGTCCAGCGCCGCCAAGAAAGCGTCGACCGCAGCCAAATAAGCGGCTGTTGTCGCAAGACGACCACGGGCGTCGGCGCCGGTTCTCCTCCCCCTTAGGTGCCGCACCGTGAGAAAAGGCAGGCCATATGGCCTGCCTTTTTGCCGTTTGCGGCTTGCGCTGGCTAACGGGCAGGGGGGACGGGATCAGAAGGCGGCCGCGCGGAAATCGGGCACACGCGGCTGCCAGCCTGTCGTGCGGCGCAGCTTCTCGGAGGCCATCTGCTGGTCCAGCGTCGGCCCCTCGGCCCAGTCGCCATACGCAAACAGCACATGTTTCAGCGTCCGCACCACGTAATCGCCCGGATGGTCGTGGCGGCGGGCGATTTCCTCCGTCACCTCGGCCAACGGCACGCCGGTTTCGGCGCCGGCATTGAAATGGCCGGTCAGCTCTGGCCGTTCCAGCAGCAGGCGGTAGGCGCGTGCGAGGTCGTCGCGCTGTACCAGCGGCCAGCGGGTGCGGATGCTGCCCCAAATCTCGAACGGTCGGGCCGCGCGCGCCGCAGCGAGGAAATCGGCGAAGGCGCCGCCGCCCTGATGATAGACCATGCCGGGGTGGATCACCGCGGCCGATATCCCGGGCGCGGCCAGGATGCGGGCGGCGTTCTGCTGCATCCACGCAAAGGGTTTGATCGGATGCAACGGGCTGGTCTCATCCGCGACGCGCTGCCCGGTCGCGCCGTAGAGCCAACAGCCGCCAGTATACAGAAGCCGTAGCGGCGTTGCCCGCAGCGCCGCCTGACGCAGCAGCGCATCGACCGTGGTGGTGTCGGCCTCTGCCATGTCGGCGTCAAAGGTCGCGGCGAGCTGGATCACGGCATCCACGGCCTGCACCTGCCGCGCCCACGTGTCGGGCTGGCGCAGATCCCCGCGCAGCGGTTCGGCGCCCATTCCGCGCAGCGTGCGGTCTGCGGCATTGGAGCGGCTGAGGCCGATCACCTGATGGCCCTTGCGGCATAAATCCTGGGTGACGGCGGTGCCGATGGTACCGGTGCCACCGAGTATCAATACTTTCATGTCCGGAAATCTCCTGCTGTCGATTCTGTTCCGGAGTGATCTGTAAAAGCTGAAGTCTACTTCAGGTCAAGCGCGCCCCTTGCGCCACAGGGACGCTAGGGACAGGGATGTTGCGCATTTCGTGCGAAGGCTTCCCTTTTGTTCTGCGCTGGCATAGGCTTTGCTGCAATGCGTCATGACCGGGGAGGAAGTAGATGGCAGAACAGGAAAAACCCCTGCTGATAAAGCGGTATGCCAGTCGCCGGTTGTACAACACGGAGACCAGCGACTACGTCACGCTGGAGGACATCGCCGGTTTTATCCGGGATGGCCGCGAGGTGCAGATTGTTGACCTGAAGACCGGTGACGACCTGACCCGTCAGTATCTGCTGCAAATCATCGCCGAGCACGAAAGCCGCGGTGAAAACGTGCTGCCGGTCAATGTGCTGAACGACCTGGTGCGCAGCTATATGGTGCCCGGCGGCGGGGTGATGCCGCAATTCCTGCAATCGTCGTTCGACATGCTGCGCGAGAGCCAGTCGCAGATGATGGAAAACATGAGCGCGATGAACCCGATGGCAAAAATGCCCGGGTTCGAGGCGATGAAAGCGCAGCAGGAGGCGTTCCTGAAAGCGATGACGGGTGGTCTTGGCGGCCAGGGCTGGACCGGCGGCAACCGCGACGAGACCAGCACAGAGGGCGGCGGCGAAGATCTGGATCAGATCAAGAAGCAGCTGGCCGAGTTGCAGGAAAAACTGTCAAAAATGAAGTGAGCCGCGCGGGTCGCTCCCGCCAGCTCAGCGCCATTCTGGCGAATGGCCTTCCCTGTTGGGCGTGGCACCGCCAAGGCGGTGCCAGTCCTTTTGCGCAGGGGGCTTTCGGTCGGCTGCCGGGGTTCAGGCGGCGGCCTTGCCCATCGTGTCCTCGGCAGCGGACAGCAGGATATCGGCGATCACATCGAGTTCCGCGCGGCTGAGACGCACCGGTAGCCGCACGTCGCAGGCCTTCATCAGCATGGCGCGAGTCTGCGGCAGCTCTGGCAGGTCGCGCAGGAACTGCCAGTTCCAGAACGCGCGCGCATTGTCTTGGGACAGGCCAAACACCTGAACCTTCACGCCTTTCTCAGCAGCGGCGGCGGCAAAGGCGCGGGTTGCGGCCTCATCCATGCCGACCAGATTGAACTGGATCGAATCCGGCGCCCGGCGCTCTGGCGTCAGCGGCGCGGGGACGTGGAAATAGGCCGACCCGTTCAGCCGCGCTGCCACATAGTCGTGGTTTTTCAAGCCGTCACGCACCCGGCGCGCCAGCTCTGGCAGCTGCGGGCGGATCACCGCGGCGGAGAGATTGCTCATCCGCAGATTGTACAGCGGCAGCTGGTTCTGCCATTTGGCAAAAGCCTGCTCCAGATCCGGGGCGTTCTCGCCGTGCGGGCCTTTGTGCTTTTGCCAGTTGTGCTCATAGGCGCCGGACATGATGACGGCGCGGGCGATCAGGTCGGCATCGTCGGTGATCAGGATGCCGCCTTCGCCGGCGTTCACCATTTTGTACGACTGGAAAGAGAAGCAGCCCACCTTGCCCAGCGTGCCGATGTTTTGCCCGTTCCAGGTGGTGCCCAGCGAATGGGCCGCGTCCTCGACCACCGGGATGGCGCGGGCGTCGCACAGGGCCATGATCGCATCCATATCCGACGTGTGGCCGCGCATGTGGCTGATGATGACCGCCTGCACGCTGTCCAGCTTGGCCGCGAAATCGTCCAAGTCGATGCGGTAGTTGTCGCCGACCTCGCACAGGACCGGCACGCAGTCGGCATGCACGACAGAGGAGGGCACGGCGGCAAAGGTAAAGGCCGGGATCAGCACCCGTGCGTCCCGGGGCAGGCCAAGCGCCTTCAGCGACAGGAACAGCGCCGCGGAGCAGGACGAGACCGCAAGCGCGTATTTGCTGCCCAGAAGTGCGGCGTATTCCTGTTCCAGCAGCGTGACCGGCGCGCTGTCTGGCGCGGTATAGCGAAACAGGTCGCCCGATTGCATCAGCGCGTCGATGGCGTCGCGGGCAGCGGCGGGGATGGGTTCGGCATCATGCACGTTGGGCGGCTGGGCCATATTTCGAAATCCTGAATGGTTGCTGTGGCAAAGCTAAAACTATCGCACGTCCATGCCAAGAGGGGCGGTGACGGAAACCGCTGTCCGGGCGCATTTTTCACATTACTGTTGCGTCATGCCGCGTGGCGGGCGGCGTCAGACCCCCAGCCGGTCGCGCAGGGCAAACCAGGTCATCGCCAGTGCCAGAAGCGGCGTTCGCATCCGCGGCCCGCCGGGAAAGCGGGGAGCCGGAACACGGGCCATCGTGTCGAAGCCGTCTGCCTGACCCTGCACCGCCTGCGCCATCAGCTGGCCCGCATGGGTGGCAGTGCCAACGCCGTGGCCCGAATAGCCGGAGGCGGTCAGCACGTTGGGGGCCAGCCGTGCCAGATAGGGCATCCGCTTCATGGTAATGCCCAGCGTGCCGCCCCAGGCGTAGTCGATTTCCACATCGCGCAGATGCGGAAAAATCTCTGCCATGGGTTTGCGCACCGTGGCGGCAATGTCGGCGGGGAACCGGTAGCCGTAGCTCTCGCCGCCGCCGAACAGCAGCCGCTTGTCATGGCTGAGACGGAAATAGTTGACCACGAATTTGGTATCCGCCACGGCGACGTCACGGGTCAGCACCTGGGCGGCCTCGTCCCCCAGCGGTTTGGTCGCAACGATGAAGTTGTTGATCGGCATCACCCGTGCTGCCACCTGACCGTTGAGCCCGCCGAGGTAGCCGTTGCAGGCGAGGATCAGGTGGTCGGCCGTGACAGTGCCGCCCGCCGTGCGGATGCGCAGCGGGCTGCCTTCCTCGATACCCAGAACCTCGCTGGCTTCATGGATCTGTGCCCCGGCCGCGTCGGCAGCGCGTGCGAGTCCCAGCACATAGGGCAGCGGGTGCAGATGGCCGGCGCCCATGTCCAGAGAGCCACCGACATAGGCGGGCGAGGGGCAGAGGGCCTGCATTTCGTCGTGGTCCAGCGGCGCGATCTGGTCATAGCCATAGCGGTCTTGCAGGTGCGCGGTATAGGCGTGCTCATGGCGTACTTCGGCCTTGGACAGACAGGCATGGGCAACGCCGGGCTTCAGGTGGCAGTCGATCCCATGACGGGCAATCAGGGATTTCACCAGTTCCTTGGCGTTTTCAGCCAGCTGCCACAGCTTGTGCGCATCCTCCGCGCCGACCAGCTTTTCCAGCCCGTCCTGTTCCATACGCTGACCGCTGCCCAGCTGGCCACCGTTGCGCCCGGAGGCGCCAAAGCCGACCCGTTGCGCCTCCAACAGCACCACCGACAGGCCTGCCTCGGCCAGGTGCAGCGCCGCTGACAGGCCGGTGTAGCCGCCGCCGACGATGCAGACATCTGCACGGGTGTCCTGTGACAGCGCCGGAAAGGTGGGCAGCGGCGTGGCCGTGGCTGCATACCAGCTGTTTGGATAATTACCCTTGCTGTCATTGGAATAGAGAAGGTTCATCCCCATCGCGCACCTCATGTGAAGGCGGGCGCCTGCGGGCAACCTGCGCTTCATCTTCCCAAAAATTCTCAATAGCGCTGACGCTGCGTCCGGGCGCAGCGTCAGAGAGATCAGACGTTCAACAGCAGATGTTCACGCTCCCAAGGGGAGATTACCTGCAGGAACTCCTCGTACTCCGTGCGTTTGACGATCGAATAGACGCGGGCAAAGTCCGGCCCCAGAACCTCGTGCAGGGCGGTGGCCTCCTCGAACAGGTCCAGCGCCTGGCCCATCACCTGGGGGATATCGCCTTCGCCTTCATAGGCGTCGCCCTTGAACTGCTTGCGCGGACGTTCTTCCTGCGTCAGGCCCAGATAGCCGCAGGCCAGGGAAAGCGCGATGCCCAGATAGGGGTTGCAGTCCATGCCCGCGATGCGGTTCTCCACCCGGCGCGCGGCGGGGCTGGACAGCGGGATGCGGATACCGGTGGTGCGGTTGTCGCGGGCCCATTCCAGGTTGATCGGTGCCGCGTGGTCCTTCACATACCGGCGGTAGGAATTTACATATGGCGCCATCACCGCAAGGCCCGAAGGCAGGTGGTTCTGCAGCCCGGCAATGAAGTGATAGAAGGCGTCCGTCTCACCACCCTGCGGGCCGGAGAAAATGTTCTCGCCGGTTTCGCGGTCGATGATCGAGTGGTGGATGTGCATGGCCGAGCCAGGTTCATCTTCGATCGGCTTGGCCATGAAGGTCGCAAAGCAATCATGCCGCAGCGCCGCTTCGCGGATCAGGCGCTTGAAATAGAACACCTCATCCGCCAGCTTGACCGGGTCGCCGTGGCGCAGGTTGATTTCCAGCTGGCCGGCGCCGCCCTCCTGGGTGATGCCGTCAATTTCAAACCCTTGCGCCTCGGCAAAATCATAGATGTCGTCGATGACGGGGCCGAATTCATCCACCGCGGTCATCGAGTAGGCCTGGCGTGCCGCCGCCGGGCGACCGGACCGGCCCATCATCGGCTTGATGCCATGAGCGGGGTCGATGTTGCGCGCGACCAGGAAGAACTCCATCTCCGGTGCCACGACGGGATCCCAGCCACGGTCGTGATACAATTGCACCACCCGTTTCAGCACGTTGCGCGGGCTGAAGGGCACCGGCTTGTCGTCGCGGTCATAGGCGTCGTGGATCACTTGCAGGGTCCAGTCGCCGGTCCAGGGGGCCGCGGTGGCTGTGGACATGTCGGGTTTCAGCGTCATGTCCTTCTCGATCCAGCCGTCCTCATCCGCGGCATCGGCCCAGTCGCCGGTGATGGTCTGGTAGAAGATGCTGTCGGGCAGGTGGAAAAAATCCTGCCGCGCGAATTTTGATGCCGGTACCGCCTTGCCTCGGGCGATACCGGGCAGGTCCGAGATGACGCATTCAACTTCGTCGAGACGACGGCCCTCCAGATAGGATTTCGCTGCATCGGGAAGGGCGTCGAGCCAGGCTGACATTAGGTCCTCTCTTTCCTGTAAAAATCTGCGAGGAAGGTTGCGATGTCCGTATTGTTCACCGGCGTGTCCAGCCGCGCGGCGGCGGCATCAAGGTGCTGGTCGGGCACCACGCCGCGGCCGCGTTTTTCGATCAGGCCGCCGACAAAGGCGCTGGGAAATTCCGGGTGGGGCTGCCACGAGATGATGTGGTCGCCGTAGGCCAGCACCCCGTTGCGGCAGAAAGTATTGCCGCCCAGCACACGGGCGGTATCTGGCAGCGCCGTCACCTGGTCCTGGTGCCAGGCGTTGAGCGTCAGTTCCTTGTCGCCGACCTGGTAGGTGACCGGTCCGATGGCCCAGCCGCCGGTGAATTTCTCTACCCGGCCGCCAAGCGCCTGGGCGATGATCTGGTGGCCAAAGCAGATCCCCGCCAGGGGCTGCTTGCGCCCGTCGATGGCGCGGATCAGATCCTCCAGCGGGGCGATCCAAGGGTGGTCTTCATAGGCACCATGTTTGGAGCCGGTAATGAGCCAGCCGTCCGCGGCCTCTGGCCCGTCGGGGAAGATGCCATCGACCACCGCCCAGGTCTGGAAATCGAAACCCTTGCCGCCCAGCAGATCGCGGAACATCGCGTCATAATCGCCAAAATCGTCGTAGAGATCTTCGGGGGAGTGGCCGGTTTGCAGGATGCCGATTTTCATGTGTCACCAGATATGATCAAATTGAGCGTAACCGAGGCGGAACTCGGTGACAAGCGCCGGGTGGGCCGCTTGCCATTGGCTGGACCTATACGGCCTCCAGCCAGGACAGCCAATGGGTCTGGGGCGGACGTTCGGCAAAGCCTTTCATCTCCTGGCGTTTGGTCATCACAAGGTTCCGAATGGCGAGCCCGGGCAGGATGCGGGCAATCAGCGGGTCAGTTTCAAACCAGTTGATCGCAGTTTCCCAGTCGGCGGCCAGCTGCGGCAGGCCGGTCAGCTCATAGATGTTGCCGGTTGACGGCGCGGGTGGTTGCATCGCGTCCTCGATCCCGACGAGTGCGGCGCCGAGCACCGTGGCCAGCATCAGATAGGGGTTGATGTCACCGCCGGCCACCCGGTGTTCGATCCGGCGCGCGCGCGGGCTGCCGCCGGGAATGCGGATGGCGGCGGTGCGGTTTTCATAGGCCCAGGCGGCGCTGACCGGCGCATGGGCGCCGGGCACCAGCCGCTGGTAGGAATTGCCATGCGGGGCAAAGATCAGCGAGCTGGCGGGCATCGCCGTCAGACAGCCGGCCACCGCGTGCATCAGCAGGTCCGAGCCTTTCTCGCCGCCGTCGTCAAAGACGTTGTTGCCGTCCTGATCTTCGACCGAGAAATGAACGTGCATGCCGTTGCCGGCTTCTTCGGCATAGGGTTTGGCCATGAAGGTGGCGGCAAAACCATGCTTGCGCGCCAACCCTTTGACCAACGCCTTGAACAGCCAGGCATCATCGGCGGCGCGCATCGCCTCCTGATGGTTCAGGTTGATTTCGAACTGGCCCAGACCCGCCTCGGAGATCGCCGATTGTGCCGGGATGCCCATCGCCTCGGCGCCGTCGTAGAGATCGGTAAAGAAGGCATCGAAGGCGTCCAGCTCTGCCACCGACAGCACCGACTGCTGGTCCAGCACGCGGCCGGTCTGCGGATCAATCGGCGGGGCGGGCTGGGCGCCGCTGTCGTCCAGCAGGCTGAATTCCATTTCGGTTGCCGCAACCACGGTCCAGCCGCGGGCGGCATAGCGCGCCAGCACGTCCCCCAGCACATGCCGTGGATCGCCCAGGAAAGGCCTGCCGTCTTCCCAGTACATGGCCATCGGTACCAGGGCAGAGGGGCTGGTCAGCCAGGGCATCGGAACCGCGCCGCGGTTGGTCGGCAACATCACCCCGTCGGCATCGCCGGTCTCGAAGACCAGCGGGTTGTCTTCGACATCACGGCCCCAGAGGTCGACGTTCAGCGTCGAGATCGGCATCCGAGCCGCGCCCTTGTCCAGCTTTCCCGCCATATCCGCAGGCAGGCGCTTGCCGCGCATCTGACCGTTCATGTCACAGGCAGCGATGCGGATGGTCTTCAAAGCGGACAGGTCCATTGGGGGCTCCATGTTTTCGGTGACCCGACCCTAGCGCAGCAAAAACCATTCGCCAAGAAAATTTGATCAAAAACTGTGTTGGAGGTTTCCGCCGATGTCCTGATGCCGCTTTTTCACGCCGCGATCGGCCAAAAAAATGGCTCCCGCAGGAGCCATTTCGATGGTTGTGTTGATGTTCCGGCGCCAGCGGTCAGCGGATCAGGTTGAGCCGGATCTTGGTCTTGGCGCGCTTTTCGCTGGGCAGATGGCGGTTCAGTCGCTTGTTCACCATCCCGAAGATGCCGATGATCACCAGGGTCAGCAGGATGAAATAGAAGGCCAGGATCGGGTAGGGGATAAACGGGTTGAAGGTCTTGTCCGCGAAATAATTGGCGTAATACAGCGCATCGCCCTTCTGTCGCCAGGCAGGGAACCCCGAGAAGAACACCAGCGTGGTGGCGTGGAACAGAAAGATCGCCTCGTTGGTGTAGGCGGGCCAGGCGAGCCGCAGCATGGTTGGAAAGGTGATCCGCCGGTACCGGTTCCAACCGGTCATGCCATAGGCGTCCGCGGCTTCCACATCGCCCTTGGGAATAGAGCATAGCGCGCCATAGAAAATCTCGGCGGAATAGGCGGCGGTGTTCAAGAACAGCACGATGAGCGCCCCCAGCCAGGCGGAGGTAAACTGATCGAAGATCGGGTGGACGCTTTTGAGATTGAGAAACAGGAAGTAAGCAAAGAAGAACTGGATGAACAGCGGCGAGCCGCGGAACAGAAAGATGAACCAGTCCGCCGGTTTGCGCAGCATGGCGTTGTCGGAGGCCTTGGTCACCGCCAGCGCATTGGCAAAGACAAAACCGGCAAGCACGGCAAGCGTGCCAAAGTAGATGTTCCAGATCATCCCCGAGCCGATCAGGGTGAACTGGTCGCACAGGGTGAAATCGCTGCGCGGCAGCAGCCGCTCGCCAAAGCCGAGCGCGCGCAGGCCATAGTCCTGAATGGTCTGAAGACAGCTCATGCCGCTTTCCTCTGCTTTTCGCCTGCAACGGTGGCCTGGCCGCGCGACAGGCGGCGGCTGATGCGCACCAGCACCAGTTCGGAGACCTTGGTGAACGCCAGGTAGAAGACCAGCAGGCCAAGGAAATACCACATGCGCCAATCGGGATGCGGATAGTCGGTAAAGCGGGCAGTTTTCGAGCCGCCCAGCTCTCGCGCCCAATAGACGATGTCCTCAACCCCCAGCAGGAACAACAGCGGCGTGGCCTTGATCAGCACCATCCACAGGTTCGACAGACCGGGCAGCGCATAGACCCACATCTGCGGCACCAGAATGCGCCAGAAGGATTGGCGTCGGCTCAGCCCGTAGGCCTCGGCGGTTTCGATCTGGGCGCGTGGCACCGCCTGCATGGCGCCATACAGCACATTGGCGGCAAAGGCACCGAAGACGATGGCAAAGGTCACCACGGCCAGGCTGAAACCGTAGATTTCATGGATCCACTGCGGCGCGCTGCCCAGCGGCATCTTGGCGAGCTCGCAAACCACGAAGTCGTTGCCCTGACGGACAGGTTCGCTCCAGTCCGGGCATTTCACCTGGTGGCGCAGCCATTCGATGGCCTGGTCCAGCGCGATCACGAAAAACAGGAAAAAGGCGATGTCCGGTACGCCGCGCACCACCGCTATATAGGCCTTGCCGGGCCAGGACAGCAGCGCCAGCGGCGAACGCGCGGCAATGGCGCCGCCAAAGCCCAGCAGCAGCGCCGCCGGAGCCGTCACCGCCAGCAGCAGCAGCACCGTGCCGAAGGACAGGTAGAAAGACATATGCTTTCCGGTGGTCAGATAGCAGGTCAGCCACTGGATCCCCTCCAGGCTGTCCGGGTCTAGGCAATGGGCGAAAATGGCGGGCCTCGTGGTGGTCTGGGCCTGGGGCGCGGCGGGTTGCGAATGGGGCCGCGGGCCTCTCAGGGCGTCCGGTCAGGGGCGAAGGGGGGCAAAAACGCCCCCCTTGCGTGATTTTGGAAACGCGGGTGGCTTAGAATTTGCCCTCGATTTCCCACTTGTCCAGCAGCGCGTTCAGCGAGCCGTCGTCCTTCATGCTGGCGATGGCAGCGTCGAACTTGCTGCGCAGTTCGTCGTCGGACTGGCGGAAGGCCATGCCGATGCCGTCGCCCAGGAACACGTCCTCGCCAACAAACTGCAGCTCGGTCTCGTTCACGATCGGGATCAGGAAGTCCTTGTCCGCCATCACCGCGTCCACTTCGCCGGCGTTTACGGCCGCAACGGTTTCGTCGGGGTTCGGGAATTCGACCAGGGTGGCGCCGGTGGAGGCCACATGCGAGGACTGGATGGTCGAGGCCTGGGCCGCGATCACGCCGCCTTCCAGATCCACGTCATCCGACAGCGCCGCAAAGGCGGACGGCGACGGGCGGGTGTAACCCGTGGTGAAGTTCACGACTTCCTTGCGTTCGTCGGTGATCGACATGCCGGCGATGATCGCGTCGTAGTTGCCCGACAGCAGGTTCGGGATGATCGAATCCCAGTCGTTGGTGACCCATTCGCAGGTCAGCTCGGCGCGTTTGCACAGCTCGTCGCCCAGCTCGCGCTCGAACCCGTCCACTTCGCCTGCATCGTTCAGGAAGTTGTACGGAGGGTAGGCGCCCTCGGTGCCCAGGCGAACGGTTTCGGCCAGGCCCATGGAGGCGGTCAGCGCCAGTGCGGCGGTGCCAAGAAACAGAGATTTCATGAAAGTACTCCCATTTTGGTTGGTTATTGATTTCGTTGTTATTGTTCGTGACGGGTCGACGACAGGAAGCCGCGCAACCGCTCCGAACGGGTGCCGCCGAACACTTCGTCCGGCGTGCCCTCTTCCTCGATCAGCCCCTTGTGCAGAAACACCACGTGGCTGGAGACATCCGCCGCCATTTTCATGTCGTGGGTGACGATCATCATGGTGCGGCCTTCGGCGGCGAGGTCCTTGATGACCTTGACCACTTCCTGCTCCAGTTCGGGATCGAGCGCCGAGGTCGGCTCATCGAACAGCAGCGCCTCGGGTTCCATGCACAGCGCACGGGCGATGGCAGCACGCTGCTGCTGGCCGCCCGACAGCTGCGCCGGGTAGGCGTCGCATTTGTCGCCGATGCCGACCTTGTCCAGGTAGTGGCGGGCCTTCTCCTCGACCTCGGCCTTGTCGCGGCCCAGCACGGTGACGGGGGCCTCCATCACGTTCTGCAGGATGGTCATATGGGCCCACAGGTTGAACTGCTGGAACACCATGCTGAGGTTTGTGCGGATCCGCAGCACCTGTTTGGCGTCCGAGGGGCGCCGCGCGAGGCCGCTTCCGGTCCAGGTGATCGGCTCGCCCTTGAACAGGATCTCGCCCTGCTGGCTGTCTTCCAGCAGGTTGCAGCAGCGCAGCAGCGTGGATTTGCCGGAGCCCGACGACCCGATCAGCGAAACCACGTCACCCTTGCGGGCGGTGATGTCCACACCTTTGATCACCTCCAGCTCACCATAGGATTTATGCAGGTCGCGGATTTGCAGAACGGGCGATGTATCGGTCAAGGTGTGCAGGTCCCTGTGAATGGAAATTCGTTCTTATTGGACCGAAAAAACGCCTGATTGCAATGTTCAAACCGCAGATCTGACGGCTGAGGTTGCAAATTGGCGGGCCAAAGCGTGCAAAACGGAAGTGACGTTACGCGCGGTTGCCCAGCCGGATGCGCTGCCCGGTCAGAACCGGGCCCGGCGGGGTCGGAATGGCCAGGTAATCGCTGGGCTCAAACTGGACCAGACCATGCAGATGCAGGGTGTCCCGGTCCGCGTCTGACAGCCTGGCAATGGCTGATTCTATCGCCGCGAACAGCGCGTTGATGTTGCGACCCAGCGCCGTGATATAGGGCAGGGCCGGGGTCGGGCTGGTGTGCTCCACCTCGCAGAGGTCGGCGGCAAATTCGTCGTATTTGCGGATCATCTGCCAGCTCAGCGCATCCAACGCGGCAAAATCGGCGCGCCCCTCTGCCACAGCCCTGGCAGAGTGCTGATGGCCGCCGGTTTCCAGCAAGGCGCCGGGCAGCAGGCCGCGGTCGTGCAGGTGGATCATCGGCGCCGCCCAGCCAGATTGAGACAGCCCGTCGTTATAGGCAAAGGTCTTGCCGTCGTAGACGCTCAGCGGCTGTCCGGCGCGGTCCGCGTGGGCGACAAAGACGCTGTTGTAAAAGCCGGGCGCGCAGCCGGGCAGCCCGTGATCGGGCGTGCCGATCAGATCGACCTCGCCGTACAGGCGGGTGCGGTAGGGGCAGCCGCAGGTCTGCGCCAGCAACAGCTCCGGCGAGGTCCAGATCGGCCAGGGGTCCGGATCGCGGCTCAGCTGGTCCGGGCCGGTGTCGAGATGGCCGCGGATCAGGGTCCAGAACCGGTCGTTGGCGTCAGCTGTCTCGGGCCGGTCGTACATGCCCAGATGCGCGATCACTGCGCTGCCTCCGCCCGTTGGCGCGCGCGGGCGCTGTCCATGTCGCTCACCCCCAGCAGGCTGGCCGAGAGCCGCAGCAGCGCGTCTTCATTCGCGTCGCGCTGGCCATCGGCGAGGGCCACCTGCCACAGGGCCTCGATCACTGCGATACGGTCCTCATAGGCCACGACGTCCTTGATGGCGCGGGTAAAGCGCACCGTGTCTGGCGCCTCTGCCTCCAGCGCCTCGGCCTGTTCGCGCAGGATCAGCGCACCGCCGGTGTCCAGCCCGTAGCGGGTGCCCAGAATGCGGTCGATGCGATCTTTTTCGACCTCGGAATAATTGTGATCGGAGCGGGCAATCCGCACCAGCAAGGCCGTCAGCGCCAAACGGGCGCCCTCGTCGTCCAGCTGCGCGGGTGCGGGGTCCAGCAATCGGTTCAACAGCTCCTTGAACATCAGCTGTCGCCCGCGGCGTTGGCAAGTTTCTCTGCCGCGCGGGCGCGCGCAGCCTGGCTGTCGGCATAGGAAAGCCCCATGGCACTGCGGGCCTCTTCGACGATGGTGACTTCGCCCGCGTGGACATTGCCATCGGCCAGCACCACTTCCCACAGCGCGTCCAGTGCTGCCATGCGTTCTTCCAACCCGGTGGTCTCGCGGATCAGACGACCAAAGGTATCGGTTTCCGGGGCGGCAGCATGCAGTTTTTCGCAGGTGGCGCGTACCTTTGCGGCCTCGATCGCGTTGTGCTGATAGAGCCGCGCAAGGATCCGGTCGATCAGGCTGATTTCTTCCAACTGGTAGTCACGGTCCGACTGTGCGACCCGCACCAAAAGCGCCCCCAGCGCCAGTTCAGCATCCGGGTCTGGCAGGGCGGGCGGTTCGGAAGGGCGGAAGGCCTGAAAGAATTTCTTGAGCAGGGGCATTCTGGGTCCTCGGGATGCGGGCGCAATAGAGGCTGCGGGGTCAGCCGCCGTAACCTTCGATGATTTCCATATCACCTGTAGACACCGGATCGCGCAAGGCCTTGGCGTCCTGATAGGCAACGGAATCATAACATGCTTTGGCGGTTGCGAAATCATCGAATTCAATCACCACCGTGCGCGCGCGCATCTTGCCCTCGCGCACTTCCTTGTGGCCGCCGCGGACCAAGAAGCGGGCACCGTGCTCGGCAAAGGGTTTGGCGTTGGCGCTGACGTAGTCTTTGTAACGGTCCATGTCCTCTACATCGACATGGGCCACCCAGTATCCTTTGGGCATGGTCGGGCGTCTCCGCTTGTTGTCCAGGTTGCAAGCACGCTGGTACAATTTGCCGACAAAGACAATGGGGCGATCAGGGGGAATTTTCCCGAAACCGCACAGCGTGGGCGGCGCAACCGCATGTGTGCCAAGGTAAAACGCCCGCCGGGATGAGCGGCGGGCGTCGTTGCGTTGCTGGGCTGCGTCTCGCGGATCAGCCGATTTCGGCCAGACGCGCCAGGGCTTCCTTGACCTTGGCCTCTTCCTCCTCACGCGCGGCGAGGTTGGCGCGGGCCTCGGCCACCACGTCCTCGGGGGCGGAAGCGGCGAACTTGGGATTGTTCAGACGTCCGCGCAGACCGCCCAATTCCTTGGACAGCTTGCCCAGGGTTTTCTCCAGACGCGCCTTTTCGGCATCGACGTCGATCACATCCGCCAGCGGCAGGCCAAAGGAAGCGCCGGGGGCGGCCACGGCGGCGCAGCCTTTGGGGAAGGTCTGCACCTGCTCCAGCGTGGTGATGCGGGCGAGCTTCTGGATCATCGCCTCGTTCTTTTCCCAGGCGGCGCGGGCCTGATCGGAGAATTCCGTGACCACCATCGGGATCTTGGCGCCTGCCGGTACATGCATCTGTGCGCGGGTGGAGCGGATGTTCTCAATCGCGGTGATGACCCAGTTCATCTCGGCATCGGCCTCGGCATTGACCAGTTCCGTGCCATAGGTTGGCCAGTCCTGATGCACCAGCATGTTGTCGCGCTTGGCGGTGTTGCCCCACAGCTCCTCCGTGATGAAGGGCATGATCGGATGCAGCAGGATCATGCACTGGTCCAGAACCCAGCCCAGCGTCTGGCGGGTCTCGGCGATAACCGCTTCATCCTCGGAGCCGAACAGCGGCTTGCTGAGTTCGATATACCAGTCGCAGACCTTGCCCCAGACGAACCCATAAAGGCTGAGCGCGGCGTCGTTGAAGCGGAAAGCCTCCAGCGCGGCGTCGACTTCGACCCGGACCTTGGCGGTCTCACCGATAATCCACTGGTTCACGGCCGCCTGCGCATCGGGGATGTCATAGGCGGGCTGTTCTGCGTCATAGACCTTGTTGAAATGGGCGAAATTCACCGCATTCCACAGCTTGGTGCCAAAGTTGCGGTAGCCCGCGATACGCTGCATATCCAGCTTCAGCACCCCGCCCAGAGAGGCCATGGCCGCATTGGTGAAGCGCAGCGCGTCGGCGCCGTATTCCTCAATGATCTCCAGCGGGTCGACGACGTTGCCGGTGGATTTCGACATCTTCTTGCCCTTGGCGTCGCGCACGAGCCCATGCAGATAGACGGTGTCGAAGGGGATGCGGTCCTTGACCGGCAGGGTGTCGTCCAGCACCGCCAGCTGCATCATCATCATCCGGGCAACCCAGAAGAACAGAATGTCCTGACCGGTGACCAGGGTCGAGGTTGGGAAGTATTTCTGCATCTCGGGCGTGTCGTCGGGCCAGCCCAGCGTGCCGATCGGCCAGAGACCGGAGGAGAACCAGGTGTCCAGCACGTCAGGGTCGCGGAACATCGGCACCTGCATGGGGCCTTCAAAGCTGCGGATCGCGCCCTCGTCCTGCACGTCCATCAGCTTGCGCTGCTCGGCCAGGACTTCCACCGCTTCCTGCTGGTCAGCAACGATGCGGAATTCAGACCCTTCGGCGGACTGAAGCCGGGCCTTTTCCAGGGCCTCTTCCTCAGTCGCGGCACAGATCGCGTACCAGTCGTCCTCCCCCGGAATGTACCAAACCGGGATCTGATGCCCCCACCACAGCTGGCGCGAGATGCACCAGGGCTCAATGTTTTCCAGCCAGTGGTAATAGGTTTTCTCGCCGCTCTCCGGCAGGATCTTCACATCGTCGTTCTTCACCGCATCCAGCGCCGGGCCGACCACCTTTTCCGCGTCCACGAACCACTGGTCAGTCAGCATCGGCTCAATCACCACTTTGGAACGGTCGCCGAAGGGCTGCATGATCGGCTTGTTCTCGACCAGGGGCATCATGCCGCCGTCAAAGCAGACCTCGCCATCCTCGTTCGGCGGCGCGGGCACCATGACGGCCAGACCTTCGGCGGTGATTTCTTCAACCACTTTCTTGCGTGCCTCGAACCGGTCCAACCCGCGCAGGTGATCGGGCACCAGGTTGATGGCGTCCACCTCATTCTCGGTGAACGCGGCCCCCTTGGCGTGCGCCTGGGCCTTGGCGGCCTCCTCCGCGTAGGGCGCACCGTCCGCGCGCATCGCCCCCTTGGTGTCCATCAGCCGGTACATCGGAATGCCGCCGCGCTTGGCCACCTGGTAGTCGTTGAAGTCATGCGCGCCGGTGATCTTCACAGCACCCGAGCCGAAGTCCTTGTCCGGGTACTCATCCGTGATGATCGGGATCTGGCGGCGATGCTCCTTGGGGCCGACCGGGATTTCGACCAATTTGCCCACGATCGGCGCATAGCGCTCGTCCGAAGGGTGCACAGCCACCGCGCCGTCGCCCAGCATGGTTTCGGGGCGGGTGGTGGCGATGGAGATATAGTCGCGTTCTTCCTCCAACGTGACGTTGCCGTCCTCGTCTTTTTCGACGTAGGTGTAGGTCTCGCCGCCTGCCAGCGGGTACTTGAAGTGCCACATGTGGCCCGCAACCTCGATGTTCTCCACCTCAAGGTCGGAAATCGCGGTCTCGAAATGAGGATCCCAGTTGACCAGCCGCTTGCCGCGGTAGATCAGCCCCTTGTTGTACATCTCCACAAACACCTTGATCACCGCGTCGTGGAAGTTGGGGGAGTTTTCGTGGCCCGTGCGGGTGTCGCCATGGGCGCCGGCCATGGTAAATGCGGTGCGGTCAAAGTCGCAGGAGGCGCCAAGGCGCTTCAACTGTTCGACAATGGTGCCGCCGGATTTTTCCTTCCACTCCCAGATCTTGGCCAGGAAGTCGGGACGGGAGAAATCGGTACGTTTCTTGCCCTCTTTGGCCAGCTCGCGCTCCACCACCATCTGTGTCGCAATGCCCGCATGGTCGCAGCCGGGCTGCCACAGGGTGTCAAACCCCTGCATGCGTTTCCAGCGGATCAGGATATCCTGCAACGTGTTGTTGAAGGCATGGCCCATGTGGAGCACACCGGTGACATTCGGCGGCGGGATCATGATGCAATAGGTCGAGGCCTCGGGTTTGGCATTGGCCCCGGCCTTGAAGCAGCCAGCCTCTTCCCAGGCTTTGTACAGGCGGCTTTCCGCTTCCGCCGCGTTGAATGTCTTTTCCATCGCCATCACTACATCCCTCATGCAATTGCGGATCAATTACCCAATGGCACAGGGAAGGGGAAGGCAGATCGCGGGATTTCTTTGTCCGCATGGCGGGGCGCCGGGGGCAATGGGCGGGATTTTGAGTATTTTTGACCAGAAAGATGCCGCGCGGACACGCCCCTGGCGCAGGCCGTCCGTCCGTCGGGAGGTGGCCCGGGATAATCCTGCCTGCATCAGGGGCGGTCTCTTCCTGTCGCGGTCATCGGCTCTGCAGTCAGTACCGCATAGGTAGAGTGCACCCAGATGGTTAACAAAACCTTACCGCCTCTTTCCGGTCCGAATTACTCAAAACCTGCGCTGCAGGCGCTGAAGCCTGCGCGCGCAGGGCGCGCACCGTTATGACCCGGTGCGGTCCAGTTTGGTGGCCAGATGGATCAGGCTTTCCGAGGACCGCACACCGCGCGCGTCGGCGATCCGGTCGATGGTGTCGTCCAGCTCGGTGGTGCTGTGTGCGACGACCTGTGCCAACAGGTCGAACCGCCCGGATGTGGTGTGCACCACCTCGACGCCGCTCAGGGCACGCAACCGCGACAGAACCTCGGGGCCGGAGCGCGGCTCAATCGACATCAGCACGGTGGCCTGCAACGGTGGCCGCGCCGCGGCAGAGGTGCGCAACGTGTACCCGGTGATCACGCCGCTGGCCTCCAGCCGCTCGATCCGCGCCTGGACAGTGGTCCGCGCAAGACCCAGCAGGCGCGCGAGCTCGGACACAGGGCGGCGGGCGTTTTCCCGCAACAGGGCGACAAGACGCTGATCAGTGTCGTCAGATTTCATATTCTTTCCGCATTTTGACGATTGTTAACGCTGTTTTAGTCGAAATGAAGGGAGGAATCGACGACTCTTCAGCCGAGAATAATTTAACAGACAGAGGTTTAGATCGATGCAGCAAATTTCCCCGTTGTGGCTCTCGCCCGAATCCCACCTGGCCCGCACTGCGCCGGATCATCCGATCCTCTATTTCTCGCCGCGAGTCCTGCATGAGGTGGCGGGGCGGTTTCAGCGGGGGTTCCCCGGCCTTGTCACCTATGCGGTGAAGGCCAATCCGCATCCGGCGGTGCTGTCCAATCTGGTGGCTGCGGGCGTCACCGCCTTTGATGTCGCCTCCCCGGCCGAGATGGAGGCCGTGCGGGCAGCCAGCCCCGATGCGGTAATGCATTACAACAACCCGATGCGCTCTGCCGCCGAAATCGAGGCCGGGATCCGGCTGGGGGTGGCCAGCTGGTCGGTGGACGAGCTCAGCGAACTGGACAAGCTGGATGCGGTGCCGCGCACCTGCGAAATCGCGGTGCGCTTTGCCCTGCCCGTGTCCGGTGCGGCCTATGATTTTGGGAGCAAGTTCGGGACCGGGCCCAAGGAAGCCGTCGAGCTGTTGCAGCAGGTCGCGGCGCGGGGCTGGGTACCGGCGCTGTGCTTTCATCCCGGCACCCAATGCGAGGATGAGGCGGCCTGGGTCGAATACATCCATGTTGCCCGCAAGATCGTCGATGCCGCCGACGTGAGCATTGCCCGGCTGAATGTCGGCGGTGGTTTTGCGGCCAACCGGGATGGCGTTGCGCCTGATCTGGAGCGGGTGTTCGACGCCATTGATGCGGCCGCTCAACAGGCTTTTGGCGCCGAGAAGCCGGAGCTGATCTGCGAGCCGGGCCGGGCCATGGTGTCGGAATGCTTCACTTTGGCGGCCCGGATCAAGGGGATCCGCCGAAGCGGCGCAGTGGTGTTTCTGAACGACGGCATCTATGGCGGACTGGTGGATCTGCGCGACATGGGCCTGCCGGGCCGGGTTGAGGTGGTCGCCCCCGATGGCGTCCGCCGCACGGGCGCGCGTCAGCCGCGGGTGGTGTTCGGGCCGACCTGCGACAGTCTGGACCGGCTGCCGGACGGGCTGCCGCTGCCTGCGGACTGCGGCACCGGCGATTACGTGCTGTTTCCGGGGCTGGGGGCCTATTCCTCGGCCATGAGCACGCAGTTCAACGGCTATGGGCTGTCGGATGTGGCCACGGTGATCGAGCTCACTGGACAACCGCCCGCTGAGCGGTAGTCTCCTGCCCTGAATGACACCAGCGCGGCCAGGCCGTGCGGACAGGGGGCAAGCATGGACAAGTTCGGAAAAAGCCAGCCGGTGAAGCGGGTCGAGGACGCGAGGTTCCTGACCGGGCAGGGCAATTACATCGAAGATGCCGCCCCTGCGGATGCGCTGCGAGCCTGGGTGCTGCGCAGTCCGGTGGCGCATGGCACCATCACCGCGCTGGAGGTGGCGGATGCGCGCGCGAGCGAGGGCGTGCATGCGGTGCTGACCCTCGCGGATCTGGAAGCCGCAGGGCTGGACGTGGGGCTGGACGGCACCACCGTCAAGAACCGGGACGGCAGCGAGGGGGCTGCGCCGGAACGGCCGATGCTGGCCCGGGACCGGGTGCGATACGTGGGGGAGCCGGTGGCGGTGGTTGTCGCCGACACGCTGGAGCAGGCTCGCGACGCAGGCGAACTGATCGGGCTGGACATCGACGACCTGCCTGCCAAGCTGGATCTGTTTCCCGGCGGCGCGCCGCTGCACGCGGAGGTGCCGGACAACCGCGCCTTTGACTGGGGTATGGGCGACGAGGCCGCGACGGAGCAGGCGTTCAGCGCGGCGGCGCATACCGTATCCCTGCAAGTGGAAGACAACCGCATTATCGTCAACGCGATGGAGCCGCGTGGCTGCTTTGCCGAATGGCAGGATGGGCGGTTGCATTTCTGCTACGGCGGGCAAGGGGTCTGGGCGATGAAATCCCAGATGGCCGCCAAGCTGGGGCTGGAGGAGGCTGCGGTCAGGGTCACCACGCCGGATGTGGGGGGCGGCTTTGGCATGAAGGCAATGCCCTACCCGGAGTATTTTGTGGTGGCCCATGCCGCCCGGATGCTGGGGCGACCGGTGTTCTGGGTCGCAGACCGCACCGAATCCATGCTCAGCGACAACGGCGGGCGGGATCTGACGTCCTTGGCAGAGCTGGCCTTTGACGCGGACCTGAAGATCACCGCCTACCGGGTGACGACGCGCTGCAACCTCGGTGCCTACAACTCGCATTTTGGCCAACCGATCCAGACCCAGCTGTTCAGCCGGGTGCTGGCCGGGGTCTATGACATCCAGACCGCCTGGTTGCAGGTGGAGGGGATCTATACCAACACCACCCAGGTGGACGCGTATCGCGGCGCCGGTCGGCCAGAGGCGATCTATGTGCTGGAGCGGGTGATGGACCGCGCCGCGCGCCAGTTGGGGGTGGACCCGCTGGAGCTGCGGCGGAGGAACTTTATCAAGCCCGCCGCGTTTCCATATGGCACCGTGACCGGGGAGACATATGACGTCGGCGACTTCGATCTGGTGCTGAACCGCGCCGCTGAAGAGGCAGATCTCGAAGGATTCGCAGCCCGCCGCGCCGCAGATGGTAAACGCGGCAAGTATCGGGGCGTTGGCCTGTGTTACTATATCGAAAGTATTTTGGGTGATCCTTCGGAAGGCGCAGAAGTGGAGTTTCTGGAGGATGGCCGTGTGAACATCTATGTCGGCACGCAAAGCAACGGACAGGGGCATGAAACTGTCTATGCACAGTTTCTGGCTGACCAGAGCGGCATTCCGGCAGAGAATATCCAGGTCATTCAGGGCGACAGCGACCGCATCGCCCAAGGTGGCGGCACCGGCGGTTCGCGTTCGGTGACCACCCAGGCCAATGCCACGCTGGCAACGGTCGACACCATGGTGGCGGCCTTCACCCCGTTCCTAGCGGAACAGATGGGCGTTGACGCGGACGCGATTTCTTTTGACGGTGAAAGTTTCCGCGCGCCGGGGTCGAACCTGACGCCGACGCTGCTGGACGCCGCAGAGATGGCCCGCGCGCAAGGGCGGCTTGATCTGATGCGTCACGCGGCGCGGGCCAAGTTGCCGGGGCGCTCGTTTCCGAACGGCGCCCATGTGGCCGAGGTGGTGATCGACCCGGAGACTGGGCAATCCACGGTGGAGCGCTACACTGTAGTCGACGATTTCGGAAATCTGATCAACCCGATGCTGGCCGAAGGCCAAGTGCATGGCGGGGTGGCGCAGGGGCTGGGACAGGCCATGTTGGAGCGGGTCGTCTATGACGAAGACGGCCAGCTGCTGACCGCGACGTTCATGGATTATGCCATGCCGCGGGCCGATTCCGTTCCCATGATTGGCTTCACCTCACAGCCGGTGCCCTCAACCCAGAACCCGATGGGAATGAAGGGCTGTGGCGAGGCTGGGACGGTGGGCGCATTGGCCGCGGTGGCCAACGCGATGCAGGACGCGGTCTGGGACCAGGGGGTGCGGCAGATGGATATGCCGTTCACCCCGCAGAGAGTGTGGAAAGTGCTGAGGGATGTTTCTAAAGCAGCTGAGTAACAGGGTTCTTGAGTGGCTGGGACGGCCGCTGCGCTCGGAACATTCGGGCGAAACCCGGCTGCGTGGGCCGCAGGCCCATGTGATCATCCTTGATGGCACCATGTCGACGCTGGACGAGGGGCGCGAAACCCACGCGGGCAAGCTGTACCACCTGTGTCGCGAAATGTCCGGCCCGGTGTCGGTCTATTACGAATCCGGGGTTCAGTGGACCGGCTGGGGCAGCGCGCCCGATGTGATGCTGGGGCGCGGCATCAACCGCCAGATCCGCCGCGCCTATGGCTACCTGGCCTCGCGCTATCGCCCCGGTGACCAGATCTATCTGTTTGGCTATTCGCGTGGCGCCTATGCCGTGCGCTCGCTGGCGGGCGTGATCGATCGGATCGGGTTGCTGGAGGCGGAGCACGCCACGGTGCGCAACATCCGCACGGCCTATCGCCATTACCGGCTGAACGGGCGCAGCAAGACCGGCGCCGCCTTCAGCCGGGCCTACTGCCATGAGACGGTTGAAATCGAGATGGTCGGGGTCTGGGACACGGTCAAGGCACTGGGGTTGCGGCTGCCGCTGCTGTGGCGCTGGGCGGAGAAGCAACATAATTTCCACAACCACGAATTGGGCCACCACGTCAAAAGCGGCTATCACGCGCTGGCGCTGGACGAGACGCGCGATGTCTTCCACCCGGTGATGTGGGACACTCCCACCGACTGGGAAGGGCATGTGGAGCAGGTCTGGTTTCGCGGTGCCCATGGCGATGTGGGTGGCCAACTGGGCGGCTATGAGGTCGCGCGGCCGCTTGCCAACATCTCCCTGGTGTGGATGCTGGAAAAGGCCGAGGAACGCGGACTGCCGTTGCCGCTGGACTGGCGGATGCGGTTTTCGGTGGACCCCAATGCGCCATCGGTTGGCACCTGGCGCGGCTGGGGCAAGATTTTCCTGCTGCGCAGCCGCCGCCGGGTCGGGTTGGATCCCAGTGAACGTCTGCACAGCAGCGTCGAGGTGGCGCGGCCTACCAAGACGGCGACCGCCGCAGGCTGGCGGGCGATGTTCTCCAAGACCTGAACGCAGGAAACCTCACATGCGGGCGTGGGGCTGGTGCGTGTCGCCGAGTGCAGGGCCTGTCCTCAGCGCCGCAGCTGCGGTGCCTGCTCCATTGTCTGCCGCAACCGTTTCAGGGAGAGGCTCACGATCAGTTTGTGCGCAGGGCCCACGGGCAGCATGTAGGCGCGGCCGAACAGGGTATGGGTCTTGACTGAAGAGGTCACCGTGAGCACGCCGTCATGCGAGCTGAGACAGGTCATCACATCCAAGTGGCGGTCCCGCACCGCCAGGGTCAGGATACGTTCCGAGATGGCCTCAACCACAAAGAAATCCAGCTTGTCTCCGGTCTGGACGTTCTCGGGCACCTGGCCCGTGATGTTGCCGATCCGGCGGACGCCAAAACAGGCCGAGATCGCATCCCGCAGCCGGAACGCGAGTCGCAGACCAGGCAAGGGGCGTGCGTGCATCCGGCGCCAAGCCTCCAGCGGAGGGATCGGACGGGGCAGATCGGTGGAGCGGGTATCGAAAAAATCGAGCTCAGCCGGCGGGGCCAGAACCTGGATGCGCGCGGTGGCTGCCCGCGCGAGGGAGTTTGGCGGCATTCTCGCCCCTTCCGTGATGCTCTCGGGTGATGACCGCAAGATAAGCTACGGATTCGTAAAGACAAGGGCGCGAAAGTAGCAGGTGCTGCGCTAGGCTATCTTCATGATGATGCAAGTGGTGGAGCCGGTCGCGTAAAGCCGCCCGTCGGCGGTGCCGCGGATCTCGCCGTGCGCAACCCCGGTGGAGCGCCCAGCATGATCCACGGTGCCGGTACAGTCGATCTCGGTGCCGAGCGGGATCGGGCGCAGGATGTTAATCTTGTACTCAAGCGTGGTGTACACTGAGCCCTGTGGCACGCGGGTCATCACCGCGCAGGCCATCGCGCTGTCCAGCAATGTGCCGTACCAGCCGCCATGCACGGTGCCCATCGGGTTGGTGACGTGAAATTCCGGGGTGCCGCGGAACACGACCTCGCCTTCGCTGACCGCGTGGAGATGGTAGCCGAGCGTGCGCGCAATCGGTGGGCCGGGCAGATCGCCTGCCAGTATGCCTTGCATGAACTCCAGCCCGGACATCCGGGCGGTCTGATCGATCGTCAGCAGATCGGCGGGGGTTTCGGCGTAGAACATGGCGCGCGGTCCCTGATGAAGTTTTTCGTCCATTAGGGGCCGCGCGGGGATCTGTGCAACGCTTACGCTACGTTCTCCAGCGCCACCTTGGGGGTGACCCCCAGCGCGAAGCAGACGTCGCGGGTCAGTTCCGGGCGGTTCAGGGTGTAGAAATGCAGATTGCTCACGCCGCCCTCCAACAGGTCCGAGCAGAGCTCGGTGCACATGGCGGTCGCCAGCAGTTCCTCGCGGCCGTCGCGCACGGCCTTGTCAAAGGCATCCTCGACCCATTGCGGGATCACGGTGCCGCAGCGGCGGGCGAAGTTGCGGGCACCTTTCCAGTTTTCGATCGGCAGGATGCCGGGGGTCAGCTTGCTGCCGTCGATACCGGCTTTTTCGCAGGCGTCGCGGAAGCGGAAGAAGGTCTCGGCCTCGAAGAAGAACTGGGTCAGCGCCTCGTCGGCGCCGGCGTCCAGCTTGCGCTTCAGCCACTCTACATCGGCGTGGGGGTCGGTCGCATCAGGGTGCGGATCCGGGTAGGCGCCCACCTTGATGTTGAAGGTGCCACGGTCCGCCAGCGCCTCGATCAACTCGACCGAATGGGCAAAGCCTTCGGGATGCGGGGTGAATTTGCCCTCGCCCTTGGGCGGATCGCCACGCAGGGCGACGATTTCCTTCACCCCGGCCTCGGCGAACTGGTCGGCGATTTCCAGGGTTTCCGCCTTGGAGGCGTTGACGCAGGTGAGATGCGCCGCAACGTCCAGGCCGGAGGATTTGTGCAGCGTTGCCACCGCGTCGCGGGTCAGCGTACGGGTGGTGCCGCCGGCACCATAGGTCACCGACACAAACCGCGGTCCCATCGGAGCAAGCACCTGAACGGTATCCCAAAGCCGGAAGGAAGCTTCGAGATTTTTCGGCGGAAAGAATTCAAAGGAAATCTTGGGCGTCGGCATCTCAGGTCACTCGCTTGTTGTAATTTCATCCCTTGTTGCATGTGCAGCATTGTGAGACAATTTCATAATTCTCAAGAACAACATGAGCGACACCACAGGATGCACATCGAATTTCGTCACCTGCGCACCATCAAGGCCATCCATGAAGCCGGCGGGCTGGCCCGCGCAGCGGACCAGCTGAACATCACGCAAAGTGCGCTGAGCCACCAGGTGAAGGGGTTGGAGGAACAGGCCGGCGTCGAGCTGTTCATCCGCCGGTCCAAGCCGATGAAGCTGTCTCCCGCAGGTCAGCGGCTGCTCCGGTTGGCAGAGCAGGTTCTGCCGCAACTGGAGGCCGCACAAGCGGAATTTTCCTCCTTGCGGGATGGGCATACCGGGCGCATGCACATCGCCATCGAGTGCCACGCCTGTTTCGAATGGCTGTTCCCGGTGCTGGAGGGGTTCCGCAAGAATTGGGGCGACGTGGATGTGGACATCCGGCCCGGCCTTGCCTTTGACGCGCTTCCGGCGCTGCAAAAGGAGGAGGTGGATCTGGTGGTTTCCTCCGATCCCGAGGACATCGCCGGGGTCGAGTTCATCGAGCTGTTTGATTACAATCCTGTCTTTGTTGCCTCGGCGCAGCATCCGCTGGCGGCAAAACCATATGTCGAGGCGGAGGATTTCCGCGGTCAGGCGCTGATTACATATCCGGTGGAGAAATCGCGGCTGGATGTGTTCAGCCAGTTGCTGCTGCCCGCGGGGGTTGAGCCGGCCTCGATCCGCCAGGTGGAGCTGACGGCGGTGATCCTGCTGCTGGTGGCGTCGAATCGCGGCGTGTCGGTGTTGCCGGACTGGGTGGTGCGGGAGGTGAAATACTCCTCCGACTACGTGACGCGGCCACTGACCAAGGATGGCATCACCCGGCGGCTCTATGCCGCGATCCGCCGCGAGGACCGGGAAAAGCCTTTCATGCAGGAGCTGATCCGCCTCGCCAAGGTCGAAGCGCGCAAGCTGCAGCACCGATAGGTGCCGCAGGCAGGGAGGCGCGGAGCGGCCGGGCGCCGTTCCGGCGCCTGTGCCCGCTCCGCGCGGTTGCGCAATCCGGCCGAGGTCGGCGCGCGGTTCAGACCAGTTTGACGATCTGCTTGCCGGTATTGCCGCCCTGCATCATTGACAGGAAGGCCGCTGGCGCGTTTTCCAGTCCTTGGGCCGTGTCTTCCAGGTATTTGATCTCGCCGGAGGCAACCAGAGGCGCGACCTCCTTGAGGAACTCCGGGTAGCGGTCGTAGTGGTTGAAGATGATAAAGCCGTTCACCGACAGGAATTTGGTCAGCACGTCGCGCCAGACCGCCGGCGCGGTCAGGCCGGTCTCGGCGCCGTTGTACCAGGCGATCATGCCGCAGACGGGGATGCGGCCAAAGCTGTTCATGTTGGGCAGAACCGCTTCCAGCACCTTGCCGCCGACGTTTTCGTAGTAGATGTCGATGCCGTCCGGGCATTCGGCGGCGAGCGCCTCGCTCAGCGCGGCGGCGTCCGCATAGGCGCGGTGGTCAAGACAGGCGTCGAAGCCGAAGGTATCGACCGCCAACTTGCATTTTTCGTCGCCACCCGCG
Organism: Leisingera sp. SA32; assembly: GCF_056033425.1. Lineage (NCBI taxonomy): Bacteria > Pseudomonadati > Pseudomonadota > Alphaproteobacteria > Rhodobacterales > Roseobacteraceae > Leisingera > Leisingera sp. SA32. The sequence goes on along the minus strand of NZ_JBVYHB010000002.1, from coordinate 276,560 downwards.
ACGCCGACCACGCGCAGCCCGGCCTGTTTGGCCAACTGCCCCACCATAGAGCCGACCGGCCCGGTCGCCGCGGCAACCACCAGGGTTTCGCCCGCCTGCGGGCGACCATAGGCCTGCAAGCCATGCCAGGCGGTAAACCCCGGCATGCCCAGAACGCCAAGCGCGGTGGTGATCGGTGCCATATCCGGGTCCAGTTTGCGGACCTCCTCGGCGCGTGCTACCCCGTGGCTGGCCCAGCCGAACATGCCCAGCACAAAGTCACCGGGGTGCAGGCTGTCGCTGCCCGAGGCGATCACCTCGCCGACGCCCGCCGCTGTCATGGTTTCGCCGATCTCGACTGGCGGAGCATAGGATTTGCCTGCGTTCATGCGCCCGCGCATATAGGGGTCCAGCGACATATAGTGAACCTTGACAAGCACTTCGCCGTCGCCGGGCTGTGGCAGGTCACGGGTTTCGAGGCGGAAATTCTCTTCGCTGGCCTGGCCTTCGGGGCGGCTGGCCAGCACGATACGCTGCATCTGATCGGACATTGGGGATCTTCCTTTGTAGTGTCGGTGAGACATTGGGAATGTCGGGCGGTGATTTCAACCGCTTTGCTGTGGGTAACGATACCACAGCCGGTTCGCTGCTTTGCTGCAAAGCCCCTTGGCAAGCGGGGGCAGGGCGCGTATAGGCACGCTTTGACCCGGCATCTCCGCGACCCGACCCGACCTGACAGGACCGAACCGACATGATTGGCAGTGCAAACCTCAACGTGATGATCAAGGCCGCCCGCAAGGCAGGCCGCTCTCTGGTAAAAGACTTCCGCGAGGTCGAAAACCTGCAGGTATCGATGAAGGGTGCGGGCGACTTTGTGTCCAAGGCCGACATTGCCGCCGAGAAAATCCTGAAGGAAGAGCTGCGCAACGCCCGTCCGACCTATGGCTGGATTGCCGAAGAGGGCGGCGAGGAAGAGGGCGAGGATCCGACCCGACGCTGGATCGTCGACCCGCTGGACGGCACCACCAACTTCCTGCACGGGTTGCCGCATTGGGCGATCTCCATCGCGCTGGAGCACAAGGGCAAGATTGTCGCTGGGGTGGTTTATGACGCGGCCAAGGACGAGATGTTCTTTGCCGAGAAGGGCGCTGGCGCCTGGATGAACGACACCCGCATCCGGGTGTCGGGCCGTCACCGGATGATCGAGTCCATCTTTGCAACTGGCGTGCCGTTTGGTGGCCGGGCCGATCTGCCGCTGACGTTGCAGGATCTGGCGCGTCTGGCGCCTGCCTGTGCGGGTATCCGCCGCTGGGGCTCTGCCGCGCTGGACATGGCCTATGTGGCCGCGGGCCGCTACGAGGGCTTCTGGGAGCGCCGCCTGAATGCGTGGGATCTGGCCGCGGGCATCATCATCGTTCAGGAAGCCGGCGGGCTGGCCGAAGCGATTGATGCAGATGCTGGAATCATCGACAGCGGCTCGGTTGTCTGCTCGAATGAGCCGATCTTTGAGAGTTTCGCCAAGGTGATCCGCGGCTGAACTGGCCGAGATTATTCTGCGAGATCAAACGCGGCCTTCGGGTCGCGTTTTTTGTGCGCGATTGACCCGTTCAGGGTCGCCCCCCTGGCGGGCCGCCCGGAATAGGCTACTGGTCCGCCGGATGGTTGACACCGTCGTTCCAAGGGATCTCGCCATATGTCTCTGGGTGGGTTCGCGGATTGCCGCCGTCGATACAGCCGAGATTGACGCCGCATTCGCGCGGATCCGAGCGGCGCTGGTGGTGGGTGTAGATGCCGCAGGTCTTGCAGAAGTAGTGCTTCGCCGTATGGCTGCCCCAGGTGTAACGGCTGAGGTTCTCAGCGCCTTTCACCACCTTGAGACTGGCGGTGATGGCGGTGACCGCCGCCGCCCCGCGCCGCAGGCAAAACGAACAATCGCAGCGCGCGGCTGAAGCGAGCCCCTGGGGAAACGTCGCCTCTATTTCAACGGCGCCGCAGTGGCAGCTGGCTTTCAGTCGCGGCATTGCATGATCCTTTATTTGCCCCAAGGCCCTGGATTGCGCGGCTTGCGCGGCAGCTTGGGGACGCGGCTGGGGGCGTATCGGTCCCTGGCTTCAGGGTGGGGCGGCAGCCCGTGGGTCCTGTTCCAGAACGCCGGACCGCCACGGCGCAGCCACAGGGGCAGGCACAGCACCAGCCCGGCGGCGAACCCACCTGCGTGGGCCCAATAGGCGACGCCGCCCAGGTTGGGATCGGCGTTGAGCCCGCCCAGGAACTGCATCGCGAGCCACACGCCCAGCATCACGAAGGCAGGAATGGTAAAGATGCGGAAATAGACCACCAGCACCAGCAGGATGTCGACCCGTGCGCGCGGGAACATCAGCAAATAGCCGCCCATCACCCCGGCAATGGCCCCCGATGCACCCACCGTGGGAACCATAGAGCCAGGGGCAGAGATCACATGGATCACCCCGGCCCCGATGCCGCTGGCCAGATAGAAAAGCAAAAAGGGCAGGTGGCCCATCTCATCCTCGAGATTGTCGCCAAAGATCCACAGGAACAGCATGTTGCCGCCCAGATGCATCAAGCCGCCATGGATGAACATTGAGGTAAACAATGTCCCCAACGCGTAACCGTGGCTGATTTCGGCAGGCACGATCGCGTAGGCGTCATAGAAATAAGCCAGCGCGCGCGGGCTGGCATAGCTGGCCGAGTAGTAGACATGGGCCAGGATATTCACCGCCATCAGCAGGTAGACGACATAGGGCGTCCGGCCGGAGGGGTTGTGGTCGCGCAACGGAAACATGGGGGAACGCTGGGCCGAATGTGGCCCAGCGTCAAGCGCTTATGCGACGCAGCTTAGGCCATGCCGCCGAGCAGGTCGGCATTGCCGCCCGAGGCGGTGGTGTCGACACAGACATGGCGTTCTGCCAGCACGCGGGCGTGGTCGGGCGTGCCGGGGATCAGCGGGATGATCGGACCGTCGCGCTGTGCCAGCCGCTGTTCGATCTGGCGGGCGGTGGCCTCGTCGCCCCACCACAGAACGCCGGCTATGCCCGGCACGGTTTCCAGCTTGTCCAGCTCCAGCATGCCCTGGGCCTCGATCGCGGTGCCGCCGAGGCTGATGACTGCGCGGGCCTGTTCGGCGGCCGCCTGCGCCCCTGGACCCATGCACAGCAGCGGCGGGCGGGCAGAGACGGTCAGGCGGTTGGATTCACCGGTCGGGCCGGGCAGCGTAGTGGTCACCGGCTGTGCAGGGGTGCCACTGGCGGGCGGCAGGTCGGAGACCGTGCTGTCCCAGCGGGCGTCTGTCTGCTGTCGGTCCGGCGCGCAGAACCGGCTGAGGTACAGCGGGCCGCCTGCCTTTGGGCCGGTGCCCGATAGACCTTCGCCGCCAAAGGGCTGGCTGCCGACAATCGCACCGATCTGGTTGCGGTTCACATAGATATTGCCAGCGTGTACGCGGTCGCAGACATGCTGGACGCGGTCGTCGATGCGGGTGTGCAACCCGAAGGTCAACCCGTAACCGGTTGCATTGATGTCGGAAATCACCTTGTCCAGGTCTCGGGACTTGAACCGCGCCACATGCAGGACCGGGCCGAAGATTTCTTCCTCGAGGGCGCTGATGCCGGGAATTTCGATCAGCGTCGGGGCGACGAAGGTGCCCCCCTGCGGTGCGCGCAGCTCCTTCAACACGCGGCCTTCGGCGCGGGCCGTGTCGATATGGGCCAGAATGCCTTTGCGCGCCGTTTCGTCGATCACCGGGCCGCTGTCGGTGGACAGATGCCAGGGATCGTCCAGATGCAGGCAGTCCATCGCGCCCTTCAGCATGTTCAGCACGGTGTCGGCAATGTCGTCCTGCAAATACAGGCAGCGCAGCGCCGAGCAGCGCTGGCCAGCTGACTGGAAGGCGCTCTCGATCACCGCCTGCACGGTCTGCTCCGGCAAGGCGGTGCTGTCGACGATCATCGCGTTCAGCCCGCCGGTTTCCGCAATCAGCGGCGCGCCGGGTTTCAGGTGTTCGGCCATGGCGCGACGGATGCGCATCGCAGTGGCGGTCGAGCCTGTAAAGGCAACGCCGGCCACGCGCGGGTCCGAGGTGATGGCGGCGCCCACCACGCTGCCACGGCCCGGCACCAGCTGCATCGCGGCGCGCGGCACCCCGGCCTCGTGCATCAGCTGCACGGCGCGATGGGCGATCAGCGGAGTCTGGTCAGCCGGCTTGGCCAGCACAGCGTTGCCCGCGGCCAGTGCGGCCGCCACCTGGCCGGTGAAGATCGCCAGCGGGAAGTTCCAGGGCGAGATGCAGGAGAAGATGCCCGCAGGCGGCGCCGCGGGAATGCGGGCCGCATAATAGCGCAGAAAGTCCACGGCCTCGCGCAGTTCGGCTACCGCATCGGGAATGGTCTTGCCCGCCTCGCGCGCCAGGATGGCAAACAGCTCGCCGAAGTTTTCCTCATAGAGGTCGGCCGCGCGGTTCAGCACGGCGGCCCGTTCCTCGGCTGGGGCGTCCCAGGGTGCGGCGGCGCTGAGCGCAAGATCGATGTCGGCCTTGCTGCACTGCCTGACGCTGCCCACAACGCTGAGGTCGGATGGGCTGGTGACATCCTTGGCCGGTTCTGGCTGCGCCTCGCCGTTCAGCAGCGGGGCCGCCTGCCAGTGATGGTCGCGCCAGGGCGCGCGCGCCTCTTCGATCCGGGCCAGCGTCGGGGCGTGACCAAGGTCGAACCCTTTGGAGTTCGGGCGTTCCGGCGCATAAAGCTCGGGGCCGGTGGGGATCTTTCGGCTGATGTCGCCGATTTCGGCAAAGGGATCGGCTGCGACCACCTCGGGCGGGACGTTCTCATCCACGATCTGGTTCACGAAGGAGGAGTTGGCCCCGTTTTCCAGCAGGCGGCGCACCAGATAGGCCAGCAGGTCGCGATGGGCACCGACGGGCGCGTAGATCCGGCAGTTGGTCTTGTTCTGCTCCAGCACCATCTGGTGCAGCGTTTCCCCCATGCCATGCAGGCGCTGGAACTCGAACAGCTGCTTGTCGATGCCTTCAGACATGTGAAGGATTGCAGCAACTGTATGGGCGTTGTGGGTGGCAAACTGCGGGTAGATCCGATCGGTCATCCCCAGCAGTTTGCGCGCGTTGGAGATATAGGAGACATCGGTCAGCGCCTTGGAGGTGAAGACCGGGAAGCCGTCGACACCTTCGACCTGGGCCAGCTTGATCTCGGTGTCCCAGTAGGCGCCTTTCACCAGCCGCACCATGAAGCGGCGGTCGTATTTTTCGGCCATCTCGTGCAGCGCGTCCAGCGCCAACCCGGTGCGGGGGCCGTAGGCCTGCACCACCACGCCAAAACCGTCCCAGCCCGCCAGCGCAGGATCCGAGACCACAGCCTCGATTACCTCCAGCGACAGGGACAGGCGGTCGGCTTCCTCGGCGTCGACGTTAAGCCCCATCTTGGCGGCCTTGGCCAGCAGCGCCAGCGCCTTCAGACGCGGCACCAGATGTTCCATCACGCTGGCATCCTGCGCCAACTCATAGCGTGGATGCAGCGCTGACAGCTTGACGGAGATGCCGGGGTTCTTGCGGATGTCATCACTGTGGCAGGCGGCGGCAATGGCCGAGATCGCCTTGGAATACGACAGGTGATAACGGGCGGCGTCCGCTTCGGTGCGCGCCGCCTCGCCCAGCATGTCGTAGGAATAGGTATAGCCCTTGGCCTCCATGCCGGCGGCGCGGTTCATCGCGCTTTCGATGCTCTCGCCCAGCACGAACTGGCGCCCCATTTCCTTCATCGCGCGGCTGACGGCGGTACGGATCACCGGCTCGCCCAGACGTTTGATGGCGCCGCGCAGTGCGCCAATGGGGCTGCGCTCCTCATCCAGCACCTTGCCGGTCAGCATCAAGGCCCAGGTCGAGGCATTGACCAGCGAGGAGGTGGATTTGCCCAGGTGTTTGCCCCAGTCGGACGGCGCGATCTTGTCTTCGATCAGCGCGTCGATGGTGTCGGCATCCGGCACCCGCAGAAGCGCCTCGGCCAGGCACATCAGTGCCACGCCTTCCTCGGTGGACAGGCCGTATTCAGCGAGGAAAACCTCCATCAGGCCGGGGGCGGAATGGCCGCGGATGTCGCGCACCAGCGCCGCAGCGCGGGCGCTGATGCGGGCGCGGTCGTCTTCGCTCAGCGCGGCCTGTGCCACCAGCTGGTCGCGGATGGCGGTGTGGTCAACATAGGTGCCAGCGTCAATTCGGTGGCGCAGAGATGTGTTGGCAGTCATGTGCGGAAACTCCACAAAGGTGCAGGTCTTTCGTGAGTTCTATCTGCAAATTGGCAGGACAATCGCCCAAAAATCAAGTAATCACGGTTCGTGCGGGAACTATTGGGGGTAAATGGAGTGCAAATGAACTTTTCAGACTTGGACCGTTACGACATTGCGATTCTGAACGAGCTGAGCACCGATGGGCGCATTTCCATTGCCGATCTTGCGCGCCGGATCGGCCTGTCCAAGACGCCGACCCAGACACGGCTGAAACGGTTGGAGACGGAGGGCATCATCACTGGCTACCGGGCGCTGGTGGATCCGATCCGGCTGGGGCTGGATCACGTCGCCTTTGTCGAGGTGAAGCTGACCGACACCCGCGAGGCCGCGCTGGCCAAGTTCAACGCCGCCGTGACCCGGCTGCCGGAGGTGGAACAAGCGCATCTGATGGCCTCGCATTTCGATTACCTGCTGAAGGTGCGCACCCGCTCGATGAGCGATTACCGCGCGGTGCTGGGCGAAAAGATCTCTGCCTTGCCGCATGTGGCCTCGACCTCCACCTATGTGGCGATGCAGGCGGTCAAGGAGGATGAGGCGCTGGCACCTTTGTGAGGCGCCCCCCCGCGGCCCCGGCGCAGCTTCGTCGCAGGTCGGGCGCAACCATCGTCACAGTCGCGAAAAATGCGCCTGGTTCAGGCGAAAAGAGATTGTCGCCACCGTTCCGCAAGGCTAGACCAAGCATCGTGGCACAGCCGTCCGGCGCCACCCCGCGGACGTGGTGGAATGGTAGACACCGGAGACTTAAAATCTCCTGGCCTTATGGCCGTGCGGGTTCGAGTCCCGCCGTCCGCACCATTGATTTTAAAGAAAATTGCTCCCACGTCGGTTTGGGGAATTTGTGCGACCTGCGCTACTCACGCAGTCGAGTTTCGTTCCTGTTCTGGTCCAGGTTATTTTCGGCCCAGCTGGGCAGAGCGGGACGGGGCCTTGAGGCTTGCGCGTGCGCGGTGGTAGGCGACCATTTCGGCGCTCTGGTTTGTCACCGCCTGGATCTCGGCATCGCTGCACCCGGCCTCGGCAAGGCGGATGATCGCGAGCTTGCGAAGACCGTGCAGCACGTATTTCTCGGCCTTGGGTCCGAGACTGGTGCGCCACGTTCGAAGCGCCGTGGATAGGTTCGCGAACTTTGCAAAGGGCACTTCCTGCGCTTCGCTGACGCCGCTGCACGCCGCAGCATCAAAAGATGCCGCATCGCCTCACTGAAGGTCCGCTTCTCTAATTGGGCGTTTGGGTCAAGCTCGTTTTCCCTCCTTGTACGGGATCATTGTCGCTCATCCGGGTCACGCTTCTCTTCGCAGTCTGGGTGATGCCGGGTGAGGCATCGCTGCACGCATGTGTCGGATTGGTTGTGGAGAGCCTCGCTTTCGGACGCGCTTCTCGTTGCGCAGCAGACACTTTCGGCTTCTTCCACGAACCTCGTCCGGTGAGGACGATCCCGTTCAGTTTTGGTATTGGGCTATTAGGTCATGCCATGCCCTCCACCGTCCCTGAACGGAACTCGGCGCCATCTACCCACATGCGATGGAGCAGAACGGCCAGTTTGCGGGCGACAGCCACGACAGCGCGGCGGCGCCCCTTGGCGCGCATCAACCGCATTCCCCATGATTTGATCTGAGAGCCCGCCTTGGTTCGTACCAGCAAGGAGTTGGCGGCGGCGCAAAGTGTCGCCCTCACGTCTCGATCCCCGGCCTTGGATATTCGACCGGGATTATCTTGTTCACCGGACTGGTATCTTCGGGGCGTCAAACCAAAGTGAGCGGCCACGGTGCGAGATCGTTTGAAACGCGCGGGGTCATCAACCGCAGCCTTGAAGGTCAATGCTGTAACCGGGCCCACGCCGGGGGCCGTCATCAGGCGCAGGCAGACCTCATCCTGGCGGGCCGCGCGTTTGACCCTCCGGTCCAGTTCCAGGAAGTGTTGGTGCAGCACCAACCGGGCATCAAGCAGCGGCAGCAAGGCATGGGCCAACACCTCATCCATCTCGACAATTGGCCGGACCATATCGTCAAAGCTGCCTTGCTGCACTGTTTTGGGCAGGCGGATACCGAAGATCTTCAGAAGACCGCGCACTTCGTTGGCCAGATCAATGGTCTTGCTCAGCAGAGCTTTCCGTGTGCTCAGAAGCGCCCGAATGCCGTGCGCCTCCCGGCTCTTCATATGAACGGGGCTGAACCACCCCGTGCGCAGGACTTGAGCAATTCCCCGAGCATCGTTCCGATCCGTCTTGTTGCGCATCGCCGATAGTGCGGCGCTCACCTGACGCGCTTCCATACAGACAACTTCAAACCCTTCAGCCATCAAGCCGTAGTACAGGTGCTGACACATCGTACCGGCTTCAAAGCCAACACGCTCAATCGGAAAACGAAGCGCAGTCAGATAGCCGGAGATCTCCTCAATCTCACAAGGCAGTTCTTGTTCGTGCAGAACCGTGCCTTTGCCATCGACAACACAGACCGCGCAGGACCGCAGCGAAACGTCCAAGCCCGCGAAATACTCCATTCGAAATCTCCCATGTTCACAGATCTATTGTGATCCTATCGGGAGCTCGACCTCAGTTCAGGGTCCGCCCAATTACGCATGCTTTCGGGAAGGCGGCCCCGGAATTTCGCGCCTGCGGCGAAGTGCGCGCTGCGCTTAGTACAAGTGTCGCGTTTGGGCTTGGGGCAGTCATCTGGTGGTCAGCCAAGCTGCTCCGAGACTACGGAACTTCTGTTGCAGAGACGCATGTCAGCTCTGAGCCCATATTGACTGATGCTGGACGTCGAACATTTTGCAGAGATGCGCACAAAGCCGTCATTGATCCGGTTCGGGTTCGGGGCCTTGGCAAAATTGCGCTGAAAAAACGCATGTTTCGGGTCGATGCAACTATTCCGCACAGGTAATTTCACACCAAGCAAAAACAGGAATTTCCGATGCATGGACGCGACGCACTCTTCCCGAATTTTGATAAACTGACGGACGCCGAGAACGCCTTGACAGAACGTTTGAGCAGGGTGCGCCGCGACTACGCCACGCGCAATGCGACCTCGGCTGAGTTAACGCCTGGTTGGTTGGGAGAGTTGAAAGCGAAACGGTTTGAACAGGCGGAAGACCTCGAACCCCTGATGGAATGGGTAATCGACGCACTCGATACCGGCAGTGTGCAGATGACACATCCGGGGTACCTCGGCCTGTTTAATCCGGCACCTACGTTTGCCGCAGAATGTGCAGACCGGATCGCATCGGCGTTCAATCCTCAAATCTGCGTGTATTCCCACGCACCTGCCGCCGTTGAAATCGAACGGCATGTCATCAAGGAAATGGCCCGGCGTGCCGGGCTTCCAGAGGGGTCCGGAGGGCATTTTACCAGTGGTGGTGCCGAGGCCAATTCGACAGCTGTTTTATCTGCGTTGCAGGCCAAATGTCCAGAATACAGCGACAGAGGCATCTATGAGTTCGGCGGACAGCCTACGGTTTACGTCTCCAAGGAAAGCCACCTTGCTTGGTTGAAGATCGCGCATTCAGCAGGAATCGGGCGTAACGCCATTCGATTGATCGCAACAGACGGCAATGGGCAGATGGACGCTGGTTGCCTGGCGACCGCCATTGATGAGGATTTGGGAAGCGGGTGTGTCCCGGTCCTGATCGTGGCCACGGCTGGCACCACAAATGCCGGGATGATTGATCCTCTCAAAGGGTGTAGCGCTCTGGCGCAAGCGCATGGCCTGTGGTTTCACGTTGACGCGGCTTGGGGTGGCGCGATGATTGCCTGTACGGCAGGGCAGTCAGTATTGGATGGCATCGAACAGGCGGATTCGATCACGATCGACGCGCATAAATGGTTTGCCACCACGATGGGTGCTGGCATGTTCCTGACCTCTCGCCCTGACATACCGGCACAGGTTTTCCGGATCTCGGCAAGCTACATGCCAGAAAGCGAGGCAGCCAAGGATTTCTACGTGAATTCCAATCAGTGGTCACGCCGCTTCGTGGGGTTGCGCTTGTTCCTCGCCCTTGGCGCCGCCGGATGGGACGGCTACGCGGATCATGTAAAACGCTCAATTCGACTGACCGATAGGTTCACGGAAAACTTGAAGAAGGCGGGGTGGTCGCAGGCAAACGGGTCTCTCATTGGAGTGAGTTGCATGGTTCCGCCGGAAGGGCACGACTCCGTGCAGCAATATATTGATGCGGTTCACGCGGATGGGCGGTTCTGGATTTCCAAGGCAATGTTTGAGGGAAAACCGGTACTGCGCGCCTGCGTCACGAATGGGCGCACAGACGAAGCGACCATTGACCAGCTTACTGATTTCCTGACGACGCCTTGAGGCGGAGAGAAGAGCGCCGGCCTTTCTAATGGCGTGTTGCGACCATCCCGAAATGTCACCGGCTGCGCAAAGCAGGAATGTCACCAAGACCGACGACGATGTGGCACCACCCCACGAACTGATCCGGCTCTGTCGCAGGGCGGGCTGGCTTCAGCTGGTCTTATTGCCAAGGACCTCTTTGCGGGCCCGCTTATCCGTTGTGCCGCGGCGCACCGGGCGGAAACAGCCGCCCCCCCCCCGGCTAGCCGAGCAAGTCGAAGGTTTCGCCCGTGGCGGCAGCCCGCAGGCTGATCTGCGCCGCATCGGCCCCGTCCACCAGGGTCCAGAGCAGCTCTGCGCTGGGGCGATGAAACACAAAGGCCTCGGCTACCGTCTCATCGCCCGCCGACCCTTCGGCATGGGCGAAGACCAGCTCGAAATCCTCTTGCGCCGCCTCTGCGCCGCCAAAGACCAGCTCATCTCCTTCCACCGAACTGAAGTCCCGGATCCAGTCCGGTCCCTGCTCCGGCGGGCCGCTGTGGACGAAACGGTCCGCGCCGGCGCCCCCCTCCAGCGTATCCTCGCCGCGACGGCCGTTCAGCCGGTCATCACCGCGGCCGCCGATCAGCGTGTCGCGGCCCTTGCCGCCGCGCAGGACATCTGCACCGCCGCCGCCCTGCAGCGTGTCGTGGCCGCTGCCGCCGGCCAGCGTGTCCTCGCCCCGGGCGCCGCGCAGCCGGTCCGCGCCGGCGCCCCCTTCGACCAGATCCGCGCCTGCGCGTCCCCGCACCACGTCATCGCCGGGCCCGGCCACCAGCAGCCCGCCCTCAGCGGTGGCGGTAAGCCGGTCATCGCCGGCCCGGCTGAACAGCGCCAGCCAGCGCGACTCGGCCTGGTCGGCAATCTCCTCGCCCATATCCTGGCCCCGCAGGTTGCCGTCCATGATGTGGATGCCGCCGTACAGCCTGCTTTCCCCGGCCTCCGCCGCGGCCTCGGTCAGCGTCGCCCATTGCAGCACAACCGGGTTTTCGCCGCTGCCGAACTCCTCGAAGGACAGGCTGGTGGCCACATACTGGCCGATCAGGTCGGTCCCGGCGACGCCGTCCAGATCGTAGTTGCCGTAGCTGCTGCCGTCATAGAAGCGGTCCGAGCCGACGAAACTGGCGATGGTCTGCGCCGCCGCCACAGAAAAGGTGGAATGGCCCGAGACGAACTCGGGGAAGGGCGGGGTCACGAAGGTGACATTCTGGTAGGGCTGCCAGTCCTGCCCCGGCATGGTGACCGTGCCCCGGTTCGGCCCGCCCCAGGCCTCGATCTCCTGATCCATGTAAAGGTGGCGGATGGCCGATTGCGGACGGATGTAGTTGTAGTGGTACTTTGCCTCCCAGGTGGCGATGCCGGCATCAAACAGCGCCGCATTGAGCGCAAAGAACAGCTTTGCATCCTCGTCGAGACCGTGACCTTCGCGCAGGGCGATGTCCTGGGCAATCTGGTTCCAGTGGCCCGGCGGCGATTCCGTGCGCGGTCCGTCCGCCCAGTATTCCGCGATCACCTTCTGCTCGGTGCTGAGCGCGGCGCTCATCTCCAGCACCTGCGCGATCTGGTCCCGCCAGGCCTGGTCGCCGGTGGTCACCCTGCCCAGGCTGTCGGTGTAGAGGCCATGATCCCCCAGCTGCGGCGGCGGCGGCGGTCGGAACTGATCCCCCGAGCGCAGCGCAAAGGGGGTAACGCCCCCCCAATGCGGGGTCAGCGCGGTCTGATCAGCATAAGTGGAGGGATCGCCGTTGTCATAGACCGGCACGCCATCCGCGTCGGTCAGCGTCCCGTTCGGCACCCGAAGGGGCTGCCATTGGTTGGGGTCAAATTCCGGCCCGCCGGCGCCACCCGGAGCGCTGTCGTCGGGGCTGTTCACCGGCACAAAGCCCGTGGTGTCGGCCCAGCCACCCTCGCGGTTCGACCCGTCGCCATCCCGGGCCGCGAGCACATCGGCGGCCGCCCGGTTTCCCAGTCCGGCGGCGGTGGCGGGATCGGTTGCGGTCTGCGCCGGATCATAGCCCAGCTCCTCCATGAAATCGGCGAAATTTTCCGTCCGGTCCGGGAACAGAGTGCTCAGCATGCGGTAGGCTGCATAGCTCACCGCTTCGGCCTTGTTGGTCTCGGTGTGTTCCTCCGCCGGGCGCGAAATGGCGCTGTACTGGCCATAGGCGGCGCTGTCATAGGCGGCCCAGGCATCATACACCGCGGCCGAGACCAGATAGAGTTCGTAGGTTGTGGCGGTAGGCTTGGCGTCCCCGGCACGGATCGCCTCAAGCATCACCTCGTTCCACTGGGCGACAATGGATTGTTCTTCGGACATGCACATGGTCCTCGCTGACGCAGGAGCGGCGGCCCGGTAGCGGGCCGCTCAAGAAATCGTGAGATCCCCATTTTGGCGATGCGGCGGAGGCGGCACTATCCCCGTTTGGGGACATTCGGACGGGGCCGTTCCGGTCCGGCTCAAGGAATTTCCGACCCGCCCCGTGCCGCGGCCTTGTGGACCTAAGGCCTCAGCGGCGGCGAGGGCCGGGCGCGGGCCGCCGTCATCCCAGGGTCCGGACCGGCCGGAAGGGGCGGCCGGTCGGCCCCGGCCGTGTTGCAACCATCCAGAAATGCCACCGGCTGCGCAAAGCAGTATCCGTGTTGGGGAAGCGTATTATTCGGCCCATGAACTTCCCTGCATAGGCCGCCAGTTGTGTTGTTCCACCCCGGCCGGCGCGGTCCGCACCACCTCGGCGACTGGTCATCCGTCTCTCAAAGACACGCGCATTGTTTGAGCGAGCACGTGTTTCATGCAAAGTGCGCGTCATATTCACTAGCCAAGACGCACTGTGAGAACCAATAGAGATGCCCCGGACGCGACCCGTCAGTGTGCGAAGAAGCGGCAGACCTCTGGGCCCTTCACGTTTTTCCTGGACGCGTTTGACCCGCAGGGCAGGCCTGTCGCTGGTTGTGCAACCCTGCTAACGACTTGCCCGCAAGGGTGCCGTGCTGTCCACCAGACTGGAAGCCTGGGTGTGAAGACGCGTGGCATTCACCGTGATCTGATAGGCTTGGCAGGTCTCGCCGCCAACTTCAAAACGTGGGCCTCGTTGGGTCATGGTCAAACCGGCTCGGCGCGTCAGCAGCGCGGCGGTCACGGACGTGAGACACAGGAAACTGTCGATATCCCGCTCCTGCGAGAGGCGTGCAAAGTTCAGGCCCAATTCCCGCCGGACACGCATTCGGTCGCGGCTGCTCAACGAATCATCAACAAAAACCCTGCTGACCTCCCAAATCCTCGGTTCCTGCGGAGCGGGGGCATCGAGGATGTCGGACGGCAGGTCCGGCAATAATCCCAGCTGTGCATCCCGCAGCATGTAGCTTGCGTTAAAACAGCGTGCGGTTGTGGGTGTCACCCGGAAGCCACCATGCACGTTCAACCCATCGTGGATCGCGCAGTAGACGCTTTGCGGGGTATCATACTGATCGAATTCGAGCCCTCGGGCATTCGGTAAATCCCAGCCCCTAGCTTCGATGAAGTGGTGATACCGAGCCCGCATAAGCTCGGTGAACAGGCCCCCGGTCCTGTGTAGATCGTCGAAGGTGATTTCTGTCGATTGCATTTAGGGGTCGACCGCCTGCTGTGCTTTCTTGACGAAAGTATCGGGGTATTTTCTGAAAATTTAAAGAAAATATTGAAGAAAAAAGGTAAATTTTAGATTAACGATGGCTGTGCGGCGGAGCAGATAGGTCTCAGCGAGAGAGCCAACCGAGGCGCAGAGGCGGCAGACCACAAGGTCAACTGCGCGGCGCCGTGTGTAGCCTGGCGGTTGCACATGGCGGCACCCAAACGCAGCTGGACGAGGGGGGCTGTTTGACGCGTCACCGCAGGACTTGCTGCGCTGAGGCAATGGTTTTCACCGGTCCGGGCTCGTTCACCCTAGGGGTGAGGGGCTGGGCCCGTCCTGACCCGCCTGTATACAACCTGAGGTGCGTGAAAAGATATTGGGGCGCCCCATCAGGCCGCCCGGGTCGTCCCGCCTACGGCGACTTTGCGAATCTCGGACAGCAGAACGGATTTCTTCACCGGCTTGGCGATGTATCCCGCGGCGCCGAGGGCGAGATACCTGGCTCGGTCCTCGGGCGCTGCGTTGGCCGTCAACATGATGACCGGCGTCGCGCCAATCCGGCCGCCCCGCAGGGCCATTTGGGTCAGAGTCTCACGGCCATCCATCACAGGCATTTTCATGTCGAGCAGAACGAGATCCACGTGCCGCTCCTCAAGACACGCCAAGGCTTCGGCGCCGTTGGTGGCTTCAATGATCTCGAAATCGCCGTTCTTGAGAAAAGCGCTGACCACCATCCGGTTGGACCTGGTGTCGTCCACCAGCAGAATTGAGCGAACGCCCAGGTCCAGACCGTCGCCAGCGAAATCCTGAACGTCTGTTTGGGACGGTTCTGATTGGATCTCGGATGCTTCCAAAACGCGCAGCTGACAGGTGAACGTGAAGCAGCTTCCTGTCGCCGGGTCGGAATGAACGGTAATATCGCCGTCCATCATCTGCGCAAACCGACGGGCAATCGCGAGGCCAAGTCCGGTGCCTGGAACGCTTGGGGCGTTCTTGTCCTCAACGCGGTAGAAGTCCGTGAACAAGTGCGAAACCTGCTCGGCCGTCATGCCGCGCCCAGTGTCGGAAACGTCGACCCTGAGCACCGATTGGTCGCCATTCTGTTCGCTGTTTACCACCACAGACACGTGCCCGGCCTCGGTGTATTTGATCGCATTGGAGAGAAGATTTCCAATCACCTGGCGCAAGCGCAACGCGTCAAACTCGGCATAGGCCGGCAACCCCTGTCCGATGCTGACATCCAGTCTCAGCCCTTTTTCATCGGCAGAGGCCCGAAACATCTCGACGGCGCTTACGATCTCGAGCCGGGGCGCGGCCGCCGCGAGGCTGAGCTCAAATTGCCCGGCTTCCACTTTGGCGTGATCCAGGACATCGTCCAGGATACCAGTTAACGCCTGAGCAGACTTGCGCAGCAACGAGGTGCGTTCTCGCAAAGTTTCAGGGTCAGCCCCGTCTTCATCGATGAGTTCCGACATCCCGCATATGGCGTTCAGAGGGGTTCGGATTTCGTGGCTCATGGCGGCAAGAAAGCGGCTCTTGGCGCGGCTGCCGGCCTTTGCATCCCGTAAAGCTGTGCGCAGTTGGCTGGTCAGCTGGTTGAGGGCCCACATGCTATGGGCCACGTAGGATGCTCCGAGGATCAGGATCACGGCGGCGATGACATTCTCGGTCGGGCTTGCAAAGGTCCTGAGAAAGCTGAGGACCATGTAACCGGTGGCACAAATGATGGGGACCGCGGTAAGGAGCCCGAAGAGCATCCAGGCAGTGCGTGCGACCACAGAGTGATTGAGCGCGATGATAAGCAGCATTGCGCCAACCAGCTTTGGGAATGGCTCCGCCTGATGGAAGAGAAGCAAGGGGATCGAGTTGAAGACCCAAACGCCAGCAAACGCTGAGAGCAAGAAAAGGACTATACCCGCTATGGTGACCTTCCGTGCCAGCGACCTGTACACAAAAAGGCCCACTATTTCGACCAGCACATAAGCGAAGTAAACGATCCCGATCGTTTGCAGCGGCAAGTAATAGAGCGACAGCAAGGAGACGAGTGTGATCGACGCAAACCGCGAAGGAAGGTCTGCGCGCACGAGCTTATTCTGGGCGTCAACGGAGCTTTCAAGGCTTTCCGATAGAGACAGCACGCGCGTCCTCCTTGCGTTGCCGACCGCGCCGCTCCTTTCTGACGCGAAACAAGGCCGGAGATAAATACTCGCCGCTGTTCGATGCGGGCAGTTGGCTCAGAGTGTGGCTTGGAAATGAGGCCAGAAAATGACCGCTCCGGCGAATGTTGAAAAATGTCAGGCCTGGCGCTCAGTAAATCCGCCTGCGGCGCACTTGGATAGCGGTGTGGTCCGCCGCTCGGTCGCGCGGGCCCGGCTTTCGGATCGACTTTCGGATGGCGGCTCTTCCGTCTGGCGCAGCGCAGCCAGTGTCTGCCCCGTAGACGGCGACAGGGCAGGAACTGGAGGGGTCGATTTGCACGGGGCGAGCCAACGCCGCCCTTTGTCGAATGGCGATGGGCTACTTGTCCAGCGCTTTGAGTGCGTCAGCGGCCGTCTTGTAGGTATGATGGCCATGGTCCTCGTACATCTTTTCGTACCAAGTTATCCAAGGCTTCAAACGGTCTTCGGAGAACTCGTCCTTCCAAATGGGGCCAGATAGCCGGATAAGACCGTTCTCAAGCCGCTCTGCTTTCATACTTCCTGATCCTGTATTCCGTGTGCGAATGCCTGCTGCATGGGAGTGATTCCAGCGTCCCCTGCAAGGCGCGCGCCATTGTGCCCGGCCTGGCCGCACTGCGCAACGAAGGCGTAACGGGGCGCCACGTCTCAAGCGCTGAGTGGCCTCGGCGCCAGTGGATCTAGCGACATATTGCTGTTTGATGCGGTCTGTGTCAGATGTTTCACACAATGTGAAAGATCTTGGATAGATGGCGCTTATTCATCAAAGGATCATTGCTCTGCTGAGCGACCGGAACCTGTCCAATCGGCAGGCCGCGCTGCAATGTGGCATCCCCTATGGCACCTTCAACAGCGCCCTGAAGCACGAGCGGGAGATCGGCTGGAGCATGCTGGACGCGCTGGCGCGTGGGCTTGGGGTTTCGTTCAGCTACTTTGCCTCCGATACTGCAAAAGTGGCGGTGCTGCCGGACCCAGATGCAAACGTCGCGGAGTCGGCGGCCTTTGCAATTCTGGACGCCCGCATGCAGGCAGCCGCGCGCATGCGACAGTACAGCGGCTGCGATGTGTCGCTTCAGGATTTCTTGGACTGGTGGTTTGCCAACAGCGGTCGGCTGGAAGGGTTCGACCAGATCCAGCCGCATGTGGACATGTTCAATCCGCCCTCGGCGGAAAACAACCGGATCCAGCCGATCCGCTCCGGGCCGCACAGCCTTGCCTCGGTCTGTTTCGAGGTCTCAAGCAGCGGCCAGTTGCGCGACACGTTGAACGGGTTCAGCGACCGTCTGAACGCGGATCTGGTGATGGCCCACAGTGAGGCCATCAGCCGCGGCGAACCTGTCATTACCCATCCGTCGATCGACGTTAAGCTGTTGAACGGCCGCCGCTTCACCCGCCAGTACCGGCGCGTGCTGGCGCCGGTCTACCTGCCGGATGGCAAATTGCAGGTGGTGAATTTCTCACAGGACATCAAGCGCGGTTAAGTCGCTTTTCAGCATGTGTTCCATCTCCAGCCGAGAGGAGCCGACAAACCATTCGCTGCTGCTGCGCACCTCCGGCTCTGGTTTGCGCCATGTCTGTGCCCGTGGCAGGGCGCGGCTGAAACCATAGACCAGGTCAAGACGCGCGCGCATGTGGCGATCCGGAATGAAGGCGTAGATGCCGTCGACATCCCATTGCTGGATCGTGAGGATCTGGAAGATCCGCATGAACGGTTCCAGTCGCTCCGCCCTGCGGCCGCGCTGGCCGGGCTGGAATGCCAGCTCTCCGATATAGGCGAGACGTCCACCGAAATCGCGGGCCAGCGGCGCTGCGACCTGTTCGACGCCGCCCCCGGCTGCATTGGGAAACTGATGCCGCGAGGTGCGGATCAGGTAATCCGCCAGGCTTTCGCGGCCCAGGTCCTGCAACATCGCGGCGGCGCCGCCGATGATGCTGTCGCCCTGTTTCAGAAACAGCCAGAAAGCGGCGTTTTCCGTGTGATCAGCGCGGTCGATCGCAAACCCCGGCATTTGGAACAGGCGTCCGGTTTCCATTGCGATTTCGGGAATTTTCTCGAAATCGGTGACCATGTCGATGTGCAGGCCGTTGTCCGCCAGCCGGTTCAGATAACCGCTGAGTGACTTTCCCAGTTCAAGTGAATTCATAAGTGTCCCCTAGATATCGTGTGATTGCAGAGCTCAGTGAAATTCTCCTTGAGGCTGATTTCGCGCAAGCTGTCTCGCCGGGCTGACGCCTGGGCGGGACTGGTGGGGTCTTGCCATTGTTCGCGGCATTCTGATCCGGATCAAAGCAGCGGTAGGTCGCTGGGGGCACACAGGAGGCGAAAGACACCAGCCACCTGAGGAGCGACCTGATGCTGCGACTTGCAACCCTTTTGTATTCACTGATTGGCCCCAGCCTGGCGGGGGCGGGGGTGATCGCCGTCTTGGTGGCGGGACGTCTGTCGGTTGAGGCCATCGTGGGGGCCGCAGGCAGCGGCGCGCTGTTGGGGCTGCCGCTGGCCTGGATGGTCGCGCGTCGGCTCTATGTGCGCCGCACTTAGGCGCTGAGAAACACCCGCGCTGCCGCTTCGAACTCGCGCGGTTTTTCAGCGTGCAGCCAATGGCCTGCCTCGGGCAGTTTGGCAAAACGTGCTGCCGGGAATCGGGCGCGGATCGCCGGGCGGTGTTCGGTCAGCACGTAGTCGGATTTCGCGCCCGACAGAAACAGCGCCGGTCCGGGCCAGCTGGCTGTGGCTTCGGGGAAGGACATGATGTTGGGCATCTGATCCGCCAGAGCGTCCAGGTTCAGCTTCCAGCGCCGATTGGTCAGGTCCAGCGATTGGGTGAAAAAGCTTTGCAGCGCGGGTTCCACTCCGGCCTCGGCCAGCTGAGCCGCGGCGTCGGGGCGGCGCTGCACCTTGTCCAGGTCGACGGATCGCATCGCTTCGATGTAGTGGATCTGCGTGTGCCCATAGGCCACCGGCGCGATGTCGGCCACCAGCAACCGCCGCACCGTTTGCGGATGGTTCAGCGCCAGCATCATCGCCGCCTTGCCGCCCATCGAATGGCCGATCACATCCATCTGACCGCCATGGGCGGCGATGACCTGGGCCAGGTCGGCGGCCAGTTCGGGGTAGCTGTGGCTGTCCATGCGCGGGCTGTCCCCGTGGTTGCGCATGTCCACGGCAACCACCTGACGTTGATCCGAAAGACGCTTGGCAATGACGCCCCAGTTGCGGGCGGAGCCATAGAGCCCGTGGGCAATCAGCAGCGGGGGTTTGTCGGTGGCGGGGCCATGTGTGATCGTGTTCAGCATGGGTGTTTGATAACGGCCTGTCCGGCGTTGCGCCAGCCCCATTGAGACCGCAACGGTCGCAGGGTAGGCTAGCGCCAATCCGCAGCAGATGGAGCGTGCAATGGTCGCCAGCCTGGAACAGGACATTGAAGAGATCCGTACCCTTTTGAAGGAGCGCGAGCATGCCGCGGGCGATCTGGCGGCTGCGTTGAAGCGGGCTCGTCGTCGCCTGCCGCGACGTATCTACCGACAAGGGTGCAAACTGGCCGCGGCCTTGCCCTTGTTGGAGCATCCCAAGCTGCGACTGACCGTCGACGAAAAGCCGCTGCGCGGTGCCGCACGCGAGGTGCGGGCGCATCTGGAACAGATCGACCTTGCCGACCGGCGCCGGGGGCTGTGGTTGGGTATCCTTGGCAGCATGGGGTTTTCGCTTTTGGTGGTGGCAGCGCTTCTGGTGGTGGTGCTGCGTTGGCGTGGTCTGGTCTGAGTTTGCGCTGAGCGTACACGGCCCCGGGCGTGTGCTGCGGTGGCGTTCAGCAGCGCTCGGTCGGGATCTTCTTTGGTGGCGAGACAGCACAAGGGGGCTCGGCCGCGGCACAGGCGACCGCGGCATACATGAAACCGGAGGCAGCGGCACATCGGACAGTTTGACCAGCCCATCGCCCGGATAGGCCCAACTCCCCGCTTGGACATTGAAGATCTCCATGGCGGTTCCGGTCAGCTGAAACAACAGGATGACCCGCACCTCGCGCCAGCTCTCCACGCCGGTGGCCAGAAACATGTCTCGCACCGTCAGCGCATAGACCAGCAGCGCATCGTAGCGGGCCACCGCCCAGCCCGGCTGCCAGATCCAGCCGGTGACGATTACCCTGCCAGCAGCGGCGTATCAAAGAGCGCCGCCCAGCCCTGCTTCAGGGGGAACATCACGCATTCGGCAGCCGCCAACTGCGGGCGCGCGCGCGTCCAATCGTCAAGGTGTCGCTCCAGTCGGCGGGTGCGGTTCGAATGTGCATTGCGCATGGAGCGTTCAGACCAACTCACCCTGCTTTTGTAAAACACCAAGCTGTGCGGCGTGCTGCTCCCGTGCATCAGGGCTGCCTCGCAGACAGCCCAAGACGCTTGGGCGGCGCGCCGTGCTTGCGGCACGACGCGGTCAGTGCCCCCAACAGGGGGCGCTGCAGGGCCCAAGGCCCATGGGGGCGAATCCTTTAGGCGACCGCGGGGCGCGGGAGCGTCACGGGGGGCAGACAAAAAAACCGCCGCGGCTGCAGGGGCCGCGGCGGGATCTGTCTTTTGATCCTGGAAACCGGTTTACAGGTTCGGATACAGCGGGAAGCGACCGCAGAGATCCGCCACCTTGGCGCGCACGGAGGCTTCGACCTCGGCGTTGCCGTCTTCACCGTTGGTGGCCAGCCCGTCGATCACCTCAATGATCAGGTCGGCGATCTGGCGGAATTCGTCCTCGCCAAAGCCGCGGGTAGTGCCAGCGGGGGTGCCGAGGCGCAGACCGGACGTCACGGTGGGCTTTTCCGGGTCAAACGGAATGCCGTTCTTGTTGGCGGTGATATGGGCGCGACCCAGTGCCTTGTCAGCGATGTTGCCGGTGACGCCCTTGGGGCGCAGGTCGACCAGCATCACATGGGTGTCGGTGCCGCCGGTGACGATGTCCAGACCGCCCTTGACCAGCTGGTCGGCCAGTGCCACCGCATTGGCGCGCACCTGCTTCTGGTAGGTCTTGAACTCGGGCTTCAGCGCCTCGCCGAAGGCTGCCGCCTTGCCTGCGATGACATGCATCAGCGGGCCGCCCTGGATGCCGGGGAAAATCGCCGAGTTCACCTTCTTGGCGATTGCCGCGTCGTTGGTCAGGATCATGCCGCCGCGCGGGCCGCGCAGGGTCTTGTGGGTGGTGGTGGTGGCCACATGCGCATGCGGGAAGGGCGAGGGGTGCTCTCCGGCCGCGATCAGACCGGCGATGTGGGCCATGTCGACCATGAAGATGGCGCCGACGCTGTCCGCGATTTCACGGAAGCGGGCAAAATCGATCTGGCGCGGGATGGCGGAGCCGCCTGCAATAATCAGCTTGGGCTGGTGCTCGCTGGCCAGCGCTTGGATCTGGTCATAGTCGATCAGGCAGTCGCTTTCGCGCACGCCGTAGTGCACCGCGTTGAACCATTTGCCGGACTGGTTCGGCGCGGCGCCGTGGGTCAGGTGACCACCGGAGGCGAGGTCCATGCCCAGGATGGTGTCGCCGGGCTGGATAAGCGCCTGGAACACGCCCTGGTTTGCTTGGCTGCCGGAGTTCGGCTGCACGTTGGCGAACTCGCAGCCGAACAGCTGCTTGGCGCGGTCGATGGCGAGGTTTTCGGCCACGTCCACATACTGGCAGCCGCCATAGTAGCGACGGCCCGGGTAGCCTTCGGCATACTTGTTGGTCAGCACGGAGCCCTGTGCTTCCATCACCGCGGCAGAGACGATGTTCTCCGAGGCGATCAGCTCGATCTCGTCGCGCTGGCGGCCCAGCTCTGCCGTGATCGAGGCGTGCAGTTCAGGGTCACGCTCGGCCAGCGATTGGGTGAAAAATCCGGGGTCACGGGTCGCTTCAGTCATGGTGGCTCCGTTGGAGTAGGGGGTCAGATTTGAGGGATTTCCTATCGGAAACTTGCCCTGTCAGAAAGCCTGTAAAGCGACATTTCCCTGCGACAGAACGGCAACTATGGTCTTCGGTGGAAAGCTGTGATTGTTTCGGAACCACATGGCTAACACCGGAAACAGATTTCATGCCTTTGAGAATCGCCTTTCTTGCCAGCAGGGCCGACGCTGCACAGCAGGCCCTGGCCGAGCTGGAAGGCCGCTATGGTCATGTGCCACCAGAGCAGGCGGATGTGATCGTCGCCTTGGGAGGGGACGGGTTCATGCTGCGCACACTGCACACCATGGTCGATCACCCAGCTCCGGTCTACGGCATGAACCGCGGCACCGTCGGTTTTTTGATGAACGAATATCGCGAGGACGGCCTGGCCGAACGTCTGGAAGAAGCGGTGCAGGAGATCATCAACCCGCTGTCGATGACGGCGATGGACCGGCGGGGGGGGGAGCACCGCGCGCTGGCCATCAATGAGGTGTCGTTGCTGCGGGCAGGTCCGCAGGCGGCGCGATTGCAGATATCGGTCGATGGGCGCGTGCGCATGCCGGAGCTGGTTTGCGATGGTGCGCTGGTGGCGACACCTGCGGGTTCCACCGCCTATAACTACTCGGCGCATGGGCCGATCCTGCCGATCGGCGCGGATGTGCTGGCGCTGACCGCCATCGCCGCGTTTCGCCCGCGTCGCTGGCGCGGGGCGTTGCTGCCCAGCAATGCGATGGTGCGGTTCGACGTGCTGGAGCCGGACAAGCGCCCGGTGATGGCGGACGCGGATTCAATCTCGGTGGCCGACATCGATTGGGTCGAAATCCGCACCGATCTGGACATCCGCCACAAGATCCTGTTCGACCCCGGCCATGGGCTGGAGGAGCGGTTGATCTCGGAACAGTTCACCTAAACGCTGCGTCGCTTTCGCCTTGAGGTGCGCTGTGGTTGAGCGCGTGAACCATTTGGTAATAATCTCGTGCGATTATAGATCACCGTGCAGTGGCCGATGGCCCCTGTGCGGAATGGTAGTACCACATGCGGCACTGGTGTTGTGATTGGTCTTTGGGGTTCCTTGTTTGCTGGCGGCGCCTGCGGAATCTGGCACTACGGTCAAGCGCCGTATCCAGGCAAGGCGCGATGCGTCGGATGGGGACGTGCCAGCGGTAGCAAGTGAACTTGGTGCGGCAATGCCCCGGGGACGGGCTGGTCTGGTCCCCGGGTGAAACGCCAACAGCGCAAGCCTATGTTTGCTCAAAGAGCTGCATCCGCTCCCAAAGCGGCTGGCACATGCGGCCGACGCGGGCCTCGATGGCCGCGCAGGCGTCCACCGCCAAATCCTCGCGCCAGCGCTGCGCGGCAATCTGCACGTTGATCGGCTGTGGCCCCTGCGGCATTTCCGCCAGACGCGCCGGAACCGAGGCCGCTGGCAGGCCGAGGAAATTCATCGCATAGGAGTAAACCGCACAGCCCAGCACCTCCTGCACGCCTTCGGCGCCTTCGGTATCGCGGTCGGGGCGGAAGAAGGGCTGTGGCAGGAAGGGCGACAGCACGAGCGGATAGTCCTGCAGAAACAGCGACCATTGCCGGGCGAAATGGGTCCGCTTGGCCATCACTTGCAGCAGCTCATCCCCGGTAAAGGGGGGGAACTCCTGGAAGTAGACCGCAAAGATGTCGCGCACGGTATCGGAGCCGGCCGCGTCCACATCCGCCTTCATCAGCGCGTGAATTTCGCCCATCAGGGCACGGTAGCCGCTGCGTCCGGCGTCAAACACATTGGGTGGTTCGACCTCCTCGACGATATAGCCTGCGTCCCGCAGCGCGTCACGGGCGGTTTCCAGTGCCGCTTCCACCTCCGGGTGCAGATCATAGCCGTGGGTGTTGCGAGTGAATGCGACCTTCAGTGGGCCCTCGGGCGCGGCGCCGCGCCAGGGCAGTGGCACATGGAAGGGGTCGCGTGGATCGGGCGCAATCAGGCTGGGCATCGACAGATGCAGGTCCTGCGCACTGCGGGTGATCAGCCCCTGCACCGACATCAGCTGTGCCAGCAATCCGCGTTCGGCGCTCTGGCTGGGGTTCCAGGCAGGCACCCGGCCCAGCCCCGGTTTCACCGTCACCGCGCCGTTTGCGGCGGCGGGAAAGCGCAGGCTGCCGCCGATGTCATTGCCATGCGCCAGCGCGCCAATACCCGCCATAACGGCCGCGCCAGCTCCGCCGGAGGAGCCACCGGCGGAGACGTGGGCCCCCCAGGGGTTGTGCGTGCGCCCATACAGCGGGTTGTCGGTATCGGCGCGAAAGGAGAACTCCGGCGTGTTCGTCCGCCCGATCACCACCGCGCCGGCCTTTTGCAGATTGGTCACCACCGGGGCATCCGCGGGCGCGATCAGATCTTTCAGCGCCACGACCCCGTTGGATGTCGCCTGGCCCGCCTGGTCGACGTTGATCTTGATGGTCACAGGCAGCCCGTGCAGCGGGCCGCGCAGATCCGGCGTTTGCTGGTCCAGCATGTCGGCGCGGGACAGCGCCGATTGGCGCAGGTCCTCGACCACGGCATTGAGGCCAGGGTTCACGGCGTCCATGCGCGCCAGCGCCGACTGCACGGCCTCGCGGGCGCTGACCTGGCCGCTGCGGGTCAATGCGGCCAGCTCATGCGCATCGAGGCGCCAGAGTTCATTTTTTGACATGATAAGACTCTCCTTGCGGCAGAGTGTAGTGCGGCGCTTCAGCACTTGAAAGAGGGCAAGGCAGCGCATGGCATCAGCGGATTTCGGGTATTATGCGCCGGGTGGGAACATTCGCTGGCAAACCGCGTTTATCTCTCAGCAGCTCGCGCTGAACGCGCCCTGTGGTACAATTGAAAACCAAGGAGTGGAAATCATGAACTGGGACCAGATCGAAGGCAAGTGGAAGCAGATGACGGGCGAAGTGCAAAAGCAGTGGGGCAAGCTGACAAACGATGAAGTCGAGCAAATCGACGGCAATCGCGAGCGTCTGTCCGGCAAGCTGCAAGAACACTATGGTATGGCCAAGGATGAGGCCGACCGCCAGATCGACGACTTCGCAGCGCGGCAGGACAAGCACTGACACCGCAAACCGGTGCGGAACGATATGCGGCCCCCTTGGGGGCCGCTTTTTTAGTTTCAGAATTTTCGAACCACAGCAGATGCGGTGGTGAAACAGGCTGGTTTCACTTGGCGTAGCCGATCGCTTGCAACGCCTCGGTGATCTCGTCCAGAACGGCGGGGTCGTCGATGGTGGCAGGCATCTTCCACGGCGTGCCGTCTGCGATATTTACCATGGTGCCGCGCAGGATCTTGCCTGAGCGCGTCTTGGGCAGGCGTTCGACCACCACTGCCAGTTTGAAGGCAGCAACCGGACCGATCCTGTCGCGCACGAGTTTGACCACCTCCGAGGTCACCTCTGTGTGGTCCCGCTCGACGCCGGAGTTGAGACAGAGAAACCCGACGGGCATCTGGCCCTTGAGGCTGTCCGACACACCGATCACCGCGCATTCGGCCACATCAGGATGGCTCGCCAGAACCTCCTCCATGGCGCCGGTGGACAAACGGTGGCCGGCCACGTTGATCACGTCGTCGGTGCGCGCCATGATGTACAGATAGCCGTCCTCGTCCTTCATTCCCGCATCGCCCGTTTCGTAATAGCCGGGGAAGGTGGTCAGGTAGCTTTTCCGGTAGCGCTCTTCGGCGTTCCACAGGGTTGGCAGCGTGCCCGGCGGCAAGGGCAACTTGACTGCGATGGCCCCCAGTTCGCCGTTTGGCAGCGGGTTGCCGCCCTCGTCCAGAATATCCACGGCATAGCCCGGCATTGGCACCGCCGGGGAGCCGAGCTTGGTCGGCAGTTCCTCGATTCCCAGTGGATTGGCGGCAATCGCCCAGCCGGTTTCCGTCTGCCACCAATGGTCGACCACCGGCACCTTCAGCTGCTGTTGTGCCCAGGTGATGGTGTCGGGGTCAGCACGCTCACCGGCCAGGTAGACCTGCTGCAGGCTGCTGAGATCATACTTTCTGACCTGCTCGCCCTTGGGGTCGTCGCGTTTGACGGCGCGGAATGCGGTGGGGGCTGTGAAGAAGCTTTTGACCTTATGTTCCGCGATCACCCGCCAGAACGTGCCCGCGTCCGGGGTGCCCACCGGCTTGCCTTCGAACACCACGGTGGTGTTGCCGTGGATAAGCGGGCCATAGCAGATGTAGGAATGCCCGACGACCCAGCCCACGTCCGAGGCCGCCCAGAACACGTCGCCGGGATCGACGTTGTAGATGTTCTTCATCGTCCAGTTCAGCGCCACCAGCTGCCCGGCAGTGTGGCGGATCACCCCCTTGGGCTGGCCGGTGGTGCCGGAGGTGTACAGAATATACGACGGGTGGTTGCCCTCTACCGGGACGCATTCCGCAGGTTCCACACCGTACTGAAAGCCGTGCCAGTTCACATCGCGGCCCGGCACCAGTTCTGCGACTTCCTGTTCGCGCTGAAAGATCACGCAGAAATCCGGCTTGTGCTCGGCCTGGTCAATGGCACCGTCCAGAAGCGGCTTGTAATGCACGATGCGGCCCGGTTCGATCCCGCAGGATGCGGCGATGATCGCCTTGGGTTTGGCGTCGTCAATCCGTACCGCCAGTTCATTGGAGGCAAAGCCGCCAAACACCACCGAATGTATCGCTCCGATGCGCGAACAGGCCAGCATCGCCTCCAGGGCCTCGGGGATCATCGGCATGTAGAGGATAACCCGGTCGCCTTTTTCGACCCCTTTGGCGCGCAGCGCCCCCGCCAGGCTGGCCACCCGGTTGCGCAGCTCGACATAGGAGATCTGCCGTTTGGTCTGGGTCAGCGGGCTGTCATAGATGATCGCGGTCTGCTCGCCGCGGCCCTGTTCGACGTGGCGGTCGACGGCGTTGTAACAGGTGTTGACGCGCGCATCGGCAAACCATTCGTGCAGCCCGTCGGCGCGGTCGAACAGCGCCTTAGTCGGCGGTTTGTCCCAGCTGATCGCCTCTGCGGCCTGCATCCAGAAACCCTCGGGGTCCTGCTGCCAGGCTGAATAGATATCCTGATATCCCATGTTTTGTTCTCCTCCTGGCATCCTGCCTAGGCGACTTGGCGGCAAATGGGCAAGTTTTACGCTAACGGCGCGCGAGGTTGGTCAAGCAATTTACCGCTTTCGTGGCTGGGTGGGCGTCACATTTACAGTTTTTACAAAGAGTGCGGGTGCGCTTGGCTAACTTATTTGCAAACCGTGCGCCTTGTGTCCGGTGGCTGAAAACTTGGGGGAATTTTGCAAACTCCGGGTTCGCAGGGCCGTGAGGTGAGAAAGCGTTCTTCGGCCTGCTTGTTTTCAGTAATGTGAATTTACGTTTATTTATTTAAAGGCTAACTCCCAATTAATGAATCGCATTACACGTTTTGGTTGTTTTTAGTGATGAGGCTTGTGATGCAAAGTCGAGAAATTAGTGTTTCACCCTATCATGGCGCTGCTTTAACGACAGAGCTGTTCTCTGAAAAGCAAACGCTTGTGCTCAGCGACTTTGGGCCGCGTGAAACCGGTACGCTGTCGGACGATGATGGTGTACTGTCGGAACAGGACGATGGGCTGTCCACCTACAATGGCCACCCCATCAGTTATCTAGGAAGTGGCTCCGCGACACCCGGGGTGGACGTGGCAGGCGCGACAGTCCCCTTGGGGCCATCCAAGGCCGTACTCGCCTTTGAGGCGAACGGTTCTGTCTACTTCCATTTTCCGGACGGCGAACCCAACCTTTTGGGAGCGGTGGCGCTGGTTGTAGACATCAAACTGGTCAGCAGCACTGTATTCACCCCGGTTTGTTTTGCGTCCGGCACAGCCATTCGCACCATTACGGGCGACGTGCCGGTTGAGCATATAAGACCCGGTGACACGGTTCTGGATTGGTTTGGCGTGCAGCACGACGTGCTGTGGATCGGGTCCAAGCGGCTTCCGTTGCCCCGGTCTGAGCGGTTTGAAAAATTGCGCCCGGTTCGCATCGCGGCCGGCGCTTTCGGCGGAGGCAAGCCTTATTGCGACACTTGGGTGTCTCAGCAACACCGGATCTATCTCGAAGGGCTGCGCGTGGCGATGTGCTTTGGCGAAGAAGCGGCCCTGGCCCCGGCCAAACACCTGATTGATGGCAGGGCAATCTGTCTCGACAGGGAGCAACAAGAGGTTGAGTACTGGCACATCCTCTGCCCGCGTCACGTCATCCTGGTGGCGAATGGCATGCCAGCCGAAAGCCTGCTTGTGCAGGCGAACCCGGCCAATCCGGAGCATCACGACCTGTTTCAGGAGCTTCGGGCGCTGTTTGGCGAGGATAGCTTGCCGATGCAGATGGGGGTGCCGGAGATGCCGTCTTATGTGGCGCGGGGGGTGTCAGGGTTTCCCACGTGCTGACAGCGCCCGGCACGGCCTGGCGTCCCGCGCCCTCCCGCCGCAGCAGCGGGTAGGGCGAAACGGGCGCTTGGCGTCAGCCGTAATGGGTGACCGGCGTGCCGGCGATGGCGGCCATGTTCAGCAGCCCACGCGCGGTGATCGAGGGCGACACGATATGGGCGCGGTTGCCCATGCCCATCAGGATCGGGCCGACCTCCAGCCCGCCTGCGCGCATTTTCAAGATGTTGCGCACGCCGGATGCGGCATCGGCATGGGCGAAGATCAGCACGTTTGCGGAGCCTTCCAGGCGTGAGTTGGGGAAGATCCGCGCCCGCAGTTCAGGGTCCAGGGCGCTGTCGATATTCATTTCGCCCTCATAGGCAAAATCGCGGCGCTTGTCGTCGAGGATCTCCAGCGCCGCGCGCAGTCGACTGCCAGTGTCGCAGTCGATGTTGCCGAACTGCGACTGGGAACACAGGGCAATCTTCGGCTCCAGCCCGAAGCGGCGCACATGGCGGGCGGCGCCCAGAACGGTTTCGGCAATCTGTTCGGGCGTCGGTTCGATGCGGACATGGGTGTCAGCGATGAAGAGCGGCCCGTCCTCGAGGATCATCATCGACAGGGCGCCATGCGGGGAATAGCTGTTGCCGCCCAGCACCTGCTCCACATAATTCATGTGCCAGCGGTATTCGCCAAAGGTGCCACAGATCAGGCTGTCGGCCTCGCCGCGATGCACCATGATGGCGCCGATGGCGGTGGTGTTGGTGCGCATGATCGCCTTGGCCAGATCGGGGGTGACGCCCTGGCGCTGCATCAGCTTGTGATAGCTGTTCCAGTAATCATAATAGCGCGGGTCGTTCTCCGGGTTCACCAGCTGGAAGTCACGTCCGGGCCGCACATCGAGACCCAGCTTTTCGCAGCGCCGCTCGATCACCTCGGGGCGGCCGATCAGGATCGGCGTTTCGGTGGTTTCCTCCAGTATGGCCTGGGCGGCGCGCAGCACCCGCTCGTCCTCGCCCTCGGCAAAAACGATGCGCCGGGCGGCGGCGCGGGCGGCCTCGAAGACCGGCTTCATCAAAAGCGCGGATTTGAACACCGTCTGGTTCAGCTTCTGGCGGTAGGCGGCGATGTCCTCAATAGGCCGGGTGGCAACCCCGCTCTCCATCGCGGCCTTGGCCACGGCAGAGGACACCACCGCGACTAGCCGCGGATCAAAGGGTTTGGGGATCAGGTAATCGGCGCCGAAGGTCAGCTGCTCGCCCTTGTAGGCGGCGGCGGCCTCGGCGCTGGTGGTGGCGCGGGCCAGTTCGGCGATGCCGTCGACGCAGGCGATCTGCATCGCGTCGTTGATTTCCGTTGCGCCCACATCCAGCGCCCCGCGGAAGATGAACGGGAAGCACAGCACGTTGTTGACCTGATTGGGGAAATCGCTGCGCCCGGTGGCAATGATCGCATCCGGTGCGACCTTGCGCGCGGCCTCTGGCATGATTTCCGGCGTAGGGTTCGCCAGCGCAAAGATGATCGGTCGTTTGGCCATCTTGGCGACCATGTCCGGCTGCAACACATTGGGTCCGGAGAGCCCGAGGAACAGGTCGGCCCCGTCGATGACCTCATCCAGCGTGCGCAGGTCCGAGGCCTGGGCAAAGGCGGCTTTTTCGGGGTTCATGTCTTCGGACCGGCCTTCATAGACCAGCCCGTGGATGTCGCACAGCCAGATGTTCTCGCGCTTCACCCCCAGCTTCACAAGCATGTTGAGGCAGGCAATCCCCGCCGCGCCGCCGCCGGTGGAGACGATCTTGATGTCCTCGAACGATTTTCCTGCCACGTGCAGCGCATTCTTGGCGGCGGCACCGACCACGATGGCGGTGCCGTGCTGGTCGTCATGGAACACCGGGATGTTCATCCGCTCGCGGCAGATCTTCTCCACCACAAAGCAATCCGGCGCCTTGATGTCTTCCAGGTTGATGGCGCCAAAGGTCGGCTCCAGCGAACAGACGATCTCGGCCAGCTTTTCCGGGTCGCTCTCGTTCACCTCGATGTCGAAACAGTCGATACCGGCGAAGTTCTTGAACAGGACCGCCTTGCCCTCCATTACCGGTTTCGAGGCCAGCGCGCCGATGTTGCCCAACCCCAGCACGGCTGAGCCGTTGGAGACCACCGCCACCAGGTTGCCGCGGGAGGTATAGCGGGCAGCATTGGCCGTATCCGCCTTGATCTCGATGCACGCTTCGGCCACGCCCGGCGAATAGGCGCGTGCCAGATCGCGACCGTTGGCCATCGGCTTGGTCGCGCGGATCTCCAGCTTACCGGGTCGCGGGAACTCGTGGTAGTTCAGTGCGGCCTGGCGCAGGTTCTGTGAATCGGACATCTTGCGCTCCTTTGAAACTGGTATTGTTTAGTATTAAACCATTTCTGTCGCGGGAAACCTAGCCCAAACTGATCTGTCGCGGCACAGGGGCGTCCTGTCTGGCGGAAATGCGTTTCGTAGGCGTTGGCGCGCGGCGGGTCGACGCGGAGCGCAGTACGGCAGGCAGCCCCCCGGATCACAGCGAATTTGAACGCTATTTCAGCATCTTGCTGTAACTTTTTTCCGCGGTGAAACGCTGGAGCAGACGGCGTTTCTTGAAGAAGGGTTCAAGCCCCAACTTGGCGGCCCCAACGCCATGCAATGAGAGATCGGCAGTACTATGCTCATTTTTCCGAAGGATCCTTTTGGCATTCCCGAACGCGGCGGCTCCACGGTGGGACCGATCATGGCACCGACCCGTTCGCGGCCCATACCCGGCGGCCAGGCGGCAACCCGTCAATGGAAGGTGCGACCGGGGTCGGGCGGCATGACGGCGGGGCAGGGGGATGCTGCGCCAAAGGGGCTTCACCTTTGCGGTCGCGACCCGCTATCCTGCGGCATCTTGACCGGATGATCAAAAACAGGGAATCGCCATGAGCCTGAAGGCCGCCGCCACCGCTGTCCGTGAAAACGCCCACGCGCCCTATTCCAACTTCAAGGTTGGGGCGGCGATCCGTTCCGGCTCTGGGCAGGTCTACGTTGGCTGCAACGTTGAAAACGTGGCCTACCCCGAGGGCACCTGCGCCGAAGCCGGGGCCATCGCCGCCATGGTTGCGGCGGGCGAGACAGAGCTGGCGGAGGTCTATGTGATCGCCGACAGCCCGTCGCCGGTGCCGCCCTGTGGCGGCTGCCGCCAGAAGTTGAAGGAATTCGGCGCGGGGGAAGTCCGGGTTACCATGGGGACCACCGATGGCGCGGAACGCGAAACCACCATTGGCGCGCTTCTGCCTGGCGCCTTTGACGCGGACCACATGGAGCGCAGCTGATGGATGCCCGCGGGATCATCGCACAGCTGCGGCGAGGGCAAACCCCCGCGGATGACGTGCTTGGCTGGTTCGCCGAGGGTCTGGCCAGTGGTGTCGTGACCGATGCGCAAGCGGGGGCATTTGCGATGGCGGTGTGCCTGCAGGGGCTGACGGTACAGGGCCGCCGCGCCCTGACCCTTGCGATGCGGGACACCGGCGATGTCCTGGACTGGGATCTGGACGGGCCGGTGCTCGACAAACACTCCACCGGCGGGGTCGGCGATTGCGTGTCGCTGCTGCTGGCGCCTGCGCTGGCGGCCTGTGGTGCCTACGTTCCGATGATCTCCGGCCGTGGTTTGGGCCACACCGGCGGCACCCTGGACAAGCTGGAGGCGATTCCCGGTGTCTCCACCAGCGTCAGCGAGGAACTTTTGCGGCAGATGGTGGATCAGGCAGGCTGCGCCATCGTCGGCGCCACTGCGCAGATCGCCCCGGCGGACAAGCGGCTATATGCGGTGCGCGATGTGACCGCGACGGTGGACAGTATCGACCTGATCACGGCGTCCATCCTGTCCAAGAAACTGGCGGCGGGTCCGGATGCGCTGGTGCTCGACGTCAAGATCGGCTCCGGCGCCTTTATGAAAACCGCCGATCAGGCACGCGCGCTGGCGACCTCGCTGTACGATACGGCCAATGCGGCGGGCTGCAGGACCGCGGCGTTGATCACGGACATGAACCAGCCGCTGGCGCCAGCGCTCGGCAACGCGCTGGAGGTGGCTGAGGTGATGCGACTGCTGACCGGCGGTGCGGCTGCCACCGGGCCGCTGGCAGAGATCACGGTCGCTTTGGGTGCGGAGCTGCTGCTCCAGGCGGGGCTGGCGCAGGATGCGGCTTCGGGGGGCGAGATGATCGCGGCAACCCTGCGCGACGGTCGCGCGGCGGACCGTTTCGAACGTATGATCGCCCTGATGGGCGGTCCGGCGGACTTTGCCAGCTGTTGGCAGGCACATTTGCCGGGCGCTGAGGTGATCCGCGACGTGGCCGCACCCGAGGCGGGGTATGTGACCGCGATGAACGGCGAGGCGCTGGGTCTGGCCGTTGTCAGCCTCGGCGGTGGTCGCATGGTCGAAGGCGACCGGATCCACCCCGGTGTCGGCCTGGCCGATCTGGTGCGGCTGGGGCAGAAGGTGGCCAAGGGCGCACCGCTGGTCCGCATTCATGCCGCCAGCACCGAGGCCGCAGAGGTGGCCGAAACCGCCATCCTTGCCGCGATTGCGCTGTCACAGACGCCGACAGAGCTGCCGCCACTGGTGCATGAGAGGATCACCTGATGCCCCGCGCCTTTGTTGTGGTGATGGATTCGGTTGGCATCGGTGGCGCACCAGACGCCGGGCGGTTCTTCAACGGCGACCTGCCCGATCTGGGCGCCAATACGCTGGCCCATATCGCCCAGGCCTGCGCGGCGGGCCGGGCCGAGCAAGGGCGCAGCGGCGCGCTGCATCTGCCAAACCTTGACCGACTGGGGTTGGGGGCGGCGATGCGCTTGGCGTCGGCGGTGCCGTTCCCCGGTCTGACGGCTACGCCGCAAGGTCGGTGGGGCTGCGCGGCAGAGGCCAGCCCCGGCAAGGACACGCCCTCTGGCCATTGGGAGCTGGCCGGGCTGGTGGTGCCGTGGGATTGGCATTATTTCCCCGATCGGGCGCCGTCTTTCCCGGCAGAACTGGTCGCGCGGGTGGCGGAATTGGCGGGAACGGATGGGGTTCTGGGCAATTGTCACGCCTCCGGCACCAAGATCATCAACGATCTGGGCGAGGAGCACGTTCGGACCGGCTGGCCGATCTGCTATACCTCTGCCGACAGCGTGTTTCAGATCGCCGCCCATGAGGAGACATTCGGCCTCGACCGGCTGCTGAAGCTCTGTGAAGACATCGCGCCGCAGCTTCATGCGATGAAGGTTGGCCGGGTCATCGCGCGGCCCTTTGTGGGGACTGTCGAACAGGGCTTCAGCCGGACAACCAACCGTCGTGATTATGCCATAGCGCCCCCCGCGCCGGTGCTGACCAACTGGGTGCAAGAGGCAGGTGGCAAGGTGCACGCCATCGGCAAGATCGGCGACATCTTTACCATGTCGGGTATCGACACTTTGAAAAAGGGTAGCGATGCCAAGTTGATGGAGCATCTCTTTGAAGCCGTCGACGCGTCGGAGGACGGCAGCCTGACCTTTGCCAATTTTGTCGAGTTCGACAGCCTCTTTGGCCATACGCGCGACATCAGCGGCTATGCCCGTGCGCTGGAATGGTTCGACGCTGAGCTGGGCCGTCTGCTGCCGCGATTGCGCCCCGGCGATATGCTGCTGTTAACGGCCGACCATGGCAATGATCCCAGTTGGCCGGGCTCTGACCACACCCGCGAGCAAGTGCCGGTTCTGGTTGCGGGGCTTGACGCGGGTAGCCTCGGGCAGGTCAAATTCACCGATGTGGCCGCCTCTGTTGCGGCACATCTGAATGTTCCGGCCCAAGGGGCAGGCAAGTCATTTATTTGACCTTGTGGTCAAAACGCGCTTGCCAGTCCCGGCCAAACCCATAAAAGCGCTGCAAACAGAATTTAGGAGAGCCCCATGACCGACCACCTGACCGTTGTTGATCACCCGCTTGTGCAGCACAAGCTGACCTTGATGCGGGACAAGGGGACCTCCACCGCCGGTTTTCGCCGCCTGTTGCGCGAAATCACCCAACTTCTGGCCTATGAGATCACCCGCGAGATGCCGCTGACCACCACCACCATCGACACCCCGATGGAGGAAATGGAAGCGCCTATCCTGGCTGGCAAGAAGTTGGCGCTGGTGTCCATCCTGCGGGCGGGCAATGGTATGCTGGACGGGGTGCTGGAGCTGATCCCCTCGGCCCGCGTCGGCTTTGTCGGCCTGTATCGGGACGAGGAAACCCTAGAACCGGTGCAATACTACTTCAAGGCGCCCGAAGCGCTGGAGGACCGGCTGGTGATCGCGGTGGATCCAATGCTGGCCACCGGCAACAGCTCAGCCGCGGCGATCGACCTGTTGAAAGAAGCGGGCGCCAACGACATCCGCTTCCTGTGTCTTCTGGCCTCGCCCGAAGGGGTGGCGCGGATGAAGGAGGCCCACCCGGATGTGCCAATCGTGACAGCCTCTCTCGACCGTGAAATTGATGCCAAGGGCTATATCCTGCCGGGGCTTGGCGACGCGGGTGACCGGATGTTCGGCACCAAGTAAGCCATCCGGCGCCGACCAGTACTCCAGCCGTGACGAGGGGCGTTGCGGCTGGACATAGACAGCAGCGCCCGCGCGTGACGTGGAAGACGCAAAAATGTCACCGGCGGCGCCTTATTGTTGCCGCAGAATCTTTACTCGCAAATCTGTTTCAGGCATCG
Organism: Leisingera sp. SA32; assembly: GCF_056033425.1. Taxonomy (NCBI): domain Bacteria; kingdom Pseudomonadati; phylum Pseudomonadota; class Alphaproteobacteria; order Rhodobacterales; family Roseobacteraceae; genus Leisingera; species Leisingera sp. SA32. Next base: position 241,140 of record NZ_JBVYHB010000002.1, on the reverse strand, counting down.
TGTGCCCATATTTTGTGGGGTGCAGGAATGAAAATAACTAGAATTATTGCACTGGCCTTCATTGCGGGGGCGACCGGCGCTGCAGGACTACAGGCACAGACCCTGCGCCCAACCAGCCCTCCGGCGGAGTTCCCGCCAGCCGCATACAAGGGCAAGCAATACGTCGACAGCCGTGGGTGCATCTATGTACGGGCAGGCATCGACGGCAATGTGACCTGGGTGCCGCGGGTCACGCGATCGCGCAAGCAAATATGCGGCTATGAACCGACGCAGGTGGCAGGCGCCACCCGGCAGCCGCAACGCGCTCCGGCACCAGAGTTGATCACGCTGGATCCCGGGCAGCAGCCCGCCAAGGCGACGGTGCCGGCAGCGGCAAAACCTGCCGCAAGCGCACCGCCCAAAGTGGTGACAACGGCCAAACCACGTCGCACCGCGCAGACCACCAGCGCCCGGCCAGCCCCACCAGCCGCCACGGCATCGACTGCGAAGGCAGCCCCTGCGGCACGGACCAAGCCTGTGGTGCGGGTCACTCCGAAACCGGTCACCGTCGCGCGTCCCAAGGCGACCGCGCCTGCTGCCACCGGTGTGGGTGGCTGCGCCGGGCTGTCGGACATCAGTCGCCAGTACAGCAGCGGGCCGGGCGCGCGCTGTGGGCCGCAGGAGATGGCGCCGGTAAACTTTGGCCCGCAATCTTCGGTTCTGCTGACGCCGAACACACGGGTTGTTCAGGCCCATATCTATCAGAAACGGCGGCTGGCCAATGGGTTCCCGGTACCAAAAGGCTATCGCGCGGTGTGGGAGGACGGGCGGCTGAACCCGCATCGCGCCGAACGCACAATACGACCGGCAATGGTTGCCCCGGTCTCGGGCGCGCCTGCGGGGTATGAGGTCGTGGAGCGGGAGGATGGCCGCATGAACCCGATGCGGGGCCAGCGCACCGCCGTGGGCGATGTGCAAATGGCGCAGGTCTGGTCCGACGGACTGCCGCGCCGCCTCGTAAAAAAGCCGCTGGACCGCCGCACGGTGACGGTGCCGCGCCGGGCCAGCCGGAGCCCGGCTGAGACACAGGCGCAGACGATGCGGTTGTCCACACGCTCGGCGCCAGACGCCGCGGCGCCGGCCTACGCGCAGGTTGGCAACCGCTATGTGCGCGCCGCCACATTCACGGAGGCAGCAGCCGCCAAGGCCGCGGCCCGGAAGCTGGCCGCAACAGGTGTGCCGGTGCGGTTAGGACGGCTCAGCCGTGGTGGTAAGACCCACAGCGTGGTGCTGGCCGGGCCATTCCGGGACCCCGCAGAGGCCAAGGCGACCTTGGCGCAGGTTCAGAGGGCCGGTTTCACCGGAGCCCGGCTCAGCCGCTAGGCGCAGCGTACGGCCTAAGGCGATATTCGACAGGAACATGTTTGGCCGGGAATTTCCCCGGCCATTCTTGTGTTGCGGCCATTTTGGGGGGCGGGTCAGTCGGCCTCTGCCAACTTTTGCGACGGCAGGCTGGGGACCGGAAAGACCACGTCGTAGGCCCAGTTGAACACGAAGGCATAGACCAGATAAAATCCGGCAAAGCCGAGATCCATGACCAGGGCCTGGAGCAGCGAAATCTGCAAGTACCAGGCAAAGAACGGCATCAGCGCGAGCAGCAGACCCAGTTCGAACAGCGTGGCGTGCAGGATGCGCTGGCGGAGCGACTTTCGCACATGCCCCAACAGGCGCAGCATCGTCCGGTCGTAGGCCAGATTGTAGACGTAGTTCCACAGCGTGGCGATGGTGGCGCCGACCAGCGCGGCAACGCCCATGTGCTCCATTGGCATGTGAAAGATATAGGCCCCCAGCGGGGTCACCATCAACAGGCCGATGATTTCAAATGACAGGGCATGGCGGATACGGTCCTTGGTGCTGCGCATGGCCGCTCTCCTCAGGTTGGCCGGGCCGTCCCGGCAGGTGTGAAAATGGTCGGAGGCCGTCCTCGCCAGGCGCCAATCTATGGGCGCGGGCGAGGGATGCAAGAGGCGTCAGCCGCAGATGTTTTGCAATTGCACCCAGTCGCGGTCGTTCAGCACCGGTTTCAGCTCGCGGCCTGCCATCGGGTCGGCCTCGATCAACCCCAGCACGGTCTCGCCGGTCACGTCCAGCGCATAGGCATAAGGGGTGGAGGGCAGGGCCGCACGGGCAAATTCTGCCAGTATTGTTTCGTCCGGCAGCTGCGGACGCGGTTTGCCTAATGTGGTCTCGGCGTAGGCGTCCAGCGTGCTGCGGTCCAGATCGCCGGTCGTCAACAGCTTCAACGCGGACAAGAAACCGCCCGCCTCCAGCAGCTCTGCCATCGGGTCGGTGACCCCGGCACGGGCGCGTTCGGCCAGAATTGCGCCGGCCGCCACTGCGGGGTCTTCGAAACCCTCGACAAAACTGCGGTTCAGCAGAACAATGCCGCCGGGCAGATACAGGCTGCCGGGAATGCCGGAGCGCAGGATCGCCAGCTGCCGCACGCCGGTGCGTTCAGCCAGTTTGGTCAGGATCGGCCCTGACTCGCGGGTGGCACAGGCCGGGCCGGAGACCCGCTCGATGCGACCCAGCAGCGCCTGCCCGATGGCCTTGCGTTTGATATCCGGCACCACGCTGACCGCGTGGCGGGTGATGGCGCCCGGCAGCCAGACAAAAACCAGCGCCATGACCAGCGCCAGCGCGCCCAGAAGGCCAACGGTGCGCAGGCGACCGGGGTGGCTGCGGGTGCGTCCGATCGCGGCCTGCACCCGTTGGATCGCCTCCAGCATGACAGTCTCGTCGCTGGCAACTTCCAGGGTTTCTCCGGGGTCGCCATCGGGGTGGAACAGGGCCGGAAAGACGCCGGGGTTGGCGCGCTCCACCGCTGCCAGCGACCAATGCGCCAGCGGCCGGTCGTTCATGTCGGTGATGGTCAGCGTCGCATCGCCGAGCGAGATGATCACGTCGCGCCGCTGCGCGTCGGGCGCCGCGCGCCACAACCCTGCGGCCTCCAGCCGTTCAAATTCCTTCAGTGCCGTCATGCAGCCAGCCCGGTCCCCAATCGTGTGTTCGGGGCAGATTAATCACATAAGACGGGGGCGGCAAATTGCTTTGCCCCTACAACGACCCGGAAAGGGCAAAAAGCTAGAGATCCTTGGCAATCTTGCGCAGTTCGAACTTCTGGATCTTGCCGGTTGCGGTTTTCGGAAGCTCGGCAAACACAACCTGCTTGGGAGTCTTGAACCCAGCCAGCCGTTCGCGGGCAAAGGCGATCAGTGCGGCCTCATCCGTGGTGGCCCCGGGCTTCAGCTCGACAAAGGCGCATGGCACTTCGCCCCATTTGTCATCCGGTTTTGCGGTTACTGCCGCCAGCGACACGTCGGGGTGGCCCATCAAAACGCCCTCAACCTCGACCGAGGAGATGTTCTCTCCGCCAGAGATAATAATATCCTTGGCCCGGTCGGCAATCTGCACATAGCCATCGGGATGCTGCACCGCGATGTCGCCGGAGTTGAAATACCCACCGCGGAAGGCTTCTGCCGTGGCCTCGGGGTTTTTCAGGTAGCCTTTCATTACCACGTTGCCGCGCAGGGCGATTTCGCCTTGGGTCTTGCCATCCATTGGCAAGGGGGCATGGTTGCTGTCGCGGATCACCACCGGTTCCAGCATCGGCATGGCAACACCCTGACGCGCCTTGATCGCGGCGGTCTGGTCGGGGTCCAAATCATCCCAGCTGTCGGCGTTCCAATAGCATTCGGTGACATGGCCATAGGTCTCCGTCAGCCCGTAAACATGGGTGACGTTGAAGCCGAGCGCCTCGATCTTGGCGAGGGTCGCAGGAGCGGGCGGGGCGCCTGCGGTAAAGACCTCGACGGGGTGCTCGAACCCCTCGCGCAACTCCTCGGGGGCGTTGACCAGCATGTTCAGTACGATCGGCGCGCCGCCGAAATGGGTGACACCCTCGGTGCGAATGGCGTTGAAGATGTTCTCGGCGCTGATGTCACGGCAGCAGACCAAGGTGCCGCCCACCAGCGGCATCATCCAGGTGTGGTTCCAGCCGTTGCAGTGAAACAGCGGCACGATGGTCAGGTAGACTGGATGCAGCACCATCCGCCAGGACACCACCGTACCCATGGTCATCAGATACGCGCCGCGGTGGTGATAGACCACACCCTTGGGCCGACCGGTGGTGCCGGAGGTGTAGTTGAGCGCGAGGCTTTCCCATTCGTCCTGCGGCATGATCCAGTCGAAATCCGGGTCGCCGCGATCCAGCAGGGTTTCATACTCCAGATGCTTGCCGCTGACCGGAAAGCCAGAGTGCAGGTCGGCGGCCTCGACGATAATGGGGGCGGGGCCATCCATGCGGCTGACCGCCGCCTCTGCCAGCGCCAGAAACTGCGGATCGGCCAGCAGGACCTTGGCACCGCCGTGATCCAGGATATAGGCGACGGTGTCCGGGTCCAGACGGGTGTTGATGGTGTTCAGCACCGCACCGCAGGCGGGCACGCCGAAATGTGCTTCTGCCTGGGGGGGCAGATTGGGCAGCAACGTGGCGACCACGTCGCCGGGTGCCACCCCCAGGCCGACCAGCGCCGAGGCCAGCCGGGTGCAACGCGCATGATACTGTGCATAGGTCACCCGGTGGCTGCCGTGCACCACCGCGGTTCGGTCCGCAAACACCTGTGCCGCCCGTTGCAGGTGCGACAATGGGGTCAGCGGCACAAAGTTCGCGGCTGTCCTCTCCAGTCCGGTCTCATCCGCCATCCACCCCATTGCATTCCTCCCGGCTTGAATCGTTTTGATGTCGTTTTGAGAACAGATACTGCGGAAAGTTGCGGGCTATGGGAAGAGCATGAAACATTCACCAACCTATTCACTGCCGACTGCAAGCCCGGCCGCCGTTCTTCATATTGGGAATCTGCGCCAGACACGGGCGGCGCACTCCATGCTTGCCGCGATGCTGATCATTGGGATCACCGATAATGCGGTGCCGCTGATGGCGGAGCACATCGGGTTGGGGCAGTTCTATGTCATGCGCACGGTGGTGGCATTGCCGCTTCTGTTGCTGATGGCGCGTGCCGGTTTGGGCGGGCTGCGACCGGTTCACCTGGGCGCGGTTATTCTGCGCGCGCTGCTGTTGGCGGTGTCGATGGTGTTCTATTTCTCGGCGGTGGCGCTGATGCCGCTGGCGCAAGCGCTGGCGGGGTTGTTCACCTCTCCCATCATCATTGTCCTGGTGTCGGTGCTGTTTTTGCGGATGCGGATCGGCTGGGTGCGGATCTGCGCGGTGTTTGCGGGCTTTGCCGGGGTGATGCTGGTGTTGCAACCGAACCCGGCGGCGTTTGATACGCTGATCCTGTTGCCGGTGGCGGGGGGTGTGTTTTATGCGCTCGGCTCAATTGCCACCGGGCGGCTGTGTCAGGGCGAAAGCACCGTGTCGATGCTGCTGGTGTACCTGCTGGTGCAGGGGGCGCTGGGGGCGGCGGCGCTGGCGGGGCTGAGCCTGTGGCCGCAGGAGGTGGCGGCGGGCGCGGATGGCTTTCTGACCCGCGGTTGGGTGTGGGACATGTGGGGCATTGCGCATCTCCTCATGCTGCAGGGTCTTGCTGCAGTGGGCGGTGTGTTCCTGATTACCCGCGCCTATCAGCTGGGCGAGGCGTCGTTTGTTGCGGTGTTTGAGTATTCGGTGATGATTGTCGGCCCTGCTGTGGCCTGGCTGGTGTACGGCCAGGTTCTGAATGGCTGGCAGGTCCTTGGCATCGGGCTGATCATGGCGGCGGGGATCACGATTTCGCGGCGCTCAGGCTGAGGGCGGGGCGGGCAAAGGCGCGGCCCCTCTTGGCCCTGCGGTCCAATTCACCCCGGCGTATTTCTGACCAGAATGAAACGTCCGGTCCTTGCGTGGCATGTCCGTCGTTTTCTTTGTCGGCTCAATTGCCTAGTGTCGGGGCATGATCCTGTCGCCGGGCCGAAAATACCTGTTTGTGCATATTCCCAAGACCGGCGGCACCGCGCTGGCCCTGGCGCTGGAGTCGCGCGCCATGGCCGACGACATGATGCTGGGCGATACGCCCAAGGCGCTGAGGCGGCGCCGTCGGGTGAAGGCTGTGCGGACGCGCGGACGCCTGTGGAAACATTCGACCCTGGCCGACATCGAGGGCTTGCTGCCGCAGGCAGAGCTGCGCAGCCTGTTTGTCTTTACGATGGTGCGCAATCCTTGGGACCGGATGGTGAGTTATTTCCACTGGCTGCGCAGCCAGCGGTTCGACCACCCGGCTGTGGCACTGGCGCAGCAGCTGGAGTTCCACGCCTTTGTACAGCATCCGCGCATCATCCAGTCGCTGAAACGGCACCCGGCGACCGCCTATGTGCGCCACGCCGACGGCCAGCAGCAGTGTCATCTATTTATCCGGCTGGAGCATTTTGCGGCAGATGCCCAGCCGCTGTTCCGTCATCTCGGCTTTGGGCTGGAGCTGCCGCGCGTCAATGAGAGCGACAGGGAACGTGACTGGCGCAGCTATTACGACGACGCCAGTGCCGAGACCATTGCCACCGCCTGCGCGCAGGACATTGCGCAATTTGAATACTCTTTTAACGATTATTCCCTATCCCGGTAGCAGGACATGGCGCACTGCCCGTCGGACTAGATCTAATCCGCGACGACTGGGCAAGCTGATGCCGAAATGGGATCAATGCCCGGGTTCTGCCGCAAACATGTGCCGTGAAGGCCCTGATTGCAGGCAGCACATCGGCGGACGTTTTTGCGACGGTGACATCCGCAAACGCGGGAAAGGAACACGGATGCTGGATTGGCTGATGAAGAACAGACAGAACCCGATCGATCGTTTGCAGCGCGGCGGCTTGCCGCTGGTTCCGGTGGCAGAGGGCGGGTTTCTGGCAGGCACCCACGTGGCGTCGAACTTGGGCTGGCGTCCGGTGGAGGCGCTGACGCCCGGTGACACGGTTCTGACCTTTGACCATGGCATGCAGGTGATCGCGGAGCTGCATCGCGAGACCATCCGGCTACCTGAAGGCGCGCTGGCCCCGGCCTGCTGCCCGTTGTTTGTTCCGCGCGATGCGCTGATGAACCGGTTGCCGGTGTGGCTTATGCCGGATCAGGGGGTGCTTCTGGAGAGCGATCTGGTTGAAGATTCCCAAGGCGACCCCTTCGCGGTGGTGCCTGCCTGCACGCTGGAGGGCTATCGCGGCATTCGCCGGATGCATCCGGGCGCCGAGCTGGAACTGGTCATTCCCCGCTTTGCGCAGGACCAGGTGATCTACCTGGAAGCTGGCATGCTGGGTTTCACCGCGGCGCCGCGCAATCTGATGTGCGGGCGGGTCTTCGCCGAAGAAAGCGCCTATCGGCTGCTGCCTCCGGAAGATGCGCGCGGACTGGTTCTGGCGATGATCGCCGAAGAAGATTGCTGGGCGGGTGCCGCCAGCATCGCAGGTGCGGGCGAAAACCGGGCGCCGATGATCTGATCTGCGAGCGTCTTCGCAGGAATCAAAACTCAGCGCAGTCTGCGGCCAGGGAAACCCCCGGCCGCAGTTTTTATTTCAGCGTTCCATTCAGGCGGCGGATTTTTCCGGTGCGAACCGGCCATAGAAGCTCTGGCCTTTGTCTGCCATGTCCCGCAGCAACGCCGGGCAGGTGAAGCGCGCGCCGAACTTTTCGGTCAGCGCGTCACAGCGCTCTGCCGCGTAAGGCGTGCCCAGGATGTCCAACCAGCTGAGCGGCCCGCCGGACCAGGGCGCAAAGCCCCAGGCCAGGATTGCGCCCACGTCACCCTCGCGGATGTCCATCAGCACGCCTTCCTCCAGCGCCCGCACCGCTTCCAGCACCTGTGCGAACATCAGCCGCTCCTGCACCTCGATCAGATCCGGCTGCTCTGCTGCCTGCGGGTATTTCTCCTGCAGACCTTTCCAGTACTCAACCCGCTTGCCCTTATCATCATAGTCGAAGAAGCCCGCACCGGCCTTGCGGCCCAAGCGGCCCTGGTCTTCCATCCAGAAGATCAAATCGTCCGCGGGGCTTTGGGGGTAGGCGTCACCCATCGCTTCCTTGGTGGCACGGGCGATCTTGGCGCCCAGATCAATCGAGGTCTCATCGGTCAGCTGCACCGGCCCCACGGGGAAGCCCAGTTGCCGCGCGGCATTGTCGATCAGCACGGGCGAGACGCCCTCGGTGATCATCCGCAGCCCTTCGTTGATGTAGGGCAGGATGCAGCGGTTGGCGTAGAAGAAACGTGCGTCGTTCACGACGATCGGGGTCTTGCGGATCTGGCGCACGTAGTCCAGCGCCTTGGCCACCGCACGGTCGCCGGTGCCCTTGCCCTTGATGATCTCGACCAGCAGCATCTTCTCAACCGGAGAGAAGAAGTGGATGCCGATGAACTGTTCCGGACGGCTGGACGCCTTGGCCAGTTCGGTGATCGGCAGGGTCGAGGTGTTGGAGGCAAAGATGCAGTCTTCGGGGATGATCGCCTCGACCTTTCGGGTCATCTCGGCTTTGACGCCCGGATCCTCGAACACGGCTTCGATGATCAGATCACAGCCTTTCAGCGCGTCCAGATCGGCGGTGGCGGTGATCTGCGCCAGCAGCGCCTCTTTCTTCTCCGCCGTCGCCTTGCCGCGCTTGATGCCCTTGTCCATGTAGTCGGCGGAATAGGCCTTGCCTTTGTTTGCCGCGGCCTGGTCGCGGTCGATCAAGACCACGTCCATGCCTGCCTGGGCCGACACCAGCGCAATACCCGCACCCATCATGCCGGCGCCCAGCACGCCGATTTTCTTGACCGTCTGGTCCGCCACGTCCTTGGGCCGAACCGCACCTTTTTCCAGCGCCTGCTTGTTCAGGAACAGGCTGCGGATCATCGCCGAGGACGACGGGTTCATCAGCACATGGGTGAACCAGCGCGCCTCGATCTTCAGCGCGGTGTCGAAGTCGACCATGGCCCCTTCATAGATCGACGACAGCAGCGCCTTGGCCGCCGGGAAGGCGCCTTGGGTCTTGCCGTTGATCATTGCCGAGGCGCCGACAAAGGTCATGAAACCCGCCGGGTGATAGGGCGCGCCGCCGGGCATCTTGTAGCCCTTGGCATCCCAAGGCTTCACCAGGTCGGCGTCCTTGGCGTTCAGAACCCATTCGCGGGCCGCGGTCAGCGGATCGTCGGAGACGGCATCCACCAGCTGCGCGCCCTTGGCCTTTTTCGGGTCCATCATCTTGCCTTCGAGCAGCACAGGCGCTGCCGCCATGGCCCCCACCATACGGGAATAGCGCGTGGTGCCACCGCCGCCGGGGAAGATGCCGATCATGATTTCCGGCAGGCCGATCTTGGCCTTCGGGTTGTCGGTCATCACCCGGTGATGGCAGGCCAGCGCAATCTCGGTGCCAATGCCCGCACAGGTGCCGTTGATGGCGCAGGCCACCGGCTTGCCGCCCTTTTTGGTCTTCGGGTCCATGCCGGCAAGTTCAAGCTTCCGCAGGATACGGTGGCCGCTCATGGTGAAGTCGAACAGGCCCTGCGCCGGGTTGTCGCCCGACTCCTCGCGGATGGTGGCCAGCACGTTCAGATCCATGCCGCCGGCAAAGTCCTTCTTGCCGGAGGTGATGACGATGCCTTTGACGGCTTCGTCCGCAAGGGCGCGGTCTACGTATTCCTCAACCAGGCCAAAGGCCTCGCGGGTGAGGACGTTCATGGACTTGCCTTCCGCGTCCCAGGTGATGATTGCGACGCCGTCTGCGTCTACGTCGTATTTGAAATCAGTCATTCTTTGTGTCTCCAACCCTGTTCAGGTGAGGCTGCGGCGCTCAGACGCGCTCGATGATAGTGGCGGCGCCCATGCCCGATGCGATGCACAGGGTGGCAAGACCGCATTGCTTGTCTTGCCGCTCCAGCTCATCCAGCAGGGTGCCGATGATGATCGCGCCGGTGGCGCCCAGCGGGTGGCCCATGGCGATGGAGCCGCCGTTGACGTTGACCAGTTCCGGATCGACATCGAACGCCTGCTGGAACCGCAGCACGACGGAGGCGAAGGCTTCGTTCACTTCGAACAGGTCGATGTCGCCGATCGACATGCCGTTGTCGGCAAGGATCTTTTCGGTGACCGGGACCGGACCGGTCAGCATGATGGTGGGATCGGTGCCGATCTTGGCGGTGGCTTTGATGCGCGCGCGCGGCGTCAGGCCGTGCTTTTCGCCAAATTCCTTGTTGCCGATCAGCAGCGCCGCAGCGCCGTCCACGATACCGGAGGAGTTGCCCGCGTGGTGGATGTGGTTGATCCGCTCCAGATGCGGGTATTTCATCATCGCGATCTTGTCGAAGCCGGGCATCTGCTCGCCCATCATCTGGAACGCGGGGTTCAGCGAACCCAGCGCCTGCATGTCGGTGCCGGGGCGCATGTATTCATCGTGGTCCAGGATCGGCAGGCCGTTCTGGTCGCGCACGGTGATGATGGATTTGTCAAAACGCTTCTCTTCCCAGGCCTTGGCCGCGCGGCGCTGGGATTCCATTGCCAGCGCATCCGCCTGGTCGCGGGTGAAGCCGTATTCGGTGGCGATGATATCGGCCGAGATACCCTGCGGCACGAAGTAGGTGTCCATCGCCAGGGTCGGGTCGACAGCAATTGCCGCACCGTCGCTGCCCATGGCCACGCGCCCCATCATCTCGACGCCACCTGCGATGTACCCATCGCCCGCGCCGCCACGCACCTGGTTCGCGGCGAGGTTTACTGCTTCCATGCCGCTGGCGCAGAAGCGGTTGATCGCAAGGCCCGGAATGCGCTCATCAAGGTCCGAGGCCAGCACGGCAGAGCGCGCAAGGCAGCCGCCCTGTTCCTTGACCTGGGTCACGTTGCCCCAGATCACGTCCTCGACGGCATGGCCTTCGAGGTTGTTGCGCTCCTTGAGCGCGTTCAGCGTCAGGGCGCTGAGCCGCACAGAGGTCACCTCGTGCAGGGCGCCATCCTTACGGCCTTTGCCGCGCGGCGTGCGCAGGGCGTCATAGATATATGCTTCGGTCATGTTGGTCTCCTCAAGTCCGGTCCGACGGTTTGCCGGGCATCAGGTCATAGGGGTGTTGCCAGCCTGGCACCGCGCTGATGCGCGAGAGCCAGGCGTCGATATGGGGCCAGTCGGCACGGTCAAAGCCGAAAGGCTCGGGGTAGAACAGGTAGCCGCAACAGGTGAGGTCAGCGTTGGTCAACTGATCACCGACCATCCACGTGCGGCCCTGCAGATGGGAATTCAGCGTCTTGAAGGCCGCCCGCAGGCGCCCCTGCATGAAGCTGATGACCTCCTGTGGACGTTTGTCCTCGGGGATGAAGTTCATCAGGAAACGCGTCATCCCGGCCTGGCTGGACAGCTTGTGATTGTCCCACAGGATCCAGCGCAGAACCTCGTACTTGTCTTCCGGGCGGCCTGCGAACTTGCCGGTCTTGTCGCTAATGTACTGCTGGATTACGCCGGATTGCGACAGGTGTATGTCGCCATCTATCAGCACCGGGGCCTCGCCCATCAGGTTGAGGCGGCGGTAATCGTCGGTGCGATGCGCCCCGCTGAAGAAATCGACAAAGATCGGCTCCCACTCCAGACCGGAGAGTTCCAGCGCCAGGGCGGCCTTGTAAGAATGGCCGCTTTCGCCAAAACAATGCAGTTTGATTGTCATGTGTTTCTCCCTGTGTCGGATGGCGGAGTGGGGGGGTCACACCACCGCATCCCCGTGGCGTATTTTTGGACAGATGATGGGGCGTTGACCCGCACCCTTCTGAAGTTTTCGAGATTTTTCTTGCGGTATAGGCTGGAGAGCCGATGGCCGTAAAAGGTGATGGTGTCCCCGCTCATTTGGCGAGAACCTGTGGGCAGGGGTGCTGTCTGTGTTTCATCTATCCCGAAATACTGAGAACCCATCCTCAACCTCCTGCGGTGCTGCCGCGGCTCCTGCGATTATAGCGCCCGCGCGATCAGCTCCTTCATGATCTCATTGGTGCCGCCGTAGATCCGCTGCACGCGCGCGTCGGCCCACATCTCACCCACCGCATATTCCTGCATGTAGCCGTAGCCGCCATGCAACTGCAGACACTCGTCCAGCACTTCGCCTTGGGTGTCAGTGATCCAGTATTTCGCCATCGCTGCCTTCTCAACGCTCAAGCGGCCCGCCAGGTGTTCGGCGATGCATTCGTCCAGGAAGGCGCGTGCCACCGTGGTCTTGGTCAGGCATTCGGCCAGTTTGAAACGGGTGTTCTGAAACTGCATGAGCGGCCCGCCAAACGCCTCCCGCTCCTTGCAATAGGCGACGGTGCCAGCAGTCGCACCCTCCATCGCCCCGACCGCGCCACAGGCGATGATAAGACGTTCCTGGGGCAGCTGCTGCATCATCTGGTAGAACCCCTGGCCCTCCGCGCCGCCGAGAATGTTCTCCGGCGGGATCTCGACGTTGTCGAAAAACAGCTCTGACGTATCCGCCGCATGGCAGCCGATCTTGTCGAGATTGCGACCGCGGCTGAAGCCTGCGGCGCCATCTGTTTCCACTGCCACCAGCGACACCCCCTTGGCGCCTGCCGCAGGATCCGTCTTGGCTGCCACGAGGATCAGGTTGGCGTGCTGACCGTTGGTTATAAAGGTCTTTTGCCCTGACAGCCGGTAGCCGTTTCCGTCCCGCAATGCCTTGGTCTTGATCGCCTGCACGTCGGAGCCGGTGGAGGGCTCGGTCATCGCCAGCGCGCCGACCAGCTTGCCACTCACCATGTCTGGCAGCCAGCGTTGTTTCTGCTCTTCGGTGCCGTACGCCAGGATGTAGTGCGCCACGATGCCGGAATGGATGCCGTGGCCCCAACTGGCAAGATTGGCCCGACTGCCTTCCATCAGGATCACCGCCTCATGGCCGAAATCGCCTCCCGCGCCGCCGTACTGTTCGGGGACCGACGGGCAGAGCAGGCCGAGTTCGCCTGCCTGTTCCCAGGTCTCGCGATCCATCATACCTTGCTTGCGCCAGATCTCGAACTTCGGCGCCCATTCATTGGTGATGAACTGGGCGGTCATGTCGGCCAGCATCTGGTGTTCAGGCGTCATCCATGCGGATGTGTTACTGGTCATGGCTCTCTCCCCGTGCTGCCCCTTGTGGGGCTTATGTCTTGCGGCTTTCCAGCTCGGCGTTGAACAGCCGCAGCCGGTGGGTCAGGTTGTCGTGATTGGTCACGCTGTCGAAATTCTCGAACAGAAAGGACAGCGCTTCGCCTTCGTCCAGACCGGCCTCCAGGGCGAACTTCCTCAGCCGCCTGTAGCCGTCTTCGGTCATGGCGACGGGCAGGCGGCGGGTCAGGCGAAAGCGCTTTGGCATGGTTTGCTCCTTTGCGTTCGAATGTCACCGTCAGGGCCGACGGGGTGCGCCGCGCGGGCGCACCCCAGCAATATCAGAAGGCCTCCGCGTCCAGCGCCATCACTGTCTCGGCGCCGCTTTCGATGCGCGCCAGGTGCAGCTTGGTCGCAGGCAGGCGTCGCGCCATGTAGTAGCGGCCGGTGGCCAGCTTTGTCTCATAGAACGCCGCGTCAGTGGCCCCGGCGTCAAGCGCTTCCTGTGCGGCCTTGCCCATGCGCGCCCACATCAGGCCAAGGCAGACATGGCCGAACAGGTGCATGAAGTCGTAGGAGCCGGCCAGCGCCTGGTTGGGGTTCTTCATGCCCTGCTGCATGAAGAACATGCCGGCCGCTTGCAGATCCTTTGATGCCGCTTGCAGCGGCTTGATGAAGTCCTTGGTGTATTCCTCGGAAATATCTTTGTTTTCCTGACAGAAGGTTTTCACCATGTCAAAGAAGGCGAGGACATACTTGCCGCCGTGCTGACCGAGCTTGCGGCCCACCAGGTCCAGCGCCTGCACGCCGTTGGCGCCTTCGTAAATCATTGCAATGCGGGCGTCGCGGGTGTATTGCGACATGCCCCATTCCTCGATGTAGCCGTGGCCGCCATAGACCTGCTGAGCCTGCACGGTCATGTCGTAGCCCTGATCTGTCAGGAAGCCCTTGATCACCGGTGTCATCAGCGAGATCAGCCCGTCGGCGTCCGCATCCTCGGCCCGGTGGGCCTGGTCGATCAGCGTGGCACCCCACAGCAGGAACGCGCGTGCGCCTTCGGCAAAGCTTTTCTGATCCATCAGCGAGCGGCGGATGTCCGGATGCACGATCAGCGGATCGGCCGGGCCTTCGGGGTTCTTGGCGCCGGTCACGTCGCGGCCCTGCAGCCGGTCCTTGGCGTATTCCACCGCGTTCTGATAGGCGGCCTCAGCCTGGGCCAAACCCTGCATGCCCACGCCGACACGGGCCTCGTTCATCATGGTGAACATGGCGCGCATGCCCTTGTGCGCCTCACCCAGCAGATAGCCGGTGGCCTCGTCATAGTTCATGACGCAGGTGGAGTTGCCGTGGATGCCCATCTTCTCTTCGATCTTGCCGACCGAAACGCCGTTGCGTGCGCCCAGCGAGCCGTCTTCGTTGACCAGGAACTTGGGCACGATGAACAGGCTGACACCCTTGATGCCCTCAGGGCCGCCGGGGATCTTCGCTAGCACCAGATGAACGATGTTTTCCGCCATGTCATGGTCGCCGGCAGAGATGAAGATCTTCTGGCCGGAAATCTTGAAGCTGCCATCGTCCTGCGGTTCTGCCTTGGTGCGCATCAGGCCCAGGTCGGTGCCGCAATGCGGTTCGGTCAGGTTCATGGTTCCGGTCCACTGGCAGCTGACCATATTGGGCAGATAGGTGGCCTTTTGCGCATCCGTGCCATGCGCCAGGATGGCCGAGGCCGCGCCATGGGTCAGACCCTGGTACATGGTGAAGGCCTGGTTGGCAGCTGAGAAGAACTCACCCACCGCGGTGCCGATCACATAAGGCATGTTCTGGCCGCCGAATTCCTCGGGCATGTCGATGCCGGGCCAGCCGCCTTCCTTGACTTGCTCAAATGCCTCGCGGAAGCCTTTGGGGGTGTGAACGATACCGTTCTCCAGACGGCACCCTTCGGTGTCGCCGACGACGTTCAGCGGATGCAACACGCCGCTGGCCACCTTGCCGGCCTCTTCCAGCACCGCATTGGTGAAATCCGGTTCCAGTTCGGCGTAGCCGGGGATGGCGCTCTCTGCGACTTTCAGGACATCATGCAGGATAAACTGTGCGTCTTTGGCAGGGGCTGTGTAAGAAGGCATTGTCGTCCTCGTCTTGGGTTATGTCAAAAACTGGGGTGCCGTGGCAGGGGGGCAGGCGGGCTATTCCGCCGCTTTCTTGTCTGCCTTCATGGAGGCGATCATCCGCGCGCCCCAGGCCAGCTGTTCCTTCAGATCCTCGATGGCTTCGGTCAGCTCTTCGCGCTGCCGCTCCATGTCGGCCAGTCGATCCTGGGCGATCTCATAGGTGCGGCTCAGCTGGGTCAGCTGCTGGTCGCCAACGTGGTACAGGTCCAGCAGTTGGCGGATCTCCTCAAGGCTGAAGCCAAACCGCTTGCCACGCAGGATCAGCTTCAGCCGGGCGCGGTCGCGCGACGTGAACAGACGTTTCTGCCCCTCGCGGATCGGGAACAACAGTTCCTTGGCTTCGTAAAATCGGAGCGTGCGGGGGGTCACGTCAAAGGCCTCGCACATTTCCCGGATGGTCATGGTTCTGTCGGTCATTGATGTCACTCTTGCGGCTTGGTTCCCCATTAGGCTGGGATCAGGACGCGCATCTTGCAAGGGGAACTTGACGTTGACGTAAGTTCTACGTTGCGTCACTTACGGCCGCTCTGGGGCGATCACAAATTAAGCGAAAAATGACGCAACGTCCCGCGTCGCGTCACAGGGCGCGCGGATCGCGCGGTCCCGCGCGCTGGTTGGCTGCTGGGCGAATCCGAAACGGCCGCGGCGGCCGAAAGCGGCCCGCGGAGCCTGCGCGGTCATTTGATGTTAGAGGGGGGGCAGAGGGGTGCGCGGCGTCATCAGCGCCGCGCGGATAGCGCACTTACTTCAGCATCGCCTTGGTCGCTTTGCGCAGATCGGCCAACTCGGAGATCGCCTCGTCGATCTGCTCGCGCTGTTTTTCCAGTTCGACGAGTTGACGGTCAGCCATTTCGACAAAGGCCTGGTTCTGCACGTCATTGCCCTGTTCTTCGTAGATCAGCAGCCACTGGCGGATTTCTTCGAGCGGGAAGCCGAATTTGCGCCCGCGCATGATCAGTTTCATGCGGGCACGCTCCCGAGGGCCGTAGAACCTAGCCCGCCCTTCGCGGTCAGGCTGCAAAAGTTCGATGTATTCGTAATAGCGCAGGGTTCGGGGCGTGACCTCGAACTCGGCGCACATTTCCTTGAATGACAGTCTGTTGCCGCTCATCGTGCTTCTCCCTTGCGGGGAACCTATGCACTTGCAGCAACCAGTGCAAGCGCCTGCTGCGCGGCCCTTGCGCTTTGACGAATGCGCGGCCAAAGATGGTGAAACATCCAAAGGGGAGCATTTTCATGGCCGATCAGACCCGGCTCGCACGGCAATTCATCGAAGCCATTCCCCATGCCCGGCAGCTGGGCATGACGCTGACCCAGATCGGCGATGGCACGGCCGAAATCCGCATGCCCTATGATGACAAGCTGATCGGCGATCCGACCACCGGTGTGATTCACGGCGGCGCGGTTTCGGCGCTGATGGACACGTGCTGCGGCGCTGCGGTGATGAGCCACCCGGCCGCGCCCGGCGGCACCGCGACCATCGACCTGCGCATCGACTACATGCGGCCCGCCACACCCGGCCAAGCGATCACCACCCGCGCCACCTGCCACCACATCACCCGGTCAGTGGCCTTCGTGCGGGCCGTCGCCATGGACGAGGATGAAGACCGCCCCGTCGCCACCGCCGCTGGTGCCTTTACCGTGGAGGATAAGTTTTGAGCCGCCCCCGCCCCGAACCCATTCAGGTCATCAAGCAGCGCCGCGACATGGCCCTGTCGGCGCTGGTCGATTCCGTGCCCTACATCCGGTTTCTGAACGTGACCTTTGACCGCCGCGGCGATGAGCTGACGGCGCAGTTGAACTTTGACGACAAGCTGATCGGCAACCCGTTTCTGCCGGCCATCCATGGCGGTGTCACGGCGGCCTTTCTTGAGATCACGGCGGTGATCACGCTGAATTGGTCGCACCTGTGGCCGCGTATCGAATCCGGCGATCTGGACCCGGCGGAGATGGCGCTGGGCAATCTGCCGCGCCAGCCCAAGACGATTGACTTCACGGTGGACTACCTGCGCTCCGGCCTGCCGCGCGACGCCTATGCGCGGGCCCGGGTGAACCGGTCGGGACGCCGCTATGCCTCGGTTCATGTGGAAAGCTGGCAGGACCACAAGGACAAGCTGTTTGCGCAGGCCACCGGCCATTTCCTGATGCCCCAGGACACCGACGCCAAAGGCTGACCCGTTGACGACAGAGACATCCGCTCCCATCACCCATTCTCGGGTGCTCAGGATTGCCTTGCCGATCGTGCTGTCCAACGTGACAGTGCCGATCCTGGGGGCGGTGGATACCGGCGTGGTGGGCCAGATGGGCGCCGCGGCGCCGATTGGGGCCGTCGGGATCGGCGCGGTTGTGCTCTCCTCGATCTACTGGATCTTTGGTTTCTTGCGAATGGGCACCACCGGGTTGGCAGCACAGGCGCGGGGGGCTGGCGACCAGGCCGAAACCGGCGCTCTGCTGATGCGTGGGCTGCTGCTGGCGCTGGCGGCGGGGGTTTCGTTCATCCTGTTGCAGGTCCTGGTGTTCTGGGCTGCCTTTGCCATCGCCCCGGCCAGTGCCGAGGTCGAGCGCCTGGCGCGGGATTATCTGGAGGTGCGCATCTGGGGCGCGCCGGCCACCATCGCGCTTTATGCGGTGACCGGCTGGCTGATTGCGATGGAGCGCACCCGCGGGGTGTTCGTGTTGCAAATCTGGATGAACGGGCTGAACATCCTGCTGGATCTGTGGTTTGTGCTGGGGCTGGGCTGGGGTGTCGAAGGCGTGGCGGCGGCCACCTTGATTGCAGAATGGAGCGGTCTCGCGCTGGGCCTGTACCTCTGCCGCGATGCTTTTGGTGGCAAGCAATGGCGCAACTGGGCGCGGGTGTTTGACCGCGCCAGATTGCACCGAATGATGCAGGTCAATGCTGACATCATGCTGCGCTCGGTGCTGCTGACCGGTTCTTTCACCACCTTTCTATTCATCGGGTCCGGGGTGGGGGACGTAAACCTGGCGGCCAACCAGATCCTGCTGCAATTCGTGTCGGTGACAGCTTTTGGTCTGGACGGGTTTGCCTTTGCCGCCGAAGCGCTGGTGGGCGGGGCCGTTGGTGCCGGGAGCCGCGGGCGACTGCGCCGTGCAGCAATCGTTGCCGCACAATGGAGTCTGGGCGGTGCGCTGCTGCTCGGGCTGGGGTTTGCGCTGGCGGGGCCTGCGATCATCGACGTGATGACCACCGCCCCCGCCGTGCGCGAGGCCGGGCGTGTCTATCTGATCTGGGTGATTGTGGCGCCAGTGCTGAGCGTTGCAAGCTACATGTTCGACGGGATTTTCATTGGCGCCACCTGGACCCGCGATATGCGCAACGCGATGCTTCAGGCGGTTGCGGCCTATGTGGTGGCGCTGTTGGTCCTGGTGCCGATGTTTGGCAATCACGGGCTGTGGGCGGCACTGATGGTGCTGAACCTGGCCCGCGGTGTGACCCTGGGATTGCGCTATTCCAGGCTGGAGGCGCAGGTGGCGGCCTGATCTCGACCGGTTGCGCCGGACGACGTCGGCTATGGCTGCAAGACGGTTTCGATGGCCTCAGTCGGGCGGCCGATCACCGCCTTGGTCGCAGAGATTGCAATCGGTCGCTCGATCAGGATCGGATGGTCGGCCATGGCCTGAAACAGCGCGTTTTCCGGCGTGTAAGGGCCAAACCCCAGCTCCTTGAACTTCGTCTCGCCGCGACGCATCATTTGAAGCGCGGGCAGGCCCAGAGCTGCCTGAACCTCTTGTAGCTCTGTCACCGTGGGCGCGTCCTTGAGGTATAGCCGCACCGCAACCTCTGCGCCGCGGTCCTCCAGCAGCGCCAGACCGGCACGGGATTTCGAACAGCGCGGATTGTGCCAATAGGTGATCACAGCCAGTCCTCTCGTTTGGTTCCAACTGCCTGCGCGACGGTGTCAAAGCCGTCCTGTTCCAGCAGCACGTCAAGCCCGCGGGCAATGTCCGCCGCAAGCGACAGCCCGCCATAGACCATGGCCGTGTACAACTGAACCGCGCTCGCACCGGCGCAGATCTTGGCATAGGCTTGCGCAGCTGTGCTGATGCCGCCAACGCCGACAAGCGGCACCTGACCGTCCAGCAGCTGCGACAGCTGTGCCAGAACACGGGTGGAGCGTTCGAACAGCGGCGCACCGGACAAGCCGCCTGCTTCGTCCTTGTGCGCGCTGTGCAAACCGTCGCGCGACAGTGTGGTGTTGGTGGCGATCACCGCATCAATGCCGCTGTCCAGTGCCACGGCGGCGATATCCTCTATCCCGTCGCGATCCAGATCGGGTGCGATTTTCAGAAACACCGGCACCCGGCGGTCCAAACCGTCGCGCACCGCGATCACACCCGACAGCAGCGCCGACAGCGCCGCCTTGCCCTGCAAATCCCGCAGTTTCTCCGTGTTGGGTGAGGACACGTTCACCGTGGCAAAATCCAGATGCGCGCCGCAATGAGCCAGCACACGGGCAAAATCTGCAGCGCGGTCTTCGCTGTCCTTGTTGGCGCCCAGGTTCAGCCCGATCACCGCATCGCGCGGCCGCTGTGCCAGCCGGGCGCCAATTGCCTCCATGCCTTCGTTGTTGAAACCGAACCGGTTGATCGCGGCGCGGTCCTCAGTAAGGCGGAACAGGCGCGGCTTTGGGTTGCCCGGCTGCGGGCGGGGCGTGGCGGCTCCGACCTCGATAAAGCCGAAACCCGATTTTGCCAGGGGCGCCAGCGCCTCGGCGTTCTTGTCATAGCCCGCCGCCAGCCCCACAGGATTGGGCAGTTCGATCCCGGCCAAAGAGGTCCGCAACCTGGCAGAGGTGATCGGGCCGGGCGCCGGGGCCAGCCCCAGTTTCAAAGCCTTGATCGAGGCCCCATGCGCGGCCTCAGGGTCCAGCCGGTGCAGCGCCGCGACGCCCAGTCTCTCGACCAGCTTCACGCCATGCCCTCCGGAAACTGATGCACACCATCAACCAGGGGTAGCGGTTTGGACCAGACCACATCCGACAGGCGTAGCTTGCGGTACAAATGTGGGAATTCGGCCCCCCCGCGGGATACCTCCCACTTCAGGTCATCCGCCATAGACCCGGCATCGCAGGCCAGCAGCACCAGCCCCTCTGCTCCGGAAAAATGTTTGGCAGCGGTCTCTGCCGCCTGCCTGGCGGTCGAAAAGTGCACATATCCATCGCTTACATCAATTGGCGCGCCTTGGGTCTCGCCGTCGGCTTGCAGGGCGGCCCATTCGTCCGCGCGGAATATCTTGTAGATCAGCATGGCGGTCTGATGCCCTGCACGGGGCGCTGAATCAAGAGGCAAGGCGGTTGTGTCCGCTGGCGGCTGGTTCAACGCTTGGTGCGTAGTTACGCGCCGTCAGCCAGGGAGACGGGGGCAAAAGTCGTGCCGGTGCCGCTTTTCCCCTTTGACGGATGGGGGATTTGGGCGCACGATCAACGCAAAACAAAACAACGGGAGTATATTGTATGACTGGGAAATTTCTCACATCGGTTGCGGTGCTGGCCCTGACGGCGGGGGCGGCCGCGGCGGAGTTCAAGCTGACGATCCTGCACACAAACGACATCCACAGCCGGATCGAGTCGATCAACAAATACGATTCCACCTGTGGCGCCGAGGATGAGACTGAGGGCAAGTGCTTCGGTGGGGTTGCGCGCGTCATGACCAAGGTCGCAGAGCGTCGCGCAGCGCTGGAGGGGGAGAACGTGCTGCTGCTGGATGCGGGCGACCCATTCCAGGGGTCGCTGTTCTACACCACCTACAAGGGCGCGGCCGAGGCGGAGTTCATGGAGGCGATCGGCTATGACGTGATGGCGGTTGGCAACCACGAATTTGACGATGGTCCTGCTGGGCTGGAGAAATTTACTGATGCTGTGTCCTTCCCGGTGATCTCTGGCAATCTGGATTTGACGTCCGAACCTGCGCTGAAGGGCAAGGTCGGCAACCACGTGGTGCTGGAGGTGGGCGGCGAAAAGATTGGCATCATTTCAGCCTTGGCCACCGACACGGTCGAGACCTCATCGCCGGGGCCGAACGTGGTATTTCAGGATGAAATCGAAAGCCTTCAGGCCGATGTTGCAGCGCTGGAGGAAGAGGGGGTCAACAAGATCATCGCGCTGACCCACGTGGGCCTGTCCAAGGATCTGGATATCGCCGCCAAGGTTCCGGGTATCGACCTGGTGGTTGGCGGCCATTCGCACACGCTGCTGTCCAACACCTCTGACAAGGCAGCCGGACCGTATCCGACCATGGTGGGGGATGTGCCGGTGGTGCAGGCCTATGCTTATTCCAAGTATCTGGGCGAGCTGACGGTGACCTTTGACGATGACGGCAATGTCACGGCCGCCGAGGGGGAGCCGATCCTGCTGGACGCCTCGGTCACGCCGGACGCGGACATGGCGGCACGGGTCGCGGAAATGGGCGCTCCGATTGAGGAAATGAAAACCCGCGTGGTGGCGGAGACCTCCGAAGCGGTCGATGGTTCGCGCGAGGCCTGCCGGTCGGGCGAGTGTGCGATGGGCAACTTGGTGGCCGATGCCATGCTGGCCCGGGTCAAGGATCAGGGGGTGACCATCGCCATCCAGAACGGCGGCGGGCTGCGTGCCTCGATCGATCAGGGGGAGGTGACCATGGGCGAGGTTCTGTCGGTGTTGCCGTTCCAAAACACGCTGTCGACCTTCCAGGTGAGCGGCCAGACCATGATCGATGCTTTGGAAAACGGGGTGAGCCAGATCGAGGACGGCGCCGGGCGTTTCCCGCAAGTGGCGGGAATGAAGTTTGCCTTCGACGCCTCCAAGGAAGCGGGCGCGCGGGTGTCGGACGTGATGGTCATGGAGGGCGATGCCTGGACCGCGATCGACCCGGACAAGACCTACAGTGTGGTGTCCAACAACTATGTCCGTAATGGCGGCGACGGCTACAAGGTGTTCGCAGGCGACGACAAGAACGCCTATGACTTTGGCCCCGACCTGGCGGATGTCGTAGCAGAGTATCTGGCAGAGGCCGGCCCCTACAGCGCCTATACCGACGGCCGTATCACCAAGAAATAAGCCCGCACAGGGCTGACCGGTCAGCTCTTTGCCTGCACGGGCAACCGGGCGACCATTTGCGAAGCTTTCGCCCGGCGGTGCAACCCGCCGGGCGTTTCCTTCTGGGCCGACGGGTGGACCGCCGTCGGGCGGCTGGGCCAATGCCATTGAAGCGGCGCGCGGCCTTATCTATTCTTGCCACATGGACCATCCGCTGATTGACCTCATCAACGCCCGCATCGCAGCCGCCGAGAAAGACGGCGAGTTCGAAAACCTGCCGGGCGCGGGGCGACCTCTGCCAGCCTGCGATGACCCGGAGAACGAGATGGTGAACCGGCTGATCCGCGAAAGCGGCGGGGTGCCGGAATTCGTCAGCCTGTCGCGAGAGCTGCAACGCCTGCGGCAGGAACTCCGGGAGGCCGGTGACCGCAGTCGTCGTCAGGATATTCTGAAACAGATCTCGATGATGGACGCGCGGCTGGATCTGGCCCGCAAGGCCTATATGAAATAGCGACGGCGCGGTCGCTGCGCCTGTACCCGCCTGCCGTAGGCAATCTGCCAGGGAACATACCATGTGCGGACGATTTGCGATAACCCTGCCCAGCGACGCCATGGCGCAACTGTTTGCGGCGCAGCCTGCCAATGACCTGCCGAAGGTGCCGGATTACAACGTCTGCCCAACGAGCCGGGTGCATGTGGTACAGGCCGCAGAAGGCGGCCGTCGGCTGGTCTCGATGCGCTGGGGCTTTCTGCCTCATTGGTACAGCAGTGAAACCGATGGTCCGCTGCTCATCAACGCCCGCGCGGAGACGCTGGCGCGCAAGTCCGCCTTTGCCGAGGCCTGCCGCACGCGCCGCTGCCTGATCCCCGCCAGCGGCTTTTACGAGTGGACAAAGGCAACGGACGGCAGCCGCCAACCCTGGTATCTTCAGCGCAGCGACGGCGCTCCCATCGCCTTTGCGGCAATCTGGCAGTCTTGGGCGCAGGCCAGCCCGGTGCAGACCTGCGCCATCGTCACCACGGCCGCCAACAAATCGGTCAGCGCCATCCATCACCGGATGCCGCTGGTGCTGGAGACTGACGACTGGGCAAAATGGCTGGGCGAGGAGGGGCATGGCGCCGCCAGCCTGATGCAGCCCGGCGCGGAGAACCTGCTGCGCTATCACCGGGTCGATCCGAAAGTAAACTCCAATCGGGCAGAAGGCGAGGCGCTGATCGAGCCGTTTGACGCGGTGGAGCAGCCGCCGACCCAGCTGATCTGACCCTGGGCTTATTAGCCCGTGCAAAGCAGACGCCGGGCGCAGGTGCCCTAGCCTGCAGATTGAATGTCGGGCAGATCCCGTTGCGGTGCGCGGCTCAGGTCATTGGCGGCGAGCGTGGCTTTTTGCAACAAGGCAATGAACTGGTCCCGCTCTTCGGCGCTCAGTCCGGATAAAAAGCGGGCCTGCGCTGCCTTTACGATTGGCAGGACACGGTCCAGCAACGCGGTGCCGGCACTGGTCAGGCGCACCTCGCGGGCGCGCCGATCGGCCGCGGAGATCCGCCGCGCCACCAATCCCTTGTCCACCAAGCGGTCCACGACCTTGCCAAGGGTGGCCCGATCATAGGCGATTAGTCCGGCCACAGAGGCCTGATCGATCCCGGGATGGCGGCGGATCGCAGTCATGGCGGAGAATTGCACCGGCGTCAGGTCGATGTCCTCTTCGGCCATGCGATCCATGAACTGGGCAACAGAGATCTGGTGCAGCCGCCGGATCAGGTGGCCGGGCAGGGCGTGGATGTCCAGGGGGTCGGTGTCCAGGGGGGCGGTGTCCAGCGGGTTGGTGTCCATTGCAGTTGTTTCCCCGGTCCAAGTCCGCGGATCTCGTCCCGCGGGGTATGTGGAGTTTTGGTTTTCCCTGCCATAGCGCCCGCCACGCGCGCCATGCAAGGTTTATTGCCAAAGGCCCGGCATTTGTCGCTTTCCCCGTGTCCGGACGCAGGTTACATCGGGGACATGGCGCTGACATTCACATCCCTGCAAGAGTTTTATGCCCACGGCTTCGATGCGGTGATCGATGTGCGCAGCCCCGCTGAACACGCCGAAGACCATGTGCCCGGCGCGATCAACCTGCCGGTGCTGAACAACGAGGAACGCGCGCACGTCGGCACGATCTACGTGCAGGACAGCCCCTTCAAGGCCCGCAAACTGGGCGCAGCGATGGTGTTTCGCAACGCGGCCAATCACATCGAACAGCGGCTCAGCCACCACGAGGGCAGCTGGAAGCCGCTGGTCTACTGCTGGCGCGGCGGCCAGCGCTCTGGCTCGTTCACCTGGATGTTGCAGCAAATCGGCTGGCGGGCCGAGGTCGTCGCAGGCGGTTATCAGAGCTATCGCCGGCTGGTCCATAGCGCGATGTACGACTCGCCGCTGCCGTATCGCTTGATTTTGCTAGACGGCTATACTGGCTCCGCCAAGACGGAGATCCTGCAACGCGCCGGGCGTCACGGCGCCCAAGTGCTGGATCTCGAAGGTCTGGCCAATCACCGCGGGTCGCTGCTGGGCGACATGCCGACGCCGCAGCCTTCGCAAAAAGGTTTTGAATCAGCCGTCGCCGGCGCACTGATGCGGCTGGACCCGGCGCGACCTGTGCTGGTAGAGGCGGAGTCCAGCAAGATTGGTCAGCGCATCATCCCGCCAACTCTGTGGAGTGCGATGAAACAGGCGCCCCGGATTGAGATCCAGGCACCGGTGGCAGCGCGCAGCTCTTATCTGGTGCAGGCCTACGATGACATCCTGTCCGACGCCGACCGCCTGCGCGAAAAGCTCGCTCCGTTGCGCGCGCATCGGTCCGGTCCGGTGGTGGACGGCTGGTTTGACAGCATCGCCGCCGGTGACCGAGCCGCACTGACCCATGCGCTGATGATCGACCATTACGATCCCGCCTATCGCAAGTCCCGTGCCGCGATCGGTGCGGAGGTGATCGCGACCATCGAGGCCGCCACGTTGGACGAATCCGGCCAAGAGAGGATGGCGCGTCAGGTGTCAGACCTGCTTGCCGCCGTCTAGTCTTGCCACCGGCGGATCTCCCGCCCGGCGCTGATGCGCCGCGCGGGTCCGGTTTCTTTCTGGTCCGAAATACTCTGGGGTGAATTGGCCGCTTGGCCAAGAGGGGCTGGCCCCTTGCCCCTGCCGCCACCGGGGACGGGTCAGCTGCTGAGCGTGATCGCCCCCGACACCTGATTGGTCCGGCCGATGATGGCAGCCGGATAGCCGGCATCCTGCAATTGGCGCAGCAGCGTTTCGGCCTGCTCGCCCGGTACCGCTGCCAGCAGCCCACCAGCAGTCTGCGGATCAAACAGCAGATCCTGCCATCCGCTGGTACTCAGTTCCGGCGTTGTCACCTGATTGGCCGCAAACAGGGAGGAGCGGACGCCGGCCTCCGCCAGACGGGCGGCCCCCTGCATCAGCGGCACGCGACCAGTGAAAACTTCGGCCCCCACCGAAGAGGCCTCGCAGATGCCGAGCAGATGCCCGATCAGACCGAAGCCGGTCACATCTGTCATTGCGTGAGCCACCGGGCCGAGGATGCGGGCGGCGGCGCCCTGGGGTTGGCACATCTGCTCCCACGCGGCGTTGATCCAGGCGCCATCGGCCTGTCCGGCCATCTCCGCGGCCAGCAACACACCGGAGCCGAGCGGCTTGGTCAGAATCAGCGCGTCACCGGGGCGGCTGCCTGCGAGGGAAACGGGTGGCCTTGGGCACAGGCCGGTTATGGTGAAGCCCACCGTCAGCTCATCTCCCAGCGAGGTGTGTCCGCCCACAATTGCGGCACCCGCGTCGGTGAGAACGCCAGAGGCGCTCGTCATGATCTCTGCCAGGCTGCGGGCCTGAAGCCGGGGCGACATCCGCGGCAGGATCAGGGTCACGGTGGCGGCCTGCGGTTCGGCTCCCATGGCCCAGATGTCTCCCAGCGCATGCACTGCGGCGATGCGGGCCATCATGACCGGGTCATTGCAGAAACTGCGCAGATGGTCGGTGGTGATGACTTGCCGCGCGCCGCCCGTGGTCAGCAGGGCCGCGTCATCGCCGGGAAGCGGAGTGATGTCGTCCCGGCCTGCATCGCCGAGCCCGCCAAGCGTCGGCAGCAGGGCGCCGCGCCCGACTTTGGCGCCGCACCCGCCGCACAATGGCTTGTCGCCCAAGGCCTCGCCCATGTCCAATGTGGTTTCAGCGGGCAGGCCCGGAGGGTCCATGCTGGGCAAGTCGCGAAACTTCTCCATGAACGCCTGGTCGATGCGGTCCTTCCAGCGCCACATCAGCGGGCCGCTGAAACTGTGACCGAGGCGTTCGCCCAGGGCCTCCCGGGCTCCAAGTGAGACCAGCTTCAGGTAATCCTTTTGCGGATGGTAGCGGCGCAGTGGATCGCCAGTCAGACTGGCGCGCAGGTTGTGGTACAGCACCGGGGCCTGACGCACGGCATAGACCCCGGCCTTGGGGCGTGGCGCGTGCTGCATGTGGGCGCAATCGCCGGAAGCAAAGACATTGGCCACGGAGCTTTGCAGCGTGCTATCGACGCGGACAAACCCATCGTGCAGATCAAGACCACAGTCCGCGAGCCACGCATAAGGACGCGCGCCCGCGGCGCCGGTTGTGAAGTCGGACAGGATCTCGCGGCCGTCCTCCAACAGGATATGGTCGGCCTCGATCCGGGCGACCGCAGCGTGTTCTTCAAGTCGCACGCCCAGCTCGGTCATGGCCCGCCGCAGGGTGGCGCGGGCAGGGGCGCTGACAGTGGCCAAGGCCCGGTCGCTGTCGATCAGGGTCGCTTGCGCCAGTCGGCCGCGCGACTTCAAGGCATATGCCATCGCCAGGATCAGCTCTGCCCCGGCGACGCCGCCGCCGATCACCGCCACATGTGCCGCACCACCGCCCTGGCAAAACGCCTGCCAGCGAACGGCGAAGTCGCCCAGTGGTTTTGCCGGGGTTGCATGGGCGGAGAACCCAGGAAGATCAGGCATGTCCGAGGTGATGCCAACGTCGATGGAGGCCACGTCATAGGCGATCGGCGGCCGCCCCGGAACATGCACCCGCTGAGCCGCCGTGTCGACATGCGTGGCGGCGCCGAGGACCACACGGGCACCGGCAAAGCGGGCAAGGCGGATCAGGTCGATGTCCAGCTCATCGCGCGCGTAATGGCCCGCGACGTACCCCGGCAACATGCCGGAGTAAGGCGCGGTGGGACCAGGATTTATCAGTGTCAGGCGCGCGCCAGCCAGCGGTTTCATGCCCCATTTGCGCAAGACCAAGGCGTGACTGTGGCCGCCACCGATCAGCACCAGGTCTCGGGTCAGGGGGAGAGGAGGAGCATGCATGTCGGAAATGGCCTTTGCTGCGCTGTACGGTCAAAGCTCTGCGGGATCCGCAGTGGCGTTGCGGCGCTGTTCGTCCTCGACCGTGTCATGGGTGGCCCAGTGATCGTCCTCGCCCGGGGCCGGCATGGTCTCGCGGCTTTCCTGCCGGTGGATATGTACCTTGGCGATGAAATGCGCGGTGATCGGCGCTGTCAGGAACAGGAACAGCGTGATCATCAGCTCATGCATCGAGAAATAATCGCCGAACGCAGCTGCATTCAGCATCGAGGCCAGGAGCACACCACCGACCCCCAGCGTTGTCGCCTTGGTGGGCGCATGCAGTCGCGACATCGGGTCATCCAGTTTCAGCAGCCCGAAGGAGCCGACGATGCCGAAGACGCCGGCAATCACCAGACAGGCAGAGACCAGGATTTCAAACAGGCTTTCCATATCGGTCCCTCATTCGATGATGTTGCCGCGCAGGATAAAGCGCGCATAAGCCACGGTTGAGACAAACCCCAGCATGGCGATGATCATGGCAGCCTCGAAGAAGATCGCGCTGCCCAGTGCCAGACCATAAAGCACCATCAGTGCGATCGCGTTGATGAACATCGTGTCCAGCGCCAGAATGCGATCGGCCACATCGGGGGCCGTGGCGACCTTCCAGAGGTTCATCAGCATGGCCAGCGCAAAACAGCCAAAAGCGAAGTAGGTGGCAATGCCGATCATTCGAAAATCTCCATCAGCCGACGTTCATAACGCTCTTTGATCTCGTCGCGGACCGCGTCGGGGTTGGGGGCGTCGAGGCAATGAACCAGCAAAGTGTGGCCTCCGTCGGAGACATCTGCTGACAAGGTGCCCGGTGTCATCGTGATCGTGCCAGCCAGGGCGGTGATGGCTTCGGGCGTCTTCAGATCCAGCGGTATGGTGATCCAGTTGGGGCGCCGTTCGGCATTGGGTTTGAACAGCACGATGCGCGCAACGATGATGTTGGCCTGCACGATGTCCGCCAGCACCACCAGCACGTATTCCACGATCTTGAGCGGGCGCCTGAGACGCGGCCGGTTTGGCCAATAGGGCTGCGTGACAAACGGAATGAGGATGCCGAGTGCCAGGCCGAACAGCAGGGAGTTCAGCGACCAGCCGTTGACCAGCAGCAGCCAGGTCACGGTCAGCAGAAGTGTCAGCAGCGGGTGCGGAAACAGGCGTCGCAGAAGGGTCATTCGGCCTCCTTGCCAAGGACGGTTTCAATATATGCAGTGGGTGTGAACAGCTGCGCGGCGGTGGCCTCGGCGTAGCGGGTGGCAGGGCCGGCAAATATGGTCAGCGCCACCAGGGCAAACAGCAGCCCGAAGCAGGCGACGAAGGGCAGCCGGGCCACCGGAGCCACCAGCACGGCCACCTCGCCCGGCTCATCCGCGGTTTCCTGCGGCAGGCCGTGGCCTTTCCAGAACAGATGCGAGCCCGCGCGGGCCATACCAAGAATGGTGATCAGCGAACCGATCAGGATGACCGCCCAGATCCAGGTGGCCAGCGCATCATCGCGGGTGGCGTCCAGAACCAGCAGCTTGCCCAGAAAGCCCGACAGCGGCGGCATGCCCGCCAGCGCGATGGCCGCGGCAAAGAACAGCGCCGCAATGAGACCGGTCTGCGGCATCGGTAGCTGCGGCAGGATCCAGCGGCCCTGGCGTTCGATCACCAGATCCGCGACCAGGAACAACAGCGCCGCCGCCAGGGTGGAGTGTACAAGATAGTACAGCGCGGCAGCCGTAGCTGCGGGGGTGAACAGCGAAATTGCGATCAACAGCGTGCCCATGGAAGAGATGGCGCCAAAGGCTGCCAGCCGCCCCAGCTTGCGCGAGCCGAGCACACCGATGGACCCTGCGAGCAGCGTCAACAGTGCAGCAGGCAGCAGCCAGCCCTGGGTCAACCCGTCGGTGGCGGCAACCTCTGGTCCGAACACCAGCGTATAGATGCGCAGGATCGAATAGGCGCCGACCTTGGTCATGATGGCGAACAGCGCCGCAACCGGCATCGGCGCATTGGCATAGGCCGAAGGCAGCCAGAAATGCAGCGGCAGCAGCGCGGCTTTGATGGCAAAGACCAGCAACAACAGCACCGCGGCAACCCGCAGCAGCGCCGTGTCTTCGGCTGGAATCTGCGCCACCTTGACGGCCAGATCTGCCATGTTCAGCGTACCGGTGACGGAATAGAGCGTGCCAAGCGCAAACAGGAACAGGGTGGAGCCAAGGAGGTTAAACACCACATACTGCACGCCTGCCTGGAGCCTGCGGGTGCCGCCGGAATGAATCATCAGCCCGTAAGACGCGATCAGCAGCACCTCGAAGAACACAAACAGGTTGAATGCGTCGCCGGTCAGGAAGGCCCCCATGATGCCCATCAGCTGGAACTGGAACAGCGCGTGAAAGTTGCTGCCACGCTGGTCCCAGCCAGAGCCAATGGCATAGAGCAACACCGGCAGCGCCAGCAGCGCGGTCAGCACGATCATCATCGCGGACAGCCGGTCCAGCACCAGCACGATGCCGAACGGTGCGGGCCAGTTGCCCAACTCATAGACCTGCACGCTGCCATCCATGGCCTGGGCCGCCAGCGTCAGCGAGATCGCGGCCAGCAGCACCGTGCTGGCAACGGAGAAGATCCGTTGCAGGTCCAGATGGTGGCGCAATGCCATGATGATAAAGGGCGCAACGAGGGCCGGCAGCACCACCGGAGCGATCAGCATATGGTCGATCATGTGTCCTCTCCGGCGCCTTCGGGTTCCGCGTTCAGCGCCGTGCGGTCATCGCGCGACGACAGATAGGCGCCAAGCGCGATCATCACCACCACCGCCGTCATGCCGAAGGAGATCACGATGGCCGTCAGCACCAGTGCCTGCGGCAGCGGATCAGTGTAGATGACCTCGGCGTATTTGTTAAGGATCGGCGGCGCGCCAGACAGCAACCGACCGGAGGCAAACAGGAACACGTTGACCGCATAGGTCAGCAGCGACAGTCCCAGGATCACCGGGAAACTGCGACGACGCAGGATCAGGTAGATACCGGCCGCGGTCAGGATGCCCACGGCCGAGGCGACGAGAAGTTCCATGTTATGCCTCCGTCCCGGTCTTGGCCGCTTCGTCGCGCGCCGGGTTGATGTCCATTGCGTGTTCGGAGCTGATGCCCGGCTGCCAGGCAAAGCGCGACAGGCTTTCCAGGGCCAGCAGCACTGCGCCCACCACCGCCAGGAACACGCCCAGATCGAACAGCGCCGCGGTGGCCCACTCGAATTCCTCCAGCGGTGCCCAGTGCAGATAGCCAAAGGCGCTGGTCAGGAACGGCATGCCATTGAACCAGGCGCCCATGCCGGTGGCGGCGGCGATCAACACACCGGAGCCGATGATGGCATGGTAATGAAACCGTTGGCGTTCCGTCGCCCAGCCAAAGCCCGAGGCCATGTACTGCATGATGATGGCGATCGCCGCCACCAGGCCCGCGATAAAGCCGCCGCCCGGCAGGTTGTGGCCTCGAAAGAAGATATAGGCGGCAACCATCAGCGCCAGCGGCATCATCACCCGCGTCGCGACCACCATCATCAGCGGATGCGCATCGCCCGCCTGCGGCAGATCGGGTTTGCGGTTCAGCAGATAGGCACGCACACGGGTGGCCAAAACAGCCTCTGTCAGCGCAAAGATGACCATGGCAGCGATGCCCAGCACGATAATCTCGCCAAAGGTGTCATAGCCGCGGAAATCCACCAGGATCACGTTCACCACATTGGTGCCGCCACCGCCCTTGTAGGAGTTGGCGAGGTGGAAATCCGAAATCGTCGGGAAGGCGAAATCCCGCATCATCAGCGCGTAGATCAGCCCGCCCGCGCCAAGGCCTGCCACCACGGAAATCGCGCCATCGCGCAGCCGGGTCAGCAATGGCGTCTCAACGGGCGTTTCCTTGGGCATGAAATTCAGCGCCAGCAGCAACAGGATGATCGTCACCACCTCGACCGAAATCTGCGTCAGCGCCAGGTCGGGCGCCGAAAGATAGTTGAACGCCATCGAGACCACGAGGCCGATCACCCCGATCAAAACCAGCGCCACCAGTCGGTTGCGGTGTTTGGCGACGATGAACAGGGTGGAGGCAACCAGTGCGAACCAGCCGACCACCGGAAGAATTCCGGCGGTCTGCATCTCGCGGGTTGCTGCCCCGAGGGTGCCGCCCAGATACGCGACGTAGCCGATGATGACAGTAAAGGTCACCATGATCGCCGCATAGCGTGTCAGCGCGCCATTGTGCAGACCGTCGGTCAGCATCCGGGCCAGTTTGGTCAGCGCATCAAGCAGCGCTTCGAAGATCTGTTTGGCCTCGGGGCGCGGCAGACGGTTCCAAACCCGTGTCAGCGGAGCATGTAGCGCCAGCAGTGCTAGACCTCCAAGGATGGCCACAATCGACATGTACAGGGCAGGCGTAAGCCCGTGCCACAGCTTCAGCGAATAATAGGGCAAGGCGCCACCGCCGGTGACAGCGCCAGCGGCGGTGGCCACCAGCGGCCCCGCGATCTTGGCCGAGGCAAGACCGATCAGCACCACCAGCAGCACCAGGAAGGCGGGGCCGATCCACATGCCGGTGGTGGGGTCATGCGGATGGCCGGGATAATCCTTGCGCTTGGCTCCGAGGAAGACATGGGCAATGAACCGGAAAGAATAGGCCGCTGAGAACAACGCCGCCACGGTGACCAGCACGGGCACCAGCAAGGGGGAGCCATACCAGGCAGTGTGGGCGGCTTCCTCCAGCATCATTTCCTTGGACAGGAAACCGTTGAGCGGCGGAATGCCAGCCATCGACAGCGCCGCGACGGTGCCAATAGCGAATGTGACCGGCATCAGATGGCGCAGGCCCCCGAGACGCTTTATGTCGCGGGTTCCGGCCTCGTGATCCACGATGCCTGCGGTCATGAAAAGGGCCGCCTTGAATGTGGCGTGGTTGATGATGTGGAACACCGCGATCACGGCCGCCAGCTTGGTGCCAAAGCCCAGAAGCATCGTGATAAGACCCAGGTGGCTGACGGTGGAGAACGCGAGAAGCGCCTTGAGATCATCCTTGAACAACGCAATCACCGCGCCCAGCAGCATGGTGACAAGGCCGGTGGTGGCAACAATATAGAACCACTCCGGCGTGCCAGCGAGGACGGGCCAGAGGCGCGCCATCAGGAACAAACCGGCCTTCACCATGGTGGCGGAATGCAGATAGGCCGACACCGGCGTCGGAGCGGCCATCGCGTGCGGTAGCCAGAAATGGAACGGAAACTGCGCCGATTTGGTGAAACACCCCAGCAGGATCAGGATCAGGGCGGGCAGGTACAGCGGCGAGGCTTGGATGGCGTCCTTGTTTTGCAGGATCACGCTCAGGTCATAGGAGCCGACGATATGGCCCAGTATCAACATGCCTGCAATCATCGCCAGCCCGCCGGACCCGGTGACGGCCAGCGCCATCCGCGCGCCCTGGCGGCCCTCGGGCAGGTGTTTCCAATATCCGATCAGCAGGAAGGAGCTTAGCGAGGTCAACTCCCAGAAGACGAGCAGAAGCAGAATGTTATCAGACAGAACGATGCCCACCATCGCGCCCTGGAACAGCAGTAGATAGCAGTAGAACTGGCCCATAGGGTCTTCGCGCGAGAGGTAAAAACGGGCGTAGAGGATGATCAGCAGGCCGATCCCGAGGATCATCGCTGCAAACAGGAAGCCCAACCCGTCGAGGAAGAAATTCGCATTGAGCCCCAGAGCAGGCAGCCAGTCGACGCTGGCCTGCACGGTCTCGCCGCGGAACACGGCCGGGATGTGAAGCATCAGGCCGACAAAGGCCAATAACGTGGTGAATCCGGCGGCAGAGGCCGCGGCATTGCGTCCGGCGCGGATCAATAGCGCCGGAAAAACGGCTCCGAGAAAGGGCAGGGCCGCAATCAGGAAAAGGGACACGTGCAGGTCTCCTGTCGGTTTTCGCGCGTCTTGTTTTTGCTCAGTGCTAAGCGATTTTCGCGCTCAGAACCAGCCTTGCTGCCCATGCTGCGGTTGGAATGCCGCAGGCAGGGGCGCAAGCGGGACGCTTGTCACCGGCATAATTGGGCAGCGTTGGCGCAATAACAAGAACTTGACCGGCGGAGAATCACCGTTTCTGGTGATTGAGGGGGCGGCGGATGCTATGTCTCGATCCGGGCGTGTTGCGGGTGGTCCGTGAGGCGACCGCCGGATCCGGCAGCGGAGGTCGTGATGGAAGGTGCGCATTGGCAAGGGCAAGGGTTGTCGCGGCGGTGGTTGCTGCTGGGCGGCAGTGCGGCAATTGTCGGCACGGGCCTGTGGTGGCATCGCCGCCGCCCGCCGCCGCATGACCAGCCACGACTGAGCGCGGCGCAGGCATTTGCCGCTGTGCGTGCGGGGGATCTGGTCCTGGTGGACATACGCACGCCGCAGGAGTGGCGGGCCACGGGCGTGCCGGTTGGCAGCCATGCGATTGATATGCGGCGCCCCGATTTCGCGGATGCGCTGCTGGTGGCCCTGGCAGGTGACAGAGGCGCGCCGGTGGCGTTGATCTGTGCCCGCGGGGTGCGGTCGGCGCGACTGACGCGGGCCCTGGCAGATGCGGGATTCGTCAATGTGGCCGATGTCGCGGAAGGCATGTTGGGCTCCGCCTACGGAAGTGGCTGGATCGCCAGCAACCTGCCGGTGGCACGGTGGCAAGGGTGAATAGCCGGGGGCGGGCGATCCGGGCGGCGTGTGCGGCGCTGGGTGGTCTGGCGCTGATGGCCGCGTCCGCGACCGCGGCCTTTGCAAGCTGCGGGGAGATTGATGAGGGTTGCGCGGTGCCCCTGGGACAATACGTGATCGCCATGCCGCAGCAGAAGGAGGCGGCAGCCGCCTCGCAGGAAACGGAGCCGGTCCCAGTGGTGGTCTTTCTGCACGGGTATGGGGGCAGTGCCGGGCAGGTACTGAACAACCAGGCTCTGGGCCGCGCACTGACACGGCGCGGATATGCGGTGATCGCACCGCAGGGGCTGCGGCGCGACGGTGAGGGCCCACGCTCCTGGAGCTTCGGGCCGTTCTCTGGCGGCCGCGACGAGGTGGCGTTTTTGGATCAGGTGCTCGCGGATGCCGTTGCGCGGTTCGGCGTCTCGTCAACGCGCACGGTGCTCGCGGGGTTTTCGGCGGGAGCATTCATGGTGCATTATCTGGCCTGCGCCGCGCCGCAAGGTTTTGCGGCCTATGCACCGGTCGCGGGGGCGTTCTGGCAGCCACAGCCCGACAGCTGCGCCGGGCCGGTGCGCCTCTTTCATGTTCATGGGTGGCGCGACGCCGTGGTGCCGCTGGAAGGGCGGCCCCTGGGGGGTGGGCGCTGGCAGCAGGGGGACGTCTTTGCGGCGCTGGCGCTGTGGCGCGAGGTCAATGGCTGTGCGTGGCATGCGCCGCAGCGCAGTTGGAGCCACGAGGGGCATTTGCGTCGCCGCTGGCACTGCGGCGGGCTGCACGACATAGACTTGCTGCTGTTCGATGGGGGGCACCAGGTGCCATCGGACTGGGCTGACTGGATGATAGACTGGTTCGAAGGCACCGCAGATACGCGGTAACCGGGCGTGCTCTCGCGTCTGAGGACGGAATTCGAAGAGTGCCGCCATAGCCTTGGGCGTTGCAGCGCCCCCTGACGGGCGCGCTGCGGTTGCGTTCCTTCCGAGAGACGGGGCGCGGTGGCGGTCACTCTGCGGGGGTCTGGTGCCGGGGGCCGCCGTCTAGCAGAGCCTTCAGTTCGGCGCGTGCGGCGCGGGCGGTACGGGTGATCCGGGGTTCGCGAAAGTCCTCGCGGGTGGCCATCCAGTGGCGGATGCGGTTTGCCGTCCGCAGGCCGGACAATGCCGACAGCGGCACTGCCAGAACCAATGAAAAGGCGATGGGAGCCAGCCACCAAGAGACCGCTCCAGACAGGATCCCGGCCCACAGCGCGGCGCCGCTGAGGGTTTCAAGCGCGTGGCAGGCAAGCAGCGTCCTGAGACCGTAGCTGCCGCCTGCGCGGGCCTGTGGGTCCCAGCCGCGCTGCAAGCCGAACGCGGTGCGGAACACCGCGATCATCTGTTGGACCATCAGGATCGGCGCATAGAGGATCGCCAGAATGACCTCGGACAAAAAGGACAGCGCAAAATGCCGCGCGCCACCGTATTCGGAGAACCGGCTGCCGGTCAGCGGCAGTGCCACCGCCGCCAGCAGTTTGGGCGCCAGCAGCATGGCGTAGATCAGAATGATCACCAGCACATGGTTGGGTTGCGACATATCCGGCCAGCTGGGGCGGAACGGGTTGGCCTCGCTGAAGTAGCGGATCACTGACGCTTCTTCGCTGCGGCCAATAATGGCCCATAGCACCAGCAGAGCAAACCACACTGGTGCCATCAGATAGCCGATGGCTCCATGGAATAGGTGAAACCGTGAGATCGCGCGAAACCCGCGCGCGCCCAGCAGGTTCAGGTGTTGCAGGTTTCCCTGGCACCAGCGCCGGTCCCGGAGGATGTGGTCGACCAATGTGGCGGGCGTTTCCTCATATGAACCGCGGATGCGGGGCAGGAAGCGCACCGACCAGCCCGCCCGGCGCAACAGGCCCGCCTCGACAAAATCATGGCTCATGATCAACTTCTTGCCGCCGCCAAAAGGTGAGCGCAGCAGCGGCAGACCAGCGCAGGCGGCAAAGGCGCGGGTGCGGATTATGGCGTTATGCCCCCAATAGTTGCCCTCATGGCCGGCCCAGCGCGCGAGACCCTCGGCCAGCGCCAGTCCGTAGACGCCGTTGGCGAACTGCTGCATGCGTCCAAACACCGATTGCGCGCCAATCAGCTGCGGGTAGCTCTGGATCAACCCGGCGCCGGGATCGCGCGAGAGCGCGTCGGTCAGCCGGGCTATGGCGCGGCCGGTCATCAGGCTGTCGGCGTCCAGCACCAGCATCGCCTCATATCCCGCCCCCCAGCGGCGCAGCCAGTCGGCGATGTTGCCAACCTTGCGCCCCGCGTTGTCCGCACGGCGGCGGTAATACAGGCGACTCTGCGGTGGCAGCATGCTGCGCAGCGCCTCGACGCTGGCACGTTCCTGGTCGGCGATCGCCTCATCCCGGGTGTCCGACAGGATGTACATCTCGTACTCATGCTGACCACCGCGGGCGTGCAGCTCTTGTAGCATGGTGTGGGCGTTGCCCAGCACGTACCAGGGCACCTCGTTGTAGATGGGGATCAGCAGGGCCACCTTCATTGGTTGCGCGGGGCCGTCGATACGGGTGCGCGGGCGACGCGACAGACCGTATAGGCCCAGCAGAACGGTAGAAACGGTGAAGGCGATCCAGAAGAAGTTGAAACCGATCAGCGCCAGCAGCACCATTTCCAACACCATGACGCCGTCGGCGGCAAACCAGCCCTGCATGACCCAGCACAGCGTGCCTGTGGCCAGCATGGCGGGAGAGAAGGCCAGAAGGCGCCAGAGCGCCACCTGTCGCGGCGGTGACTGCCGTGGGGCGGCGGTGTCGTGAAAGTCACGGGTGAAATCCTGGGCAGGCATTGCCAGCGGTTGCTCGGGCGGCATCAAATCACCGCCGTCCTCTCGTGCGATGCCTTGCGCGATTTCCTGTGTCATGGAGCTGCGCGGGGCGTGATGCCGGGTCATGCCGTCCACCTGTAGAGCCAGACCTCGGATGCGGGGGCGCTATCCTTGCGAAGCTGCGCACGCAGCTCGACATGGTCGCGTTCGCCGGGATCAAAGTGGAACGCCAGCCGCAACCCGCCGGTTTCAGGATTGCGCTGCAAAACGCCCTCGCTGGTTTCCACGTGGGGAGAGTGGATGTGCATCTCCAGCCTGTCGGGACCATCGTCAAACAGCGGGTGCGCCGCGAATTCGAGCGTGACGATGCGCCCGGGTCCGCCGAAGATCCGGGCGCCGCTTGCGGTGTCAATTACACGGGGCAGAGCCAGTGCAGGTTCCCCCCCCCAGCTGAGCCGGTAGCTGAGGTGAACCTCCGAACCAGCAGCATAGGGATCGCGCGGGCGCCAGTAGGCCACGATATTGTCGTAGATCTCCTTATCCGCGGGGATCTCGACCAAGGTGACGGCTCCCTCGCCCCAATCGCCGATGGGTTCGACCCACAGACACGGGCGCTGGTGATAAAAGGCTTCGAGATCGTTGAAATCCGACAGTTTGCGCGCCCGCTGCATCAGGCCAAAACCACAGGGATTGTCGTCGACGAAAGACGACACCTGCAGCCGGGAAGGGTTGGCCAGCGGCCGCCAAAGGGTCTCGCCATTGCCATTGACCATCAACAGCCCGTCACTGTCGTGAACCGCGGGGCGGAAATCGTCAAAGCGGTTGCGGTTGGTGGCGTCGAACAGGAACATGGAGGTCAGTGGCGCGAGACCGGTGTGGCTCAGCTCTGAGCGGGGAAACAGGGTGGCTTCCACCTCCATCACCGCGTGGGTGCCGGGGGTGATGTGGAACCGATAGGCGCCAGAGACGGAGGGCGAATCCATCAGCGCATGCACCACCATGTGGCGCTGGCCGGGGGCTGGGGCTTCGAGCCAGAATTCGATGAACTCGGGGAACTCCTCGCCCTCGGGGTCGGCGGTTTTCAACGCCAGCCCGCGCGCCGACAGCCCGTAGGTGTTCCCGGCGCCGATGGCGCGAAAATAGCTGGCGCCTTGGAAGACACAGAACTCGGTCTTCTGGTCCGGGGTGTCGAGATGGGTGCGCAGGCGCAGACCGGAATAGCCGAGGTGCCCCTCGGTTGTCAGAGCGGGCGCCGTATCGCTCTGGTCGAAGAGGGCAAGGTCAAAGGGCACCCGTTCCGTCATCCCGCCGGTCACGGTGTTGATCTGCACCGCGCGCGGGTAATAGAGGCCCGGCAGGAAGAAGTCGACGTTGTAGCTGCGCCGGGTGTCGGCCCAAAGCGCGTCTGCGGTGCGAAACCAGCGTGCCTTGTAGTCGTCGTAGGATTGCGCCAACCAGTCCTGCGGCACGGCGGGGCGTTCGGCATAGTCCTGCTGCGCCAGCGCGCGGGCCTTTTCAACCACGGTCGCATGGCTGAAGGGGCGGGCGGGACTGCCGCGGGCGGGCAGGGCCGCCAGCATGGTGCTGCCAAGTGCGGCAGCCAGGAAGGAGCGGCGAGACAGCGGACTCATCTGCGGGCCCTCCAGGGCTGGGACTTGAACCAGGCAGCGCCATAAGCGCAGCCGATTATCAGCGCAAACCCGGCCAGGTTTGCGGCGGCGGTGGTCAGGATGGCGCGGTCGGTCTGGTCCAGCGCAAAGCCGATGAACCGCGCCAGCGCCATGGAGAACACAAAGACCGCCAGCGACTGCTGTCCAACCTTGGTGATGAGGCGCAGCAGCACGGCCCAGACACGCGACGCCATAGATTGCCCCGACGCGATCAGGCGCTTGCCGCCGGTTCCCGCCGCGACCCAGCCCAAATAGGCCAGCGCCAGAAAATGACCATAACGCAGAAGGCCGAAGTCGGTCTTCTCGCGCCACTCGGCAATCGCTTCACGGCCAGGTACAATCAGATCTGCCAGACCGGGGCTCGCGGATTTGACCCACGTAAAGACTTTGTAGCTGCCATAGGGGGCGGACAGGATCACAAACGCCAACGCCAAAGCGATCAAGACGCGCGACACAGGCGGACGCGGCAACCAGCCTTTCATGAAGGCAAAGCCCGTGAAGAACAGCAACTGCCAGCCGAAGGGGTTGAAGAACCATTCGCGCGCGGACCAGGGTTCGGCAGGCAGCGAAACACCATTGGGACCAAGGCCGATCATATATGGATTGGCGGTCAGCCAGATCAGAGAGCTGGCCAGCACCACCGCCCACAGTCCAAGGCCGTGCAGCGCCATCATCAGCGGCAGCAGCATAAGAACCACCAGGTACATCGGCAGAATGTCGAAATAGTTGGGCACATAGGTCAGGCTGAAAACGCCGACGATCTGCTGCATCGGATCGTTGAAGAAATGCCCAAGGTTCAACGAGTTCACGTAGCTTTTGTCAAAGCCGCCATAAAGATCCAGCGCGGCCATCGACATGGTGAGAAAGAAAAACAGCCCAATGTGCGCCCAGAACACTTGCCAGCACCGGAACGCGACTCGCGCCGTGCCCAGCCACCAGCCCTGACGCGCGTAAGAACCGCCAAAAGCAATGGCCGAGGCCATGCCGGAGCAGAATACGAAGATCTCCGTCGCATCGGAAAAGCCAAAGCGGGCCGGGATCCATCCCGCCCAGCGGTTGCCGGGGACATGCGCCACCAGGATAATGAACATGGCGATGCCGCGATAAAAATCGAGCCGCGGATCGCGCGGGCGCGGGGATGCGGTGTGGCTGTTTTCGGCCGCTTGCAGCGGTGGCACCACGCGGTTGGCGGCGCCGGGGTCTTTGACGGGCCCGGGAAAGGGCGCAACGGTGGACATCTGTCGTTTCTGGTCCTTGGTGGGTTGATGGTGACGGCACAACGGCACGCCGCTGCGGTCTATTCCGCAGGAACGCTTGCTGCTCTGGATGGGTTCCGTGCCTCGGCAATCAGATTGCGGCGGGCAAGGGCGTAATTGTCTTCTGCGCCGCCGCGCAAGGTGCGGCGCTGGTCGAGGATCGCCTCGGCGGCATCCAGCTGGCCTGCGCGCAGACCGGCGTCAATGGTGATCCGTTCAAAGACGTCGCGCTGGGCATGGCTGCCGCCGGCCAGTTGCAGGGTCGGACGGGCGGCGCTGAGATTGGCGAAGGCAGCGGCATAGTTGCCTTCGCCAAAGGCTTCCAGCCCATCGGCGGCGGCACAGCCGGGATCGGCCATGCGGGCCTGCGCCTCGGTTGCAGCAGCGCGCCCGTCTGCGTGGATGCGGTGTACCAGCCTGTGGGCAGCCTCCTTGCGGTGGCCTGTCAGCGCCATGAGGTAATGCAGATCGGCGAAGATCAGGCTGCCGTCCTCTGTGCGATTGGCGCAAAGATCCGACAGTTCTTCCCAGCGGGGGGCGACATCGAGCCCTTCCAGTTCCAGCCGCATCAGCAGCGAGGTCGCGTTGGAAATGTCGCGGTAGTCGTCGGTCTTGTCCTTTCGGACCTCGCTGTCATAAAGCGCGAGTGCCTGGTCCATCTGGCCGAGGTCCAGATGCATCAGCGCCTTGTGCCACCAGACGTGGTAGCGAAAGTTGTTGCAATGAGCCCAGGCCGCCTCGCGGCCATGCAGCCAGTCCAACCCGGCGCGGGCGTTGCCTGTCATGTCGTGCACATGGGCAACCGCATGCAGCCCCCAGGCGTCGTCGGGGGCCATCCACAGCGCCTGACGCCCGGTCACAGCGGCACGCTCATAGTCGCCGGTTTCCTCCAGCGCAAAGGCGTGGCAGCCCAGCAGATATCCGCGCCCGGCGTGGTCCGGCGCATAGGTCGGGATCACGCGTTCAAGCGAGGCGCGCATGCCCCTGGCGTCGCCGAGGATGAACCGGATGCCATGGCTCAACTTCATCGCCAGCGTGTCCTGCGGCCAGCGGGCCAGAACCTCTTCCATCCGGCAGATCGCCTGGCTGGGTTTGCCTTGCATCCAGCTGTCCAGCGCCTCGATGTACTTGCGCTCGCGGGGCAGCGCTCCGTCGTAACAGGCCCGGGCGTCACACAGCGCGTTGCCTGCCGCTGGCAGAAGCTCGCGGCGGCCCAGCATCAGCAGCGATAGTCCCTTTATCGCATGCGCGAGGGCAAACTGCGGCGCTGCCGTCAGCACTGCGTTCAGGTGGTCAGCGGTGACGGCAGAGTGGGACAGCACACCCAGTTGAACCGCATTCCAGTCGTTCAGGGCGTCGGCGTGGGTCAGGCTGCTGTCCTGGCCAAAGATATCAAGCGTCATGGGGGTCCAATCTGTGTCAAATGGCAATTGCGGTCGCGCCGGTTTTGAAAAAGGGTAGAGCATCGGAATGCTTCGGGCGAACCCCGCTCGCGGTTTGGTGATTGTCCGTGTGGTCCAGACGGTTAGTTTTGCCGCAGGTGTAGGATTTTTAGGGATTTTTTTGCAAGAGCGCAGGTCGGGAAACGACAGCAGTAATGCCGTTTTGGCGGTGTTTTGCCGGAAACTGTAACACTTGGCGAAAACCTGCCGCAGAGCCGCAAGCTCAGGGCAGATCAAAGGGGTCGGAGGCGTCCAGAATCCTGTCGGTGCTGTCGCCGCAGACAGGCGGCGCCTTTCGGTAGCTGACTGGCGTGCGCGAAAAATTCAGTGGGTTGCCCAACAGGCGGACCGGGCCTGCCGTGGTCTCCATGCCGATCACCATGTCGCGCGCGGCCACCTGGTCCGTCGCGAACAGGCTCTGCAGGTTTTGCACCGGACCCGCAGGCACCTTGCGTGTCTCCATTGCCAAGAGCATCGCATCGGTGCTGTGGCGTGCGATTGCCGGGACCAGAACCGCGTTCAACGCGTCGCGGTTCTGCAGTCTGGCGGGGTTCGTGGCAAACCGGGGGTCGTCGGCCAGGCCTTCGAGTTGCAGGAACGCCAGGAAGCGGCGGAACTGACTGTCGTTGCCCACCGCCAGGATCACATGGCCGTCGGCGGTGTGGTAAACGCCATATGGAACGATGCTGGGATGTTCGTTGCCGCGCCGCTTGGGGAGCTCGCCGGTGTTGAGATGGGCGACGCCTTCATTGATGAGCCAGGCGATCTGGGCGTCAACCAGCGCCAGATCAATCTGTTGCCCCTCGCCGGTCTTGTCGCGGTGGTGCAGCGCCGACAGGATGCCGATGCAGGCGTACATGCCGCACATCACGTCAGCGATCCCGACACCGGCCTTCATCGGCTGGCCATCCGGCTCTCCTGTCAGGGACATGATGCCGCCGAAGCCCTGCGCCATGATGTCATAACCGGGTTTGTGGCTGTTCGGCCCGGTCTGGCCATAGCCGGAGATCGAACAGTAGATCAGCCCCGGCAGGTCATCGCGCAGGCTGGGGTAGTCCAGCCCGTATTGTGCAAGGCCGCCGGGTTTGAAGTTCTCGATCAGGATGTCGGCCTGTGCTGCGAGGCGGCGAATTGTCTGCTGGCCTTTGGCGCTGGAAATATCCACCGCGATGGAGTGTTTGTTGCGGTTCGCGGCCATGAAATAGGCCGACAGGTCGGATTGGCTGCCTTCGGCATCCGTCACATAGGGCGGACCCCACTGGCGGGTGTCATCGCCGCCGGTGGCAGGGTTTTCCACTTTGATGACGGTGGCGCCCAGATCGCCAAGAAG
The DNA here is from genome assembly GCF_056033425.1 of Leisingera sp. SA32. Classification (NCBI taxonomy): domain Bacteria; kingdom Pseudomonadati; phylum Pseudomonadota; class Alphaproteobacteria; order Rhodobacterales; family Roseobacteraceae; genus Leisingera; species Leisingera sp. SA32. The sequence goes on along the minus strand of NZ_JBVYHB010000002.1, from coordinate 198,311 downwards.
TTGCGTGCAGGTTGGGCCGGCAAGAATGCGCGACAGGTCCAGGACCTTGACGCCCTGCAATGCGCCATGCGGCAGCTGTTCAGATCCGGCCATCGTAGCCTCCTGCATCGATCTCTGCCGAAATCACGGTGAATGTGTCTGCGCTCAGGGCGTTTTGGAGCGCGGCGCGCAGCTGGGCGCGGTCGGATACGGACACGCCGTTGCCGCCAAAAGCGCGGCCGATGGCGGCAAAGTCATGGCGGCCAAAATCGACGCCGCCATTGGGCAGTTGCCGCTGGCGTTGTTTCAGCTCGATCAGGGCGAGACTGGCGTCGGCAAAGACGACGAAGATCGGCGCCAGGCGCATCTCGGCGGCGGTGGCCAGTTCGCCCGCCACCATCAGAAAACCGGCGTCGCCCGAAAAACTGACCACTGGACGGTCTGGCTGCGCCAGCTTGCGTCCGATTGCCATCGGCACAGCGCAGCCCATCGTGCAAAGCCCCGAGGACTGGATCAGCCCGCGCGGCTCGGCGCAGTGCCACATCTGGCTGAGCAGGATCCGATGCGCGCCGCTGTCGGCTGTGGCCAGGGTCTCGGGCGGCAGGGTGGCGCGGCATTCGGCGATGACGCCCGCTGGCCCCCAAGCATCTGTCTGTGGGAAGGCGTCGGCCAGCGCCGCCCGCGCCTGTGCCGGGCGGCCCGAGGCCCAGGTGTCGCGCGGCTGTGCGCCTGCGCTGAGCGCCGCCAGCGTCGGCGCGAGGGCTGCGACACAGGTCAACCCCGCCTGGTGCATGTAGTGGGTGTTGGCTTCGGGGGCGATGTCGATCACCCGCTGGCTCTCCACAGTCCAGGCGTTGCGCCAGCCCGGCCGCATTTCGATCGGGTCATAGCCGAGGCAGAGCACCAGATCCGCCGCGCGCACCAGCGGCAGAAGATGGCGGTCGGCCAGCGGCGACAGCCCGGCACCGCCGAGGCACAGGGCGTGCTCTTCCGGCAGGAGGCCCTTGGCCTTGTAGGTGGTGACAAAGGGGATCTGGAAACGCTCGAGAAACGCGCGCAGGGCAGGTCCGGCGTCTTCCTGTAGCGCATCAAGGCCAATCACCGCCAACGGGCGTTCTGCTTCTGCCAGCCAGTGACGCGCCTGCGCCAGCGCCGCGCCGCTGGGCACGGTTGGCGTCGCAGGCGCGGAGCAGGCGGGGGCGCCCGCAGCCGGCGCATCTGCGACCGAGATCGGCACATCAATATGCACCGGCCCGTTACGCGGCGCGGTTGCAATGGCGACGGCCTTGTCGGTGATGAGCCCGGCCGCTTCGGCGTCGAGCCGGAAGCTGGCCTTGGTGATCGGACCCAGCACCGCCTGGTGGTCCAGCACCTGATGCGTGTAGCTGTGTGCCTCTGCGGCATCGACACAGCCGGTCAGCACCAGCATCGGTACCCTGTCCTGAAGGGCATTGGCCACGACATTGACCCCGTTCAGCGCGCCGGGGCCGAGGGTTGCGACAAGGATGACCGGTGCGCCATCTGCGTGATACACGCCTTCGCCAATGAAGCCTGCGCAGTTTTCATGCTTGGCCAGGTGAAAGGTAATGCCCGCCCGCGTCAGGGCATCCACCAAAGTCAGCACTTCGCCGCCAGGCATGCCGAAGGCGTGGCGGCATCCAGCCCGGTAAAGACGCTGCGCCAGAACGTCGGCGGCGCGATGGATCTGTGTCATGCGTGCGGTCCAAATTGTTGAAACAACGCCAGATTGCCGAGCGTGTCGCCGTGCGCAAGCCCTCTCACGCCAGTGTGAGATTACCGACGGCGGAAATCGGCGCATCTGCCGTGCATCTGAGTATTCTAGACCTGCAAGATGCGGCGCGCCTTGGCGGCGAATTTACCGGCTGGACTGCGCGGCGATGCTGGCGAAATGCCGGTCTAGGCGGGTGGCGAGTTCCGCAAGCGCGGCGCCACCCTCGTCGCTGTAGGGGGCAAAGACAGACGATGGCAGCTTGTAGGACAGGGTCGCGGTACCATCCGGGTTTTCGGTCACGTAGATGCGCAGCGGTGCTTCGATCATGGCGGCGGTGCTGAGGCCGAGGATCTGCACCGCATAGTCATTGTTGAACACGCCGATGACCCGGTTGCCGGGAATGGTGATGCCGCGCGCGGCGGCAGCCGCCGTAGGCCCGGCCTCTGTGACCACGCCGAGACCTTCGGCGCGGGCAGCTGTCTTTACATCTTCAATCAACTGGGCATGGGGTTTGCGTGTCGGATGTACCGCCCAGCCATCACGCGGGGGGATCGCGTCCGCAACGGCAGCTGTGCCGAGGGTCGCGATCAGAAAGGCGGCTGTTGTCACGAGAGTGCCGGTCATGCGGAGGTCTCCGGATTGGATTGCGCCTGACCCTAGCCCATGCGCGCGGTTGAGAGGTTTCACAATCGCGTGCGACAGGCGGCCGTGCGCCCGCCAGGGCAGATACCTGCGCGCGCCCCGGATGGGGCGCGCTCCGCTGGGCTCGTCGGATGTTACGGTTAACCTGCGATCTTGCCGCCGCCCTGCCGGGTCACCACCACCACCGAAGGGCGTGGTGGCATTCGGGGGTCAAAATCCGGCCAGCGGGTCGCCGGATCTTCGAAGGTTGAGGCGCGTTCGAACCCCTTCAGCGCCTTGGTGCCATCGGTGCCGGGATGCTGCACCGCCAGGAACAGGGTCTCGCCATCAGGCGTGAAATAGGGGCCGCAGAGTTCTCCACCCACCGGGCAGCGGAAGAACAGTTTTGAATGCCCGCGCAAGGCACCTTCGGTTTCAACGCCATAAAGCCCGTCGGACTTGCCGGTCTTGCCCCAGCCGCTGCCCTGATCGGTGGATACCCACAGGCGGCCGTCCGCATCAAAGGCGCAGTTGTCGGGGGAGCCGAACCAGCCGTCTTCCGAGGTCTCCGGGTTCCAGGCCGCACCCACCTCTGCCAGGGTGGGATCGCCGCATTTTACCAGGATGGACCATGCGCCGTGTCGGGCCGCGTGGTCGCCGTTGTCTTCCTTGATTTCAATGATATGACCAAAGTCAGAGCCCGCACGCGGGTTGGCAGCGTCCGTCTGATCGGCGCCGCGACGGGTGTTGTTGGTCAGCATGACATAGGCGGTGCCATCACCGCGCGGCTGGGCGTCCTCTGGCCGGTCCATGGGGGTGGCCCCCAGCGCGTCTGCTGCCAGCCGCGTGTCGATGAGCACATCTGCCTGGCTGGCAAAGCCGTTTTCCGCCGTCAGCGGTCCCTCACCATGCACCAGCGGCAGCCAGGTCACGGTGCCGTCTGCATCGAACCGCGCCACATAAAGCGTGCCGTCGCGCAGCAGGTGGGCATTGGCGGCGGGATCATCCGACACCGTGCCCGCAGAAACATATTTGTACTGGTAATCGAACCGCGCATCATCGCCCATGTAGACAACCAGATGGCCCGAGCTGGAGACGGTGGTCTCCGCACCCTCGTGGCGGAAGCGCCCCAATGCGGTGTGTTTCACCGGCATGGCGGTGGGGTCGCGCGGGTCGACCTCCACCACCCAGCCAAAGCGGTTCAGCTCGTTGGGTTCCTTGTCGACATTGAAACGGTCGTGATATTTGCCCCAGGCGTACCAGCGCCCCGGGGCGCCGTAGCGCTTCATCTGTTTCGCCTCTGGCTGGCCGGTGAGGTCAGGCTTGCCGTCCGCGTCCAGCTTGTCGGTCCAGAAATAGCCGTGAAAGTTCTCCTCGGCCATCAGCCAGGTGCCCCAGGGGGTCAGGCCGCCGGCGCAGTTGTTGAGCGTGCCAATCACGCGGGTGCCGCTGGGATCGGCGCTGGTCTGCATGCGCGGGTGGCCCGCGGCAGGGCCGTCAAGTGTCATCTCTGTGTGCAAGGGCGAGATGCGGCGATTCATGCGACCGTCCCGCACCACACGCCATTTGCCATCGCTGCCGCGGGCGATTTCCACCACCGAGCCGCCATGCGCCGCCATTTCGGTTTCGACCAGCTCACGCGTCATATCGGCAAAATCCGCCCGATCCTGGCGACCGAGGCCAGGGAACATCACTTCTTCGTTGGTGTATTCATGGTTGACGCAGAGCAGCCCGCGGCTGCCTTCCTGGTTCAGGGGCACAAAGCCGACATAATCGTTGTTGTAGCCAAACTGCTTGAGCTGCGCGGTAGCACTTTGGTTCATCACGTCGAAATCCGGCGCGTCGGCGGTAATCGGGTCGCCCCAGCGCAGCAGGATGTCGGCGTCATAGCCTTCAGCGACGTGGTGGGTTTCGTCATTCCCCCAGCGCAGTTCTTCAAAGTCGTAGCGCCCCTGCGCCGACGCTACCGCAGCGGCGGCCTGGCGCGGGGCGCTGAGCGCCGTGGCGCCGAACAAGGCCGCCGTGGCAGAGACCCCCAGCAGCCCCTTCAGCAGGTCGCGGCGGCCATATCGGGCTGCGATGACGTCGCCGATCGTGCGGTGCAGGTTGGGGTTGGCCGGAATGTCGTCGAAGGCCTCAAAAGCCTCGCCCTTGTTGCCCGTTTGCGGGTCGTCGATGATCTGTTTGCGATCCATGATGTGGCTCCAAAATCCAGTCGCTGGGTTGGCGCCGCGGCCGGAGGGGGGCTGCGGGTTGCCTGCATCTTCGACAGAACTGTAACAGGGGTTTGACGGATCCGGGGCGGTCATCAAGTTATCACAATTGCACTCCGCTCAGACCGCGGGGCGGAAACCGACAATCAGCTGGCGCAGCCCCAGGGCCGCACCGACAAAGATCGCTGCACAGGTTATCGGCGCCGAAAGGGCCAGCAGGGAAAAAGCGCTGAGCCCCTGGCCGACCGTGCAGCCCATGGCGATCACAGCCCCGGCCCCCATGAGCGCGGCACCGATGATCTGGCGGCGCAGCTCGCGTGGGTCTTCGCAGGCCTCCCAGCGAAAATGCCCCTTTATCAGCGAGCCGATAAATGCCCCGCACCAGACCCCGGCGACAGAGCCGACAGCGAAGGACACAGGGCGCAGGCTGCCGGTCATCCACCACAGGACGCTTTCGCCCAATGGCGCGGAAAAGGAGTGTGAGACCACCGGCAGGGCATCAAAGCCGGTGCTGGCAAGGTGACTGCTACCCGCCCAGCCGGAGGTGATTGCCAGACCGACGACGCAGCTCCAGAAGACCGCGCGCACATCGCGCAACAGTCCGCCGCCGCTGAGCGATGCGAGCAGGATCAGCGCGCCTGCTGGGATACCGATTGTGGCTGGCGACAGGCCGGTCCAGGCGGCCGCGTAATGGGCCAAACCGGGCGGCAGGCCGATGGTCACGTCCTGTTGGGCAAACAGCCAGTGGCGCACAGGGGCCAGCGGGCCGGCCAATACGACGTAGGTTGCAATTCCCATCACCAGCACGATGACAAAACTGCGCAGGTCGCCGCCGCCCAGCCGGGCAATCGCGCCATAGCCGCAGTTGCCGCTCAGCGCCATGCCGTAGCCAAACAGTATCCCGCCCAGGATCGAGGCCAGCGGCATCCAGCGCGTGGACAGGTAAAGCGACGACTGCATTTCCACCAGCCCGGCTGCGGACAGTGCAAAGGTTGCGATGACGGAGACGCCGATGGCGACGCCCCACATTCGAAGCCGCAGAGAAGTCCCACCGTAGAGCAGATCCTCGATTGCGCCCAAGGTGCAAAACCGTCCCAGCCGGGCGGCTAGCCCGAGCAGCACGCCGCCAAACAGCCCGACCAGGGCTGCAGATTGGTGCTCTGTCAGGAGGTCGAGCATGTCATGGTGTGTCAGATGCTTTCCTTGCAAAAGAGGTCATAGACCACCTCCAGTATGCGGCGGGGCTTGTCATCGGCCAGCCGGTAATAGATCGCCTTACCTTCGCGGCGCGGGACGACCAGCCCTTCCAGTCGCAGCCGGGACAGTTGTTGGGACACCGCCGCCTGACGGGCTGACAACAGCTCTTCCAGCTCGGTCACCGATTTTTCGCCCGAGACCAGGTGGCACAGGATCATCAGGCGCCCCTCGTGGCTGATCGCCTTGAGGAAATTGGACGCTTTGGCGGCATTGCCAACCATGCGATCCATGTCCTCGGGCGGCATGTCGGCAGAAAACTGCGGTAAGGCCATCTGTGTCTCCCGGCGGCGTTGCGCCTTGTGTCCCTGTCCTGCGGCGGCGCGGTCAGCTGCCGTCCGCTGTGTGCGAATTGTCAACAAAACCCGTATGGGCGCTTAGCAAATTGGTGAGCAGAGGCCAAAAGAAATCTTCGCCCGGATAACCTTCGATGCGCGCCCGTTCCTGTCCGTCCTCGACCAGCAGAAAGGTCGGGGTGAAAAGCACGCGGCGCTGCACGTCCAACTCGGGCGGCATGTCGCGCAGATCCACCCGGCGCAGCGGCGCAAAGCGGCCCTCGGTGGTCTTGGGGTAGACGGGCGCGATCTCGGCATGCCAGCGCGCGCACCATTCACAGCCCGGCTGTTCAACCATGACCAGCTCTGCCGCCAGCAAGGGCAGCGGCGCAAGCGTCAAGGCTGCCAATGTCAGCAGTTGCCGAAAGCGGCGCATCCGTGTCATCCACCTGTTGACGGTTCGTTGAGACTCAACGTAATTCGAATATGTGAATGATACAAGCCGGACCCGATGACGACCCTATGGGCGCGGCAATCGAAGGGTGTGACGGGATGCTGGAAATTTCCCTCTTTGGTGCGCTGGCGGCGGGGCTGCTGAGCTTTTTCACCCCGTGCATCCTGCCGATGGTGCCGTTTTACCTGTCGTATATGGGCGGCTTGTCGATGAGTGAGCTGCGGGGCGACGGGGCGATTGCGCCGGGCGCACAGCGGCGGTTGCTGGTCTCGGCGGTCTGTTTTGCGGCTGGTGTAACCACTGTTTTCATGCTGATGGGCATGGGGGCGACAGCGCTGGGGCAGCTGTTTGGCCAGTATCTGGAGCTGCTGTCCTATGGTGCGGCGGCGTTGCTGCTGGTGTTTGGGCTGCATTTTCTGGGCGTGGTCAGGATACCGTTGCTGTACCGCGAGGCGCGGATGGAGAGCAGCGCCGAGCCGTCGACCGTGCTTGGCGCCTATCTAATGGGGCTGGCCTTCGGCTTTGGCTGGACTCCTTGCGTCGGGCCGGCACTGGCCTCGATCCTGATGATCGCATCGGGCATGGGCGAGATCTGGCGTGGGGGACTTTTGCTGCTGATCTACGGCCTGGGCATGACCGCGCCATTTGTGGTGGCGGCGCTGTTTGCGCGTCCGTTTCTGGCTTGGGTGGCGCGCCACCGGGCCGCTTTTGCCTGGGTTGAAAAGGGCATGGGCGCAATGCTGGTGCTGTTTGCGGTGCTGATCGCCACCGGCGGCGTGCGCCTGATTGCCGAAGCAATGATCCGCTGGATGCCTGCATTCAGCACAATCGGATGACCGAAACCTGGGAGGGAAAACGATGCTGAAGACGATAACCAACACCATTTTGGCGCTGGCTCTGGCCGCGCCGCTGGCGGCGGCGGAACTGGGCGACGACGGGCTGCACAAGGCGCCCTGGATGCGAGATACCTTCAAGGATCTGCGCGAAGACTTGCAGGAGGCCAACGACGAAGGGAAGCGGCTGGCGCTGATCTTTGAGCAGCGCGGCTGTATCTATTGCACCAAGATGCACGAGGAGGTGCTGTCGCGGCCGGATATCAGCCAGTACATCTCCGAGAACTTCTTTGTGGTGCAGCTGAACCTGCATGGCGACATTGAGGTAACCGATTTCGACGGCGAGGTGCTGGCGGAAAAGGACATGGCGCGCAAATGGGGATTGCTGTTCACACCAACGATTCTGTTCCTGCCAGAAGCGGTAATCGAGGACAAAACCGCGCCGCAGGCGGCAGTAGCGGTGATGCCTGGCGCTTTTGGGCCGGGAACCACATTGGATATGTTTACATGGGTCAACGAAAAGCGTTATGCGCTTGAGAATGAGGAAGATTTCCAGCGCTACCACGCTCGTCGCATCCGCGAGCGCAACAATGGGTCCACGGATTAGAGGGCTGCGCAGCTTCTGGAAAAATTCACATGATTGAATTTGTTGTTGCGTACTGGTCTGCCTGCCGCCTAGGCTGGTTCGCAGTTAGCCAAGCCGCCGGGCGCGTGCGGCAGCCAACGGGAGGACATATGAAGCATCTATCTGTGACATTGGCGCGGACCGCCAGTATCGTCGCCGGTCTGGGCGCTGGTCTGGCTCTGGCCGGGACCGCGGCGCTGGCGGGCGAGATTGCCCCGAACGCGGTGCAATACGGCGAATACGGCGAAGTGGAAAGCTCGCTGACCGGGACTGCAGGCGATCCTGAGGCCGGCGCCGTCATCGCGGGCACCAAGTCCAAGGGCAACTGCGTCGCCTGCCACCAGCTGAGCGCGCTGGCAGACGTGCCGTTCCACGGCGAAATCGGCCCCTCCCTGGACGGGGCAGGTGACCGCTGGACCGAGGCGGAGCTGCGCGGCCTGGTGGCAAATGCCAAAATGACGTTCGAGGGCACCATGATGCCGGCCTTTTACAAGGTCGAAGGCTTTATCCGGCCTGGCGATGCCTATACCGGGGAGGCCGGCACCGAGCCGTTGCCGCCGATCCTGACGGCACAGGAAATCGAGGACGTCGTTGCCTTTCTGGGAACCTTGAAAGAAGAATGACGCACGGCGCGGCCTGAGGCCGCCTGCCGCGCGCGGGACAATCAAAGGAGAAATATGATGGAGTTCTCACGCCGTGAGACCTTGGCCCTGGGCCTGGGCGCCGCCGTGGCAACCGTGCTGCCATTCCAGGTGAACGCAAAGGCAGAAGACCGGATCGCCGACTTCACCGGTGGTGCGGAGCTAGCGGATGCTGGCGTTACCCTGAACGCACCGGAGATTGCCGAAAACGGCAACACCGTGCCGATCTCGGTCGAGGCGCCGGGCGCCACCGCGATCATGTTGCTGGCCACAGGCAATCCTGAACCTGGCGTTGCGACCTTCAAGTTTGGCCCCGCGGCGGCCCAGCAGGCGGCGTCGACCCGGATTCGTCTGGCGGGCACGCAGGATGTGGTGGCCGTGGCCAAGCTGGCGGATGGCACCTTTGCCAAGACCAGCGCCACCATCAAGGTCACCATCGGCGGCTGTGGCGGCTGATAGCCGCTGCGCCTAACGGTATTCTGAAGGAGTAACAAAGACATGGCATCCGGTGTTAAACCCCGCGTCAAAGTCCCGAAAACCGCTGCCGTCGGCGAGGCGGTCACAATCAAGACCCTGATCAGCCACAAGATGGAAAGCGGTCAGCGCAAGGACAAGGACGGCAATACCATCCCGCGTTCGATCATCAACCGGTTCACCTGCGCCTTCAACGGCGAGATGGTGGTGGATGTGGCGTTGGAGCCCGCTATCTCGACCAACCCCTATTTCCAGTTCGACGCCATGGTGTCCGAAGCGGGTGAGTTCGTCTTCACCTGGTATGACGACGATGGCTCGGTCTACGACACAAGCAAGAAAATCGCCGTTTCCTGATCCGTTCCGGATCTTCAGGCACGCGCCCTGGCCGGGGCTCTTCGGGCAGGGCAGGCACCCACGGGAGGACAAGGAATGAAGACACAGGTAATTGCCGCCGCCGTCGTGCTGGCGCTGCCGCTGGCTGCGGGCGCTGGCCCCGATGATGACACGCTGGTGGTCAACGAAGAGATCGAAATGGTCACCAAGACCGCCGCACCGGAGCATCTGTCGGATGTGATGGACGAGGTGATGTCGGGCTGGCATTTCCGCTCGGACGAGACCCAGGCGTTGCAGATGGACGATTTTGAGAACCCGGCGATGGTCTATGTCGACCAGGCACTGGAGACCTGGGAGGCGGTCGACGGCTCCGAGGGCAAATCCTGCGCCTCCTGCCACGGCGATGTCGAAGAGAGCATGGCAGGCGTGCGCGCCGTCTATCCCAAGTGGAACGAGGCCGCCGGCGAAGTTCGCACCCTGAACATGCAGATCAACGATTGCCGCGAAAGCCAGATGGGGGCCGAGCCGTGGAAGTACACGGGCGGCAAGATGGCGGCCATGGAAGCGCTGATCTCCGTCCAGTCGCGCGGCCTGCCGGTCGATGTTGCGATCGACGGCCCGGCCCAGTCCACCTGGGAGAAGGGGCGCGAGATGTACTACACCCGTACCGGCCAGCTGGAACTGTCCTGCGCCAACTGCCATGAAGACAACTATGGCAACATGATCCGAGCTGACCATCTGAGCCAGGGCCATATCAACGGCTTTCCGGTGTACCGCTTGAAGAACACCAAGCTGAACACCGCGCATGCGCGATTCAAGGGCTGCGTGCGTGACACCCGCGCCGAAACATACAAACCCGGATCGGCGGATTTCGTCGCACTGGAGCTGTATGTCGCCTCGCGCGGCAACGGACTGTCGGTCGAGGCACCGTCCGTCCGCAACTGATTTTGTCGCCCCGCGCCTGGTGCCAGGTGCGGGGCGTCTCTTTTTCGAAACATTCACTTGCGCGAATATGTCGCGCGTGCATAGAGGATGAGTGTACCGATGATCTCGCGCCGCGATTTTTTGCAGGTTTCGATGGCCACCTCCGCGCTGGTGGGGGCTTCCGGCTTTGGAAACTGGGCCCGGCTGGCTGCACAGCAGTCACTAACCCAGGATCAGCTGCTGGAGTTTGACACCTATGGCAACATCAGCCTGATCCATGTCACGGATATTCACGGGCAGCTGAAGCCGATCTATTTCCGTGAGCCGTCGGTTAATATCGGAGTGGGTGCCAACAAGGGGCACGTGCCGCACATCACAGGCGCCGACTTCCGCAAGGCCTATGGCATCGCGGATGGCAGCCCCTCGGCCTATGCGCTGACCTATAATGATTTTGCATCTCTGGCGCAGGCCTATGGCCGGGTCGGCGGCCTTGACCGGGTGGCAACAATCATCAATGCGATCCGCGCCGACCGCCCTGACGCGTTGTTATTTGATGGCGGCGACACCTGGCACGGCTCCTACACCTGCCACCACACCGCGGGCCAGGACATGGTCAACGTGATGAATGCGCTGAAACCCGATGCCATGACATTCCATTGGGAATTCACGCTGGGGTCAGACCGTGTGCAGGAGATTGTCGAAAACCTGCCCTTCGCGGCGCTTGGGCAGAATATCTTTGATGCCGAATGGGATGAGCCGGCTGAGCTGTTCAAGCCCTACAAGTTCTTCGAACGTGGCGGGGCCAAGGTGGCCGTGATCGGGCAGGCCTTCCCCTATATGCCGATCGCCAACCCAGGCTGGATGTTCCCGGAGTATTCCTTCGGCATCCGGGATGAAAATATGCAGGCAATGGTGGATGAGGTCCGCGCCGCGGGCGCTGATCTGGTGGTGGTGCTCAGCCACAACGGGTTTGACGTCGACAAGAAGATGGCCGGCAAGGTACAGGGCATCGACGTGATCCTGTCGGGCCACACCCATGACGCGCTGCCCGAACCGGTGCTGGTGGGCAAGACTCATATCATCGCGTCAGGCTCCAACGGGAAATTCGTGTCCCGCGTGGATCTGGACGTGCGCGACGGCCAGCTGATGGGCCTGCGGCACAAGCTGATCCCGGTTTTCTCGGACGTGATCGCGCCCGACCCGGCCGTGGCCCAGCTGATCGAGGCGGAACGCGCACCCTTCAAGAAACAGCTGGCGGAGGTCATCGGTCAGACCGATACGTTGCTGTACCGGCGCGGCAACTTCAACGGCTCCTGGGACGACCTGATCTGCGACGCGCTGCTGAGCGAGCGGGAGGCGGATATCGCCATGTCGCCAGGTGTACGCTGGGGGCCATCGCTGGTGCCCGGCGACGACATCACGCGGGAGGACATTTGGAACGTCACCTCGATGTCTTATGGCGCGGCCTATCGGTCGGAGATGACGGGCGAGTTCATCAAGGTGATTCTGGAGGACGTGGCCGACAACATCTTCAACCCCGACCCCTATTACCAGCAAGGAGGCGACATGGTGCGGATCGGCGGCATGGGTTACCGCATCGACATCAGCAAGCCGCAGGGCGACCGCATCAGCGAGATGACGCTGTTGAAAACCGGCGAGGCGATTGATCCGGCGAAATCCTACGTGGTGGCCGGCTGGGCCAGTGTGAACGAAGGCACCGAAGGCCCGATGATCTGGGACGTGGTCGAGGACCATATCCGCAAGCTGGGCACTGTCCGGCTGGACCCGAACAACTCAGTGCAGGTGGCGGGCGTCTGAGGACGCTGGTTGACGCCGGGACGGGGTGACCCTGTTCCGGCGGTACTGAAAAAAATTTGCGCAGTTGAATTCACGAACGTGAATTTATCTATGTGAGGAGGCAAGATTAATGAATGAAGATGCCAAAGGCGCGGCGCCCTCGCGTCGCCAATTCCTGACCGGAGCGGCAGCAGGGGCGGGCGCGGTGGCAGCCGGAGCTGCCAGTGCCGCCGCCCCCGATCCGCTGATCACCAAGGTTCAGGACTGGGCCAGTGGTCTGGGCGACGGCGTGGATGTCACCCCCTATGGCCTGCCGATCAAATACGAGAGCGACGTTGTGCGCCGCAATGTTGAATGGCTGACGGCGGACACCATCAGCTCCATCAACTTCACTCCGATCCACGCGCTGGACGGCACGATCACGCCGCAAGGCTGCGCCTTTGAGCGGCACCATTCGGGGGCGATCGAGCTGCGCAAGGAAGACTACCGGCTGATGATCAATGGGCTGGTCGACACGCCATTGGTGTTCACCTATGCGGATCTGGAGCGCTTTCCGCGCGAGAACCGGGTGTATTTCTGCGAATGCGCGGCGAACTCCGGCATGGAGTGGGCCGGCGCGCAGCTGAACGGCGCGCAATTCACCCACGGCATGATCCACAATATGGAATACTCCGGCGTACCGCTGCGTACCCTGCTGGAGGAAGCCGGAGTAAAGCCCGAGGGCAAGTGGATCTACGTGGAGGGGGCGGATGCGTCCTCCAACGGGCGCTCGATCCCGCTGGACAAGGCGATGGACGACGTTCTGGTCGCCTTCAAGGCCAATGGCGAGGCGCTGCGCAAGGAGCATGGCTATCCGGTGCGGCTGGTTGTGCCGGGCTGGGAAGGCAACATGTGGATCAAGTGGCTGCGTCGGGTGGAGGTCATGGACCAGCCCGTCGAAAGCCGCGAGGAGACGTCCAAGTACACCGACACGCTGGCGAATGGGACCAGCCGCAAATGGACCTGGGAGATGGATGCGAAATCCGTCATCACCAGCCCCAGCCCGCAAGCGCCGATCACCCATGGAGCGGGGCCGTTGGTGATTACCGGGCTGGCCTGGTCCGGCCGTGGCGCGATCACCGGCGTGGATGTGTCGCTGGACGGTGGCAAGAACTGGCAGCAGGCGCGACTGGCCGCACCCGGAGCGGACAAGGCTCTGAGCCGGTTCTATCTCGATATTGACTGGGATGGCTCCGAGATGCTGCTGCAAAGCCGAGCCAGGGATGCCAGCGGCTATGTCCAGCCCAGCAAGGCGCAGCTGCGCGAGGTGCGCGGTCTGAATTCGATCTACCACAACAACGCCATCCAGACCTGGTGGGTCAAGGCAAACGGGGAGGCGGAAAATGTCGAGGTTTCTTGAAAAGGTGAACACCACGGTGGCGGGCCGCGTCCGGACACTGCCCGCATTTTCCGCGGGACGGGCCATCGTCCTTGCGGTTTCGCTTGCCGCTCTCGGCGTCGGGCCGGCGTCTGCCGGGAAATTCGGCCTTGGCCGCCCTGCGTTGCCGCAGGAAATCGCGGCCTGGGATCTGGACGTGGCACCCGACGGCAGCGGCCTGCCCGCGGGCGCGGGCGATGTGCTGACCGGCGAGGAGGTCTTTGCCGAGAAATGCGCCAGCTGCCATGGCGATTTTGCCGAGGGCGTTGGCAACTGGCCCAAGCTGGCGGGCGGCTGGGATACGTTGGACCATGACGATCCGGTCAAGACCGTGGGCAGCTACTGGCCGCATCTCACCTCGGTGTGGGACTACATCAACCGCTCGATGCCATTTGGCGATGCACAGTCCCTGACAGCGGATGAAGTCTATGCGGTGACAGCCTATATCCTTTATTCCAATGATCTTGTGGATGAGGATTTTACCCTTACGGAACAAAACCTTCTTGAAATCAGCTTGCCCAACCGCACGGGCTTTGTGGTGGACGACAGGCTCGCCGCGGAGCAGCATTTCTGGACCGATGCCCCCTGCATGAACAACTGCAAGGACACGGTCGAGATCACCATGCGGGCGCGGGCGCTGGATGTGACGCCATCAGAGCCGCAGGTCGCCGCGTTGGAATCTGCTGCCGAGGACGTGGCGTCGAAGTCCGCAGCCGATACCGCGGAGGCTCCCCCCATCAGCCCGGCGCCCGACCCGCAGCTGGTCGCGGCCGGGGAAAAGGTGTTCCGGAAATGCAAAGCCTGCCACCAGGTCGGCCCGGAGGCCAAGTCTCGCAGCGGTCCGGCGTTGAACGGGATCGTCGGCGCGCCGGCCGCGCAGGTGTCGGGCTTCAGGTATTCCAAGGCAATGAAAACGGCCGCCGCCGAAGGGCTGGTTTGGGATACCGGGTCGCTCGGCGCATTTCTTGCCAAACCAAAAGCCTTTCTCAAGGGGACCAAGATGTCTTTTGCGGGGCTGCGCAAGTCCGAGGATGTGGCGGCCGTCATCGCCTATCTGCAATCGCAGGCGGAGTAACAAATGGCGCGTGGCGCGGTACCGATAGCCCCGCGCCACGGCTTTGGCCTGAAAGGGATCAGCTCCAGCCCTTGCGGAAAAAATGAGGGCTGGCGCCGAACTTGCGCTTGAACTGGCGCGAGAAATGCGTTGCCGAATTGAAACCCGACGCCAGTGCGATTTCTGTCACGCTCATCGACGTTTCATTCATTAGCGCAAAGGCATGGCTGAGACGCATATCGAAATAGACGTGCATCGGGCTCTGGTTCAGATAGCGTGAGAACAGCCGCTCCAACTGGCGGCGGGAAATGTCGAGACGGTCGCACAGCTCCCCGATGGACAGCGGCTCTTCGATCGACTCCTGCATCAGTTGCAGGGCGTTCAGCAGCCTTTGATTGCGGCTGCCGATTGCAACGGCATAGTTGGACTTCTGCGGTGCCGCTTGACCGCCGGAGCGCACATGCAGGCACATGTCGGCAACGATGATCGCCAGCTGCTTGCCATGGTGTTCTTCGATCAGGTGCAGCATCATGTCGGTGGCGGCATTGCCACCCCCACAGGTCATCAGCGGGCCGGAGATCTCAAAGATGTTGGGCGAGGGCGCCAGATTTGGATAGCTTTCCAGAAAGCCTGGCTGGTTCTCCCAGTGCAGGGTGAATTTATGCCCCTTGATCAGGCCAGCCTGCGCCAGCGCAAAGACACCGGTGCAGATGCCGCCGATGGCACGGCCAAAGCGGCTCTCGCGGCGCAGCCAGTTCAGGGTCACTTCGCTGGCGGCGTTCTGTGGCTCGACCCCGGCGCAGACAAACCCAATCGAGTCCGCGGGCAACGGTTGCAACGGCATGTCCGGGGTGACGACCATGCCGTTGGAGCAGCGCACAGGCTGGCCGTCCTCCGTCATGATAAACCAGCGGAAAAGGCGCGTCCCGGTGACTTGGTTGGCAATCCGCAACGGCTCAATGGCCGCAGCCACCGGCAGCATGGTCGCCTTGGGCAACAGCAGGAAATAGAAGTCTTTTGGCGCGCCATCAAAGGGGATGGCCAGATTGGCCGCAGCCCCTTTCTGAACAAAACTGTCATCGGTCATGATGGGATCCCAATGCGAAAGCCGGGGTAATCGGGTCCCGGCACGTTGCAGTCTTCTGTTTGTTTCCTAAGGTGCCGCGCCGCGGTACAGCCCGAAATTTGCGACGGCGCTCTGGTAATTTGCGACACAGGATGCAGCGATGCGTCATCGTGAAAATCACCGCCGCCCCTTGCAGCCAAAAATTGGCGAGACTAAGACTCGGGTAACACTGTGTCGGGTATGGTGCCGGACATAAACAACGCAGGCAGGTCGAAATGATTGATCCCAGAGAAACATACATGAATACCCTGGTCCCGATGGTGGTTGAGCAGACCAGCCGGGGCGAGCGCGCCTATGACATTTTTTCGCGCCTGCTGAAGGAGCGGATCATCTTTCTGAACGGTCCGGTTCACGATGGCATGAGCTCCTTGATCGTGGCGCAGCTGCTGCACCTCGAGGCGGAAAACCCGTCCAAGGAAATCTCGATGTACATCAACAGCCCCGGCGGTGTGGTGACCAGCGGCCTGTCGATCTATGACACCATGCAGTACATCAAGCCGAAGGTCTCGACACTGGTGATCGGCCAGGCGGCCTCGATGGGCTCGCTGCTGCTGACCGCCGGTGAGCCTGGCATGCGCTTCAGCCTGCCTAATTCCCGCGTGATGGTGCACCAGCCCTCCGGCGGCTTCCAGGGTCAGGCGACCGACATCATGATCCACGCCGAGGAAACGCTGAAGCTGAAAAAGCGCCTCAACGAGATCTACGTCAAGCACACTGGCCAGAGCTACGACAAGATCGTCGATGCGCTGGAGCGCGACAACTTCATGTCGCCCGAGGAGGCCAAGGAATTTGGCCTGATCGACGAAATCGTCGAAAATCGCGCCAAGGGCGGCGATGAACAGGCCTGAGCGGCACTGATCTGAACAACCGGCGCCCCGGTTTTTACTGGGGCGCACTTTCACATTGTGGCGGGTTGAGCACTGGCATAAGCTGGCACAAAGTTGGATTGCTCCGCACTGCGGACACCAAAGACCGAGCGGACTGAAAGGTAGACCATGGCAACGAATTCAGGCGGCGACAGCAAAAACACCCTCTATTGCAGCTTCTGCGGCAAGAGCCAGCATGAAGTGCGCAAGCTGATCGCAGGCCCCACAGTGTTCATCTGTGATGAATGCGTTGAGCTGTGCATGGATATTATCCGGGAAGAGACCAAGGCCTCTGGCCTGAAGGCAACCGATGGCGTGCCGACGCCCAAGGACATCTGCCAGGTGCTGGATGATTACGTGATCGGCCAGGCCACCGCCAAGCGGGTGCTGTCCGTTGCGGTGCACAATCACTACAAACGTCTGAACCACGCGCAGAAGGCGGGGTCGGATATCGAACTGGCGAAATCCAACATCCTGCTGATTGGCCCTACCGGCTGCGGCAAGACCCTGCTGGCGCAAACGCTGGCGCGGATTCTGGATGTGCCCTTTACCATGGCCGATGCGACCACGCTGACCGAAGCGGGTTACGTGGGCGAAGATGTCGAGAACATCATCCTCAAGCTGTTGCAGGCCTCTGAATACAACGTCGAACGCGCGCAGCGCGGCATCGTCTACATCGACGAGGTCGACAAGATCACTCGCAAGTCGGAAAATCCCTCGATCACACGCGATGTGTCGGGCGAGGGTGTGCAGCAGGCGCTGCTGAAGCTGATGGAAGGCACCGTGGCGTCCGTGCCACCCCAGGGCGGGCGCAAGCATCCACAGCAGGAGTTCCTTCAGGTGGACACCACGAACATCCTGTTCATCTGTGGCGGTGCCTTTGCCGGTTTGGACAAGATCATCGCGGCCCGTGGCAAGGGCTCGGCAATGGGCTTTGGCGCGGATGTGCGCGACAATGATGATCGCGGCGTGGGCGAGATCTTCCAGGACCTGGAGCCGGAAGACCTGCTGAAATTCGGGCTGATCCCGGAATTCGTCGGTCGTCTGCCGGTTCTGGCTACGCTGGAGGATCTGGACGAGGATGCGCTGGTGATCATCCTGACCCAGCCCAAGAACGCTTTGGTCAAGCAGTACCAGCGCCTGTTTGAGCTCGAAGACACAGAGCTGGATTTCACCGACGAGGCGCTGAGCGCGATTGCCCGCAAGGCGATCGAACGCAAGACCGGTGCGCGTGGCCTGCGCTCGATCATGGAAGACATTCTGCTGGATACCATGTTCGACCTGCCCGGCATGGAGAGCGTCACCAAGGTGGTCGTGAACGAAGAGGCCGTGACTTCGGAGGCGCAGCCGCTGATGATACACGCGGACGCGGAAAAAGAACCGGCCTCGGCCAGCTGAGCTGACGGGAGATGAGACAGGCGGCGCGGAGTTATCCGCGCCGTTTTCTTTTGGTAAGACGGGTGAGACGCGACCCCTCCCACCCCGCAGAGATTTTGGCAAGAGGGAGGCATGAGGGTATGATCAGGCGGATTTCCTCAGGTGGTGAGTTTGAGGCCAGGGTCGGCTATTGCCGCGCCGTGGTGGCGGGCGGTTTCGTGCATGTGGCCGGAACGGTCGGGCAGGGCGAAGACGTCGTGGCGCAGTGTCGCTCGGCGCTGGAGGTGATCGCCGCAGCACTGGCCGAAGCAGGCGCCAGCGTTGCAGATGTGGTGCGGGTCAATTACTACCTGCCGGACGCGGCGGAGTTCGCGCCCTGCTGGCCGCTGCTGAAGGAGACCTTTGGCGCCAACCCGCCGGCGGCAACGATGATCGAATGCAACCTGATCGACCCGAAGTACCGGATCGAAATTGAGGTGACGGCGGTCGCCCCGGTCTGATCCGCAGGGTGTTAGCCCGATCGAAACCCTGTCGGTACATAACTGCCATTTCCCGCCATCCTGTCCGTGTGTCAGGGCCAATCCACTGGACCTTGGCGGGGAATTAGGCCATATCAGGTGCGGATAAATGCGGAGGCATCCATGGGAATCCTGAACACTCTACTGCGCGCCGTGACCTGGTGGAACGGCAGCACCCTGAACACCGCGATCTTCACGGCCCGCAAGGGCATCAAGGTGGGCGAGGACGATCAGGGCAACGTGTTCTACCACAATGCCGACGACAGCAAACGCTGGGTGATCTTCAATGGCGAGGCCGAAGCTTCGCGGGTCAGCCCGGATTGGCACGGCTGGCTCCACCGCACCTTTGACGACGTGCCGACCGAAAAGCCGCTGGCGCACAAGACATGGGAAAAACCGCATCAGGAAAACCTGACCGGCACCATGTTGGCCTATGCGCCGGCCGGGTCGATCCGCGCGGGCGGCGAACCCAAGGAGCGCCGCGACTACGAGGCCTGGGTGCCCGAATAAACCATCGCCAGAAGGCCGACTACAATGTCCCATAACCCAACCGAAGTTTTTGCTGGCGGCGTCGTGCTGGCTGCCGCCGTCGCCTTTGCCGTTTACGCAGGTCAGGCCGCGGGCCTCGCGCGCGGTGGCGCGACCTATGACCTCAGCGCCTCTTTCCGGTCGCTTGAGGGCGTTGGCGTCGGCACCGATGTACGGCTGGCCGGGGTCAAAATCGGCACCGTGACCGGGGTCGATCTGAATCCGGAAACCTTCCGCGCCGACACTGTGTTTTCGGTGAAAGAGGGCATCGACATTCCCGACGACAGTGCCGCCGTGATCTCCTCAGAGGGGCTGCTGGGCGGCAATTTTGTGGAAGTCATGCCGGGCGGCTCGCCCTTCGCCTTTGAGGCTGGGGATGAGATCCTCGATACACAGGGCGCGGTCAGCCTGATCTCCCTCCTGGTGAAATTTGTGGCTGGCGGGGACGAGTCCTGATGCGTCTGACCGGCTTGCTGATTGCGGCTGCCATTGCACTGCCGGTCTGGGTTTTGCCAGGACAGGCGCAGGAGCAGGCCAAGCAGGGCAGTGCCGCGGTTCTGCGCGCACTGGACAAGGTCAACGGCCACACCATTGACGCCGAAGTGGCCGTCGGTGCCAGTGCCGCGATGTTCGGCCTGTTGGTGACGGTGCGTGACTGCCGCTACCCGGCGGAAAACCCCACCGGTGACGCCTATGGCTTTCTCAGTGTGCATGACCCCGAGGATGGCACAGCCCATTTTGAGGGCTGGATGATCGCCTCCAGCCCGGCGCTGAATGCGCTGGACCACAGCCGTTATGACGTCTGGGTGATGCGCTGTATCAGCAGCTGAGGGCTGGGGATTGATGGACGGGTAAAATCGGCCTCAAGCTGAAGCGCCTCGCGCAGCCGGGCGCGATAACGGGCGCGGGGGATCTCTACCCCGCCCAATGAGGCCAGGTGCGGCGTCAGGAACTGGGTGTCGCACAGCACGTAGCCAGCCTGCCGCAGACGGTCGGTCAGATAGGCCAGCGCCACCTTGGAAGCGTCGCGGCGACGGGAAAACATGCTTTCGCCAAAGAAGGCCCCGCCCAGTGACACCCCGTAGGTGCCGCCCACCAGCGTGCCGTCCTGCCAGACCTCTAATGAGTGGGCATTGCCCATCTGGTGCAAATCGAGATAGCGGGCGCGGATCTCGGCGTTGATCCAGGTTTCGACCCGGTCGGCACAGCCGTCGACCACGGCGTCAAAGTCGCGGTTCACGGTGATTTCAAATCCGCCATTGCGGATCCGTTTTGCCAGGGAACGCGACACATGAAAGCCATCCAGCGGCAGCACGCCGCGCCGCTTGGGGTCAACCCAGAACACCTCCGGGTCGTCGCGGTGTTCTGCCATTGGGAAAATACCGGCGGAATACGCGTGTAACAGAAGATCCGCAGTCAGGCTCATGATGGTCGCCAGTATGGGCAGGTTGTGGTGAAAAAGTAAAACGGGGCGCTGCCAGTGGCGCGCCCCGTTTTGATCTGTGGCCGTTAGCCCGGCTGGTTCTCTTCCAGCCAGCGTTCCAGCCAGTGAATGCCGTAATTGCCGCTGTGGATGTCTTCCTCGGCCAAAAGCGCGTGGAACAGCGGCACGGTGGTGTCGATCCCGTCGATGATCAGCTCACCCAGGGCGCGATGCAAACGCGCCAGCGCCTCGGCACGGTCGCGGCCATGGACAATCAGCTTGCCGATCAGCGAGTCATAGTAGGGCGGGATCGAATAGCCGTCATACAGCGCCGAATCCATCCGAACGCCCAGGCCACCGGGGGCATGGAATGCGGTGATCTTTCCCGGACAGGGGGCAAAGTTCGGCAGTTTCTCGGCGTTGATCCGCACTTCGATCGCGTGACCGTTGATCTCCAGATCGTCTTGGGTGAACGACAGCGGCAGCCCTTCGGCGACACGGATCTGTTCGCGCACCAGGTCGACACCAAAAATGGCCTCGGTCACCGGGTGTTCCACCTGCAGGCGGGTGTTCATCTCGATGAAATAGAACTCACCGTCCTCGTAAAGGAACTCCACCGTGCCAGCACCGGAATAGCCCATCTTTCCGATGGCGTCGGCGCAGATCTTGCCAATCCGGTCGCGCTCTTCAGCCGTGATGCAGGGGCCGGGGGCTTCCTCGAATACTTTCTGGTGGCGGCGCTGCAGTGAGCAGTCGCGCTCAGCCAGGTGGATGCCCGTACCCTTTCCGTCACCAAAGACCTGGATCTCGATGTGACGTGGCTTCTGGAGGTATTTCTCCATATAGACTTCGTCATTCCCAAAAGCGGCCTTGGCTTCGGACCGCGCGGTCATGAAGGCTTTTTCGAGCTCGGCTTCGTTCAGCGCGACTTTCATGCCGCGACCACCCCCACCGGCGGTGGCCTTAATGATGACGGGATAGCCCATGTCGGCCGCCACCGTCTTGGCGCTGGCCAGATCCGGCACGCCGCCCTCGGAGCCGGGCACCACCGGGATGCCGAGCTTCTGGGCGGTTTCCTTTGCGGTGATCTTGTCACCCATGATGCGGATATGTTCAGCCGAGGGGCCGATGAAGGTCAGCCCGTGGTCTTCGATGATCTGCACGAAGTTGGCGTTTTCCGACAGGAAGCCATAGCCGGGGTGAATCGCCTGGGCGCCGGTGATCTCGCAAGCGGAGATGATGGCCGGCACCGAGAGGTAGCTTTGCGCGCCGGAGGGCGGGCCGATGCAGACGGATTCGTCGGCCATGCGCACGTGCATTGCGTCGGCGTCGGCGGTGGAATGCACCGCCACCGACTTGATGCCCATTTCCCGGCAGGCACGGATCACGCGCAGGGCGATCTCGCCGCGGTTGGCAATCAGGATCTTGTCAAACATGCGCGATCCTTACTCGATGATGACCAGGGGCGACCCGAACTCTACGGCGGCGCCGTCTTCGACCAGGATGCGCTTCACGGTACCGGCCTTGGGCGCCGGGATGTGGTTCATGGTCTTCATCGCCTCGACGATCAGCAGGGTCTCGCCTTCGCTGACCTGCTTGCCGACAGAGATGAACGACGGCGCACCGGGTTCAGCCTGCAAGTAGACGGTGCCGACCATCGGCGAAGTCACCGCGCCGGGGTGGTTGGCGGGATCGTCGTTGGCGGCGGCAGGCGCAGCGGCGGGCGCCGGGGCTGCGGCCGGCGCGGCCGCGGGGGCGGGTGCCGCCACCTGCACCGGTGCGGCGGACATTGCGGTTTGCCGTGACACAGTCACGTTGAGGCTATCATCCTCGCCGTATTCGCGTTTCACCTGCAGCTCGGTCAGGTCGTTTTCGCGCAGCAGTTCCGCCAGCGCTTTGATGAATGCCACGTCAGCTTCGTGAGATTTGTTGGTCATTTTGTCCTCAGCCAATTCCGACAGGCCCGCCGGGCAGGCGGGCGGGAAATTAGGGCGCTTATAGGGCAAGGATTACCGCAAGGAAAGCGCTGTCGATCTGCGCCGTAACATGGAGGTCCGCGGCCCGAATTGCAATTGCTGCACGGATTTTCGGCTCAGAGCGGCATGCCCGTCAGTTTTGCCACCAGTTCCGGGAGTTTGCGGGCCCCAAATTTTTGCAACAGGTGGGCGCGGTGGCTTTCCACCGTGCGATAGGACAGGTCCAGCTGCTTGCCGATCTCCTTGGCCGACAGGCCCTTGCAGGTGAGAATGGCGACCTCGCGTTCGCGCGGGGTCAGCGACACGACGGGGCGGTCGTCGGAGATGTCCGCAAAGGACCACACACCGGTCTGAAACGGTGTCTCGGGCGTGACCGACCGCCCGCGCACACGGCACCAGAACAACGCGCCGCTGCGGCGACGCATGATGCGTTCGTCGCTGTAATTGCCACAGCGCGCCTCGGGTTGCTGCAAAACGGTGCCGATGCGGTTGTAGTCCTCCTGGCTGGGGTACAGCTCCGCGACCGGCAGGCCGGTGTACTCGCCCGGCTCGCCACCAAAGGTGGTGGCGAATTGCACGTTGCAGCGGGTAATGATGCGGCGCTCCAGCACCGCAAGGCCGACGGGGGCATATTCGAAGGCAAGGTCACTCATGCGGGGGTCTTACCCTGTCCGGCCCCGGGAATAGAAGAGGGTAGATCCCTGTAGCGCCAATCGGCGTCGCAGCGCAGCTGTGAACTGCACGGCAGGGCGCGCGCGACTTTGGCACCAATCTGCCGGACCGCCGCCTGCTTTCAGTGGAAGCGAGGGCGGCGGAAGGTGCAGCTGACCTCAGATCGCCAGGTATTCGGCGCGCAGTTCCTCGTTTTGCAGAACTTCGGCGGCGGTGCCATCAAAGACGATGCCGCCCGTATCGAGGATCACGGCGCGGTCAGCCAGCTCCAGCGCCCGCACCGCGTTCTGCTCGACGATGATCGTTGTCATGCCCTGTTCCTTGATGTGGATGAGGGTCTTTTCGATCTCATCCACGATGACTGGCGCAAGCCCTTCATAGGGTTCATCCAGGAGCAGCACCTTGATGTCGCGGGCCAGGGCGCGAGCGATGGCCAGCATCTGTTGCTCACCGCCCGAAAGGGTTACGCCCTCTTGCTTGCGGCGCTCACCCAGTCGTGGAAACAGGTCATAAAGACGCTCCAGCGACCAGCCGACGGGGGGCGCGATCTGCGCCAGTTGCAGGTTTTCCTCCACCGTCAGGCCTGGGATGATGCGGCGGTCTTCGGGCACCAGACCCAGACCTGCGGTCGCCGCCTCATGCGAGGCCATGTTATGAAGCGGCTTGTGGTCCAGCCAGATCTCGCCGCGGGTCACCATGGGTGAGCCGATGCGCGCGATCGAGCGCAGGGTTGAGGTCTTGCCGGCCCCATTGCGGCCCAAAAGCGCCAGAATCTCGCCCTCGTGCACATTGAAGGTGATGCCCTGCACGATGTAGCTCTCGCCGTAGTAGGCGTGCACATCCCAGACCGACAGGAAGGCCGGCGCGGTGGTGGCCATGTTGGCGTTCTTGGAGAAATCGGGTTTTACGTTCATTGGGTTTGCTCCTTACGCCGACTCGCCCAGATACGCTTCGCGTACCTTGGGATTGCCACGGATGTTCTGCGGATCGTCCTCGACCAGCGGCGTGCCCTGGGCCAGTACGGTGATCCGGTTGGCAAGGCTGAACACCACATGCATGTCGTGCTCGATGATGGCGATGGTGATGTCGCGCTGATCCGAGATCTGTTTCAGCAGGTCGATGGTGTTGTTGGTGTCGGCCCGCGCCATGCCGGCTGTCGGTTCATCCAGCAACAGCAGCCGCGGCTCCTGGCTGAGGCACATGCCGATCTCCAGCCGCCGTTTGTCGCCGCGGGACATGGCGGCGGCATTCATGTGCCGCTTGTCCGCCATGTTCATCTCCACCAGCATCGCTTCGGCGCGCTCCAGAATGTCCTTCTGCTTCCCCACGGAGGACAGGGCGTTGAGCTCAAACGCGCCATCGCGCTTGGCAAAACAGGGGATCATCATGTTTTCCAGTACCGTAAGATCGCCGAAGATCTCGGGCGTCTGGAACACGCGGGAGATCCCCATCTGGTTGATCTCATACGGAGCGCGTCCCAGTACCGACTGGCCGTCGAACATCACCGATCCGGTGTCGGGGATGAGCTTGCCCACCAGGCAGTTGAGCAGAGTGGATTTGCCCGCGCCGTTCGGCCCGATGATGGCGTGGACCGAGTTTTCCTTCACGCTGAGGTTCACATCGGACAGGGCCTGCAGCCCGCCGAACCGTTTCCCCACGTCTTTGACTTCAAGGATACCCATTGCTTTGTCTCCTTATTCCGCGGGGTTGGTTTCTTTGGCAGTGCTGCTGTCCTTGGCCTTGCGGCCCTGGATCCAGCCCTTGATGCGCTGACCGCCTTCAACCAGGCCGCCGGGCAGGAAGATCACCACCAGCATGAACAGGATGCCCAGCGTCAGGTGCCAGCCCTTGCCGATGAAGGGGTGGATCAGGAACACCACCGCGTCTTCCATGCCGTCGGGCATGAAGCTGAACCAGCCGTGCAGCACGTTGTCATTGATCTTGGAGAAGATGTTTTCGAAGTACTTTATGAAGCCTGCGCCCAGCACCGGGCCGATCAGCGTGCCGGCACCGCCCAGGATGGTCATCAACACGACCTCGCCGGAAGCGGTCCACTGCATTCGCTCCGCCCCGGCCAGTGGGTCCATCGAGGCCATCAGCCCGCCCGCAAGACCCGCATACATGCCGGAGATCACGAAGGCTGCCAGCGTGTAGGGGCGGGTGTTCAGACCGGTGTAGTTCATCCGCTGCTGGTTCGATTTCACCGCGCGCAGCATCATGCCAAAGGGCGAGCGGAAGATGCGGATCGACAGGTAGAAGGCCGCCAGCATGATGATGGCGCATAGATAGTAGCCCGCGTTGAACTGGAACGCCCAGGGGCCGAGTGCCATCTCGAAGGTGGACCGCATTTCAAGCCCGAACAGGTTGGTCACCGGGATCGAGCCGTCCGCGGTGGCTGAGACGCCCAGGATGCGGGGGTCTTCCAGCGTCAGTTGCAGGCCGGTCTCACCATTGGTGATCGGGGTCAGCACCGAGTAGGCGAGGTTGAACGACATTTGCGCAAACGCCAGCGTCAGGATCGAGAAGTAGATGCCGGAGCGCCGCAGGGAAATAAACCCGATCAGCAGCGCAAAGAGGCCCGCGACGATCACCGACAGCAGGATTCCCGGGATCACGTTCATGCCAATCAGCTTGAACATCCACACGGCCGAGTAGGAGCCGACACCGAGGAAGGCCGCATGTCCGAAGGACAGATAGCCAGTGAGCCCGAATAGGATGTTGAAGCCGATGGCGAAGATCCCGAAAATCACGAAGCGCTGCATCAGGTCCGGATAGCCCGCGTTGAACTGCGCCAGCCCGCTGTCGGTGGGGAAGGGGTTCAGAATGAAGGGGGCGAACATCGTCAGGCAGGCCACGATGATCAGCAATGAGGTGTCTTTTTTGTCCAGTCCGAACATGTCTTTAGTCCTCCATCACGCCTTTGCGGCCCATCAGGCCTCGGGGACGGGTCAACAGAATGATGATTGCCACCACATAAATGATGATCTGGTCGATGCCTGGGATCAGCGATTTGATCTCATTCATCGAGGCAAAGCTTTCGAGAATGCCCAGGAGGAATCCTGCCAGAACCGCGCCGGGCAATGAGCCCATGCCGCCGACAACCACCACCACGAAGCTGAGGACCAGAAAGTCCATGCCCATGTGGTAATTGGGGGAGTTGATCGGCGTGTACATGACGCCCGCCAACCCTGCCACGGCGGCGGCGATCCCGAACATGATGGTGAAACGGCGGTCGATGTTGATGCCCAAGAGACCCACCGTCTCGCGGTCGGCCATGCCGGCCCGCACCACCATGCCAAAGGTGGTGAATTGCAGAAAGCTGAAGATGCCGCCGATGATCACAACGGCAAAGAAGAAATAGACCACCCGCCACACCGGATAGACGATGTCCATGCCGATGGCGGCACCCAGGTTCACAACCCCGTTCAGCGCGTCCGGGGCCGGGGTCTGGATCGGATTGGCGCCGTAGAAATACTTAACCACCTCCTGCAGAACGATGGCCAGGCCGAACGTCACAAGGATCTGATCCGCGTGGGGGCGTTTGTAGAAATGCTTGATCAGCCCGCGCTCCATCACGTAGCCGACGCCGATCATGATCGGGATCGCAAACAGGATGGCCAGTGGCACCGCCCAGTCAATGAGCGTGCCGCCGAACTCGGGGCCGAACCAGGCTTCGACATAGGGTGTCTTCACCTTCAGCGGGTTGCCCAGAAAGTCGGTCTGGGTCGCGTCGACGGTTTCAAAGCTGAGGCTCAGAATACGTTGCAGGGTGACGGCGCAGAAAGCGCCGATCATGAACAGGGCCCCATGGGCAAAGTTCACCACGCCCAGCGTGCCGAAGATGAGTGTCAAGCCCAGCGCGATCAGCGCATAGGCAGAGCCCTTGTCGAGCCCGTTCAAGATTTGCAAAAGGATTGCGTCCATGGATCCCGCCCCCGGGGTTAGTCTGGGTGGTAGAGATAATACCGGTCGGTTCAGCGGCGCGGTGCCCCTGTTCAGACGCCGCGCGTCCTGTTGCCGGTCCGGGATGGAAGGCCGGGCGCATTTCGCGCCCGGCCAGAGATGCTGCGTTTATGCGCCCGGATTGCAAGAGCCGAGGTTGCCGCCGGCAAACATCGGGTGATCCGGAGCGTATTCCACCTGCGCGCGCGGCGTGACCTCGACCACTTCCAGCAGGTCGAACTCCGACGTTGGGTTCTCCTTCCCGCGCACCACCAGAACATCCTTGAAGCACTGGTGATCTTCGGCACGATACAGGGTCGGCCCATTGCCCATGCCGTCAAACTCATAGCCCTCCAGGGCTTCCACGACAGCACAGGGGTTGAAGCTGCCCGCCCGCTCGACCGCATCCGCATACAACATGGTCTGCACATAGCAGGTGTGCGCGGCCTGGCTCGGCGGGAAGCCGTATTTGGTGCCAAAGGACTTCACGAATGCCTTGGAGCCCTCGTCCTGCAAGGTCCAGTGCCAGTTGGTCGAGCCGTGGATGCCCTTCACGTTCTCGCCCGCACCCTTGGCCATCAGGCGCGAGTAGAGCGGCACGACGATCTCGAAGTTCTTGCCGTTCACAACCTTCTCGCGCAGGCCGAACTGCACCGCGTTGGTTAGCGAGTTGACCATGTTGCCGCCGTAGTGGTTCAGCACCAGCACGTCCGCGCCCGAGTTCAAAACCGGCGCGATGTAGGAGGAGAAGTCGGTGGCCGCCAGCGGGGTGCGGACCTTGTTCACGGTCTGCCAGCCCAAGGCCTCGGTGGCCGCGGCGATCGATTCTTCCTGGGTCCAGCCCCAAGTGTAGTCGGCCGTCAGGTGATAGGCGACACGGTCAGTGCCATAGAGGTTCTTGAGCACCGGCGCGAGTGCTGCCGCGGACATGTAGCCGTTGAAGAAGTGGCGGAAACCGTTGGCTTTCTTGTCCTTGCCGGTGGTGTCGTTGGAGTGGGTCAGCCCGGCCATGAAGATCACGCCCGCCTCTTGGCAGAGGCCCTGCACGGCGATGGCCACGCCCGAGGACGACCCACCGGTAATCATCACCGCGCCGTCCTTTTCGATCATCGACTTGGCGGACGCGCGGGCGGCGTCGGATTTGGTCTGGGTGTCGCCGGTGACGTATTCCACCTTTTTGCCCAGAATCCCGTTCCCCTGCAGCGCCTTGGAGCTGAAGGTGTTCATCATGCCGCCGTCGCCGCCGCCGTTCAGATGTTCGACCGCCAGCTCATAGGCGCGCAGCTCGTCGGCACCCTCATCAGCGTAGGGCCCGGTTTGCGGCACGTTGAAGCCCAGGGTCACGCTGCTGCCTGTGGGCTCGTTAGTAAAGGCGGCGGCGGATGAAGCTGTAAAGATTGTCGGCAGCGCCAAGCCGGCGCCGGCCAAGGCACCGGTTCTCAGCACGCCACGGCGTGAAACGTCAGATTTGGACATGTATTCCTCCCTAAGATGATTGACACCTTGCAGCTCCTCACTTCTGCGCGGTATCAGCACTTTCGTGCAAAATCAGTATGAGAGCGGTATGTAAATTCAGGCAATAAAACCCTTTGGTAGCTTGAAAATTATGTAAATAACTGAACAGTGGTTGGGGGGCTTCTGTAAAGAACCTTATGTTGCGGCGCAGAAAGCCCTTGAAACGGAAGCATTTTGGGAGGTGCCGACCTCATGGCACGCGATACGCTCACCGGCAGTCGGATCCGCGAACGCAGGCTCATCCTAGGGTTGCGGCAGGCCGAATTGGCGCGTAAGGCCGGGATTTCCGCCTCTTACCTCAATCTGATCGAACACAATCGGCGCAGAATCGGCGGTAAATTGTTGGTGGACATCGCCGCGGTGCTGGGCGTTGAGCCGTCGATGCTGAGCGAAGGGGCAGAGGCGGCGTTGATCTCCACCCTGCGCGAGGCGGCGGCGGACAGCGGTGTGCCGGTAGCAGAGCTGGACAGGGTTGATGAATTTGCGGGCCGGTTCCCCGGCTGGGCGGAAGTTCTCGCAGCAGGCCATCGCCGCATCGCCACGCTGGAGCAGATGGTAGAAACCCTGTCTGACCGGCTGACCCATGACCCCAATCTGGCGGCCTCAGTGCATGAGGTGTTGTCGACGGCGGCGGCGATCCGCTCCACCGCTTCGATCCTGGCCGAACCGGGGGAGCTGGAGCCGCAGTGGCGTGACCGGTTCCACAAGAACCTGAACGAGGATTCGCTGCGGCTGTCGGAAAGCAGCCGCGCTCTTGTCAGCTTTCTGGATGAGCGAGACGCCGATACCCCGCGGCGTGGTATGCCGCAGGAAGAAGCGGAGAATTACTTTCAGACTCAGGGGTTTCACTTTCCGACGCTGGAAGATGGCAGCAGCAGTCCCGAGGCCGTGCTCGAATCTGCCCCCACGGAGCTGAGCGCGGCTGCCCGCAGCCTGGTTCGCGTGGGGCTGGAACAATATCTGTCGGATGCCCGCGCCCTGCCGCTGGCGCCAGTGGCGGAGGAAATCGCCGCCCATGGCATCGACCCGGTTGCATTGGCGCGGCGGTTTGGTTGTGATCTGCCGACTGTGCTGCGGCGACTGGCAGCGCTGCCGGAACCTGTGCTGGGGCAGGAGGCGGGACTGGTGATCTGCGATGCCTCCGGCACGCTGCTGTTCCGAAAGCCCGTGACAGGATTCGCGATGCCGCGCTTTGGGGCCTCCTGCCCATTGTGGCCGTTGTACACTGCGCTTGTGCATCCGCATGTGCCGGTGCGGCGCCAGGTGGTGCAGCAGGGGCGCAGCGCGGCGCCGTTTGACTGCATGGCGGTAGCTTGGGCGCAGGATATTCCTGAGTTTGGCAGCGATCCCGTCTACCGCGCGGTGATGCTGATCTTGCCCGGCGGGCGCACGGAACAGGAGGCCCAGCCGGTTGGGGCCAGCTGCCGGATCTGCCCCCGTCGGGGGTGTCCGGCCCGTCGGGAGGCCTCGATCCTGAAGGAACAGTTTTGACAGCTGAGCAGCTCCGGCGCTAACCTGCGTCAAAAAATGGGGATAGCGTCTCTGCGCCGGCCAGCCCGGACGCGGCACGCTGGGAGGAAAAACTGCGGATGGGCAGGCATGTTGTTCTGATAGAAGATGAACCGAATATCACCGAGGCCATCCGGTTTCTGCTGACGCGCGATGGCTGGCAGGTGGATGCCTATAGCGAGGGCGGCACCGCGGTTGAGCGGATCTGCGAGGCTGGGCCGGATCTGGTGATTCTGGACTTGATGCTGCCGGGGAAAAGCGGCCTGGAAATCGTGCGCGAACTGCGCGCTCAGCCGGAAATGCAGGCGCTGCCGGTGCTGATGCTGACCGCCCGCGGCCAGCTGCGCGACCGGGAGATGGCGGAGAAAGCCGGGGTGACGCGGTTCATGACAAAACCCTTTTCCAACGCCGAAGTGCTGACCGCGGTCCGCGATCTGCATGCGCAGGCAGGGCTGGGATGACACCGCGATGAACCGCGGCCCAAAGCAGCATACGCCCCCGCCGCCCACATCCACGCCAGGAAATGCCGGGCCGCGCAGGACAAGTTCTGACCGGGCAACGGCGGGCAAGACGGGGCGGCGCGGGCCTGTTCCGCGCGGGCCAGATTTGGGTGGACCAGATGTGCGCGGCACTGCGGCAAGTGAGATGGGCACGCGCGCCGAACGCCTGACGTATCGTCGGCGGCGGCTGATGGACATTGCGCGGCTGCTGCCGGTGCTGATCGCGTTGCTGCTGGCGTTGCCGCTCTTATGGGCGGAGGCGTCGACCCACCCTGCGGCGCGCGACGGTGTCAGCATGTCAACGGCGATCATCTATGTCTTTGCGGTCTGGGCCGGGCTGATTGCGGCCTGCTTCGCGTTCAGTCTTGCGGTTCGGCGGTGGGCCGAACACTGGATCGGCGGCGACACGGATCCGCCCGCAAGTTCTGGTCCCCCGGAGGCCCGCTGATGGCCTCACTGAACCTGCTGGTCCTCGTCTGCCTTGCCTATGTGGCGTTCCTGTTTTTCATTGCCTTCTGGGCCGACCGGATGGCCATCCGTGGGCGCGGTGCAGCCTGGATGCGCTCTCCGCTGCTCTACACGCTGTCGCTGTCGATCTACTGCACCGCCTGGACCTCTTATGGGGCGGTTGGCTATGCAGTGCGTTCGGGGCTAGAGTTCGTGACGATCTACCTCGGCCCATCCCTGGTGATGGTCGGCTGGTGGTGGGGGCTGCGCAAGCTGGTGCGGATCGGTCGCAGCCAGCGCATTACCTCGATCGCTGACCTGCTGTCCTCGCGTTACGGGAAATCCAATCTGCTGGCCATCGGCGTCACCATTCTCGCGGTGATCGGGGTCACGCCCTACATATCGTTGCAACTGCAATCCATTACCCTGTCCTTTGCCATCTTTGCCGAGGCAGACCCCCAGCGCGGCCACAATGAGACCTCGATCGTGTTCTGGGTTGCCTGCGGGCTGGCGGTTTTTGCGATCTTGTTCGGCACGCGCAATCTCAACGCCAACGAGCGCCACCACGGTGTGGTGACCGCCGTGGCGTTTGAGGCCATCGTGAAACTCGCGGCCTTGCTCGCTGTGGGCATATTCGTGGTCTGGGGCATCGCCGGTGGCGCCAGTGAGGCGCTGGAGCGGATCGACGCCTCGCAGATTGGCCAGTGGAACGTGGATGGCAGCCGATGGGCCACGATCACCTTCCTGGCGGCGGCCGCCTTTGTCTGCTTGCCGCGGATGTTCCAGGTGATGGTGGTTGAAAACGAAGATGAACGGCATCTGCGCATCGCCTCCTGGGCCTTCCCGCTGTATCTCTTCTTGATGTCGTTGTTTGTGGTGCCCATTGCCGCAATCGGGCTGGAGCTGATGCCCGAGGGCAGCAATCCCGACATGTTCGTGCTGACGGTGCCGCTGCAACAAGGGCAGCAGGGACTGGCGATGTTATCGTTTCTGGGCGGGTTTTCCTCTGCCACCTCAATGGTGATTGTCGCGGCGATGGCCCTGTCCACGATGGTTTCGAACCACATCGTTATGCCGGTTTGGTTGCGGTTGCAAAAACGCCGGGCGTCTGTGTCGGGCGATGTGCGCGACGTGGTGCTGCTGGCGCGACGGGTGTCGATCGCCGCGGTCATGGGCTTGGGGTACTTCTATTACCATTTGTCGGGCGGCGCGGCGGCGCTGGCGGCGATCGGGCTGATCTCCTTTACCGGCGTGGCACAGATCCTGCCGCCGCTGGTGGGGGGGCTGTTCTGGCGCGGTGCCACCAGAACCGGGGCGCTTGCCGGGCTGACGGTGGGATTTTCGATCTGGCTCTACACGATGTTGCTGCCGGCCCTCGGTGGCGGGCTGCTGCCAGAGCATATCCTGCGCGAAGGGCTGTTTGGCCTCGCCTGGCTTCGCCCTCAGGCGCTGTTCGGCATTGAGGGGCTGGACCCCACGGTGCATGCAGTGATGTGGTCGATGACCCTCAATGCGTTGGTGTTCTGCTTCGTCTCGCTGATCAGTTTTCCCAGCCCGCTGGAGCGGTTGCAGGGCGCACAGTTCGTTAATGTATTCGAACATTCCGCGGCACCGCGCGGCTGGACCGGGTCCGTGGCGCAAAGTGAAGATCTAATGATCATGTCACAGCGGATTCTGGGTGCCACCGAGGCCCAGGCCCTGTTTCAGAGCGAACTGCGGCGGCAGGGGGGGCGCGGCCCTCTGCCAGAACCGACACCGGTGTTTCTGGAGCGGCTGGAGCGCGAGCTGAGCGCTTCCATCGGGGCGGCTGCGGCGCATGCGATGATCGGGCAGATCGTCGGCGGGTCGTCGGTTTCGGTGCAGGATCTGCTGGCCGTGGCGGATGAGACAGCCCAGATGCTGGAGTACTCGAACCGCCTTGAGGCGCAATCTGCGGAGCTGTCGGATACGGCGCGCAAGCTTCGGGAAACAAACGAGAAACTTACCCAGATCTCTGCGCAGAAGGACGCCTTTCTCAGCCAGGTCAGCCATGAGCTGCGCACGCCTATGACCTCAATCCGGGCCTTCTCGGAGATCCTGCGCGACGACGTCGAGCTGAGTGCTGACGAGCAGCGCCACTATGCCGGGATCATCCATGACGAGACCTTGCGTTTGACCCGGTTGCTGAATGACCTGTTGGACCTCAGCGTGCTGGAAAGCGGCCAGGTCAGCCTCAACCTCAGCGTTGGCACCCTGGCGGGCGTGCTGGACCACGCAGTGGCAGCGGCGTTGGCGGGGTCCGAGCGGCCGCTTCGGGTCTGCCGCAACCCGGAGGCGGAAGGGTTTCGTCTGTCTTCCGACCTGGACCGGCTGGCGCAGGTGTTTATCAATCTGATCGCGAATGCCCAAAAGTACTGCGACGCCGGCAAGCCTGAGCTGACGATCTCGGCTAGTGTGTCGAACGGGGTGCTGCAAGTGGATTTCACCGATAACGGCGGCGGCGTTCCGGTTGAGTTTCGGCAAATGATCTTTGAAAAATTCGCCCGCGTCCGCCCAGAACGCGCAGGTGGGGCAGGGCTCGGGCTGGCGATCTGCCGCGAGGTGATGCAGCGGCTGGGTGGCGACATAAGTTACCTGGCGGGTCACAATGGCGGCGCCTTCAGGGTTTCAATACCGGAGATTGAAATAAAGACGGGCTGACAACGGCTTGAATACAGGAGTTGTTAACCTTTCTGCTGGTACAAACAGGCAAACGGGACGCGTGAAGGGCGGGTAAGACAGCCTATGTCTGAAATGGAACCAGCAGAGGCAGGCGGCGGCAAGCAAAGCGTGCTTGCGCGCAAGTTGGCAGCGACGAAGGAGGGAACCAGCTCGACTGGCAGCTCTCCGACGCTGAAGGCTTTGCGCCGGTCTGTTGCGCGCGCGGCGGCGGATCTGTGCGATCTTCCGGTGGCGGTACTGGCGGCGCGGCAGAGCAATCGCCCCCCAGAGGACTTGGCCGCGCAGCTGTCGGACCAGGACCTGCTGGTGGTTCTCGATTGCCCGCAAGGGCGGATGGGCGCGGTTTGCATGGATGCGGCCACGGTTACGGCGCTGATCCAGAAACAGACCATCGGCACCGTGTTGGGCATGGCGCCGGATGGACGCACCTATACCCCGACCGATGCGGCCATGACGGCCGAATTCCTTGAACGCAGTTTTGCCAAGGTCGTGGCCATGCTGGAGGGGCAGACGGACCAGAGCATGTTCACCGGTTATCGGTTCGGTGCCCAGGTCGACACGGTCCGCAGTCTTGTGCTGGGGCTGGAGGCCGATGATTACCGGGTGATCGAGCTGAACATGGATCTTGCCTCCGGCGCGATGCAGGGTGTGATGAAACTCATTCTGCCGGAACCCACTGCGGAAGAGCTGCAGGAAGCCAATGGCGGGGCACCCAAGGGGCCATCGTTGGGCGCGAACATGGGGGCGATCCGGGCCGAACTGTCCGCGGTTCTGTGCAAGATGCGGGTGCCTTTGCAGGATTTTGCCAGCCTCAAGGAAGGGGACCTGTTGCCGCTGGATGCGGCCTTCCTCTACGAGACAGATCTGCTGACAATCGGCGGCCATTCGGTGGCGCAGGGGCGTCTTGGCCAGCTGAACGGCGCGCGTGCGGTGCGGCTGAATCAAACGCGCACCCGCCTGGTCAGCGACGCAGGCGCGGATGCCATGGCCTTCTCGGAAGGCGGAGCTGCGGCTTCGGACGGGATGTCAGGTGGTCCCACGCTGGACATGGGCATCGCGGCGCACGACTTGCAGGATCCGATGGATTTGGGCGGTGTGCCTCAGCTGGAGGCGGCACCGGCTTTGGGCGACGGTGGTGGCCTGGATGCGATGGCAGGCGGCGATCTGTCTGCGGAATTTGACGGTGATCTCTCTGGCGGCCTGACTGGTGATCTGGCCGACGATCTGACGGGCGAATTCAGCGGCGGGTTGGATGGCGGGCTGCCGGATCTGCCGGACTTGCCCGCGGCGGATCTTGGCGACTTCGATCCCGGCGATGCCGCCCTGGAAATCTCGCAACTGGCCGGACTGGACCCGGCGTTGCAGGAAAACAGCTGACCTGAGCCACGCGTATCGCGCTGGCCTGTGACCGCGCGGCGCGGTCCCGACGCCCAAGGGACGGTGGCAATCTAAATTTCGATATGTGCAAAGGCCTGACCCACCCGAAAGGCGCGGCGCCTCCGGCGGGCTGACCAGGGGCAGCCCGTCGTGCCAGACTCCAGATCCGTATCCCAGAAAAGGCGAGGTGAAGAGCAGAAGGCCCGTCTGCCGCCCGTGCTGCCTGTTGTGTCAGCCAGCCGCCAACGAGTCGAGCGCCGGGCGCAGACCGTCCAGTTGGTATCCCGCGGCCTGCGTGCGGGCCAGGATATCATCCGCAGGGAGATCACTTGCCTGGCTCAACGCCCAGACCACCGAACAGCGGGTGCCGGAGGCACAATAGGCCAGAACCGGTCCCTCGCAGCCCTCATACAAGGCGCGCTGGCGCGCCACGTTTTCCGGCGTCATCGTCTGGTGCGTCAGCGGCAGCACCTCGAAGTGCAGACCGAGGGGCTCAGCGGCGGCGCGGATGGTGTCCGCGCGGTGGCTGGGTGGAACTTCCTCGTCGGGGCGGTTGCAGATCACCGTCTTGAAACCGGCGGCGACGATGGCGGGCAGATCCTCGACCGAGATCTGCGGCGAGACCGAGTAGCGGGGGGTGATTTCACGTGCTTCCATGATGTGTCTTTACGCGGTTGCGCGCCGCCGGTCCAGATGCGGGATGCCGCTGTGCCCGAACAACATGCCGCAGGCCCTCGCGACGCGGCTGGTGGCTTTCGCACCAGCCAAAAGTCACATCCTGCGGCCCGCGCTCAGACCTTGTTGATGGGGATCTTCAGAAACACGTCGCCCCGATCGTCGGGTTCTGGCATCTGGCCGGCGCGCATGTTTACCTGTAGCGACGGCAGGATCAGCCGAGGCATGCCCAGGGTGGCGTCGCGGGCGTCGCGCATCGCCACAAACTCTTCCAGGCTGCGACCTTGGCCGATATGTACATTCAGCGCCTTTTGCTCGCCAACGGTGGTTTCCCATGCATAGTCGCCGCGCCCCGGTGCTTTGTAATCATGGCCCACAAAAACTCGCGTCTGGTCAGGAAGCGCCAGGATCTTCTGGATCGACTGGTACAGCGCTGTGGATGAGCCGCCGGGGAAGTCGCACCGTGCAGTGCCAAAATCCGGCATGAACAGCGTATCCCCCACAAAAGCCGCATCCCCGATGACATAGGTAAGGCAGGCTGGTGTGTGGCCCGGGGTGTGCAGAACCTCGCCGCGCATCTGGCCGATCATGAAGACATCGCCTTCGCGGAACAGGCGGTCGAACTGGCTGCCATCGCGCTGGAACCGGGTGCCTTCATTGAACACCTTGCCGAAGGTGTCCTGCACCACGGTGATCTGGTCGCCGATGCCGATCTTGCCGCCCAGCTGCTCTTGAAGATACGGTGCGGCGGACAGGTGATCGGCGTGGACATGGCTCTCAAGGATCCACTCGGTTTGCAAACCGCGCCCGTTGACCCATTCGACGATGGCATCGGCAGAATGGGTGGCGGTGCGCCCGGCGGCCTGGTCATAATCCAGCACCGGGTCGATGATCGCGCAGGCACGCCCTTCCGGATCCGTCACCACGTATGAGACCGTGTTGGTGGCCTCGTCAAAAAAGGCCTGTACGTCGGGCGTCATCAGCGGCGCTCCCTTGAGGTTTGGGCTGAGGGGTCGGTCAATCATATAGTCGTTCTGGAATATGTTGCAAGCGCGCGGAGCGTCGCACCAGGCCGGTCTGATAGCTGCGGATTTTGCGCACCGATCCTGCGCGGTGCGCAAACACTGCACAAATTATCGTCACCCCCCAAAAAGAATAAAAAGATTCTCATGCAGGTTTCGCGTCGCTGTCGCAAAAATCTGGCATACTTCCCGCAGGTAGGGAGGACCGATCATGACCAATGAAGATCTGATGCGCCGCGCGCGGTCACTGGAGACACGTATCCTTGACCACAGTGGCGCCGACCGCTTGGCCCTGCAGCCAGAATTCAGCCGAGTTTTGGAGCGTTTGCGCCGCAACGGGGCAGAGGTGCCGGGCCGTCTGCGACGCCTGGAATCGACGTTAAGCCAGGATGCTGTGGAAGCGATGTTCGACAATATCCCGGTGTGATTCGACAGCGACGTCAGTGTCGATTTCTGTGGCGACTGTCCGAAGGTGGCCCTTCGCGCTGACCGTGCGGCGGTCGACGGTGAAACCGTGCCGATGCAAGCTGTGGCGTTTAGCCCAGAAAGATACCGACCATCACCAGCATCAGTCCCAGGACTGACAACAACAGCGCGCCCAGATTGAATGGCAGAACAGACTGCACCACGGCGCGCATCGCCTCGTCGTCCAGGTGCTGGCGCCGGGCGCGTGCGACTTTGAGGATACACCACAGGAGCCCTATCAGTCCGGCGACGGACAGGGCGGCTCCGGCCCAAACGATGAGATCGAACATGTGCTTGCTCCTGCGCGTTTGGCGCAGCGCCTAGCCGATCCTGTACGCCGGTGCAAGTCGGCTGCCCCCGCGCACTTGTCAGCGAAGGCGTCAGCGAAGGCGGGTGGCCGGATTTTGCGCCCGAAGACTTTGCCGGCTTGCGGCGCGGCGGGCAGGGCGCTATCCCCTTGCGCTGACAGCAACTGACAGCATGTGCCGACGGAGCCGCAGATGGATATCACCGAAGACGAAAAAAGCGAAAACTACCGTGTGACAGCAGGCGAATTGCGCCAGTTCGTCGAACGGTTCGAGCGGCTGGACGAGGAAAAGAAGACCATCGCCGAGCAGCAGAAGGAAGTCATGGCGGAGGCCAAGGGCCGTGGCTACGACACCAAGGTGCTGCGCAAGATCATCGCCCTGCGCAAGCGCGACGAAAACGACATCGCCGAGGAAGAGGCCGTGTTGGAGATGTACAAGGAAGCGCTGGGTATGTAAGCCCGCGCCTGCCCGCCCGGCGTGTGCTGCCGGGCGGGGCTCAGGTCTCGCCGCTTTGGGCCGGATCGGATGGCCGCAACCGGCGCCCCCAGCGGCGCAACCTGACTGCCGCTTCCAACCCGACAATGGCATATAGCCCCCAGAACAGCGGATGCAGCGTATACCGCATGCGCTCCTGTTCTGGCCCGTTGACCGCGTGGGCGAGGCCCAGGAACAGCACCACCGACAGCAGCATGACCTGAAAGAACGCGCGATGCGCGGGCGCGCTGGCGCGCCGGGCCAGTTCTGCCAAGGCGATCAGCGCAAACAGGTTCAGCGCCAGCGTCAGAAATCGTGACAGGCTGGGGTCGATGATGATCTTGTTATCCGCCGTCAGCACCCGGTTGGTGTCCGGGATTTTTGGGAAGCGGTCCCAGTTCAGCGGTGGAAAAAGGTATTCATTGGGCCAGAGCGACAGGCTGGTTGCCATGCGCACCACAACCCCGCGCGCGTAGTCCAGCGGGCTGGCGGCGATCACGCGCAGCGATTTTTCCAGGCAGCCCTTGGAATAAGGGATCATTTGCGGATCATTCAGTGCAGATCCGATATGGCGGCCGATCAGCCCATGGGTCTCGGCAAACGTTTTGAACGAGCAGCCCTCGATCGGGGTAGGGGCCACTTGCGAGACATTCAGTCCCAGCCAGCTGCCAGAGCTGAAAAAATCGAACACAACCTTGTTCTTGACCGAGGGCAACAGCGTTACCACGAGGGTCAGCGCCAGCATCGCCACGCGCAGGGGGGACGCACCGGCCTTGAACAGCAGCAGACCGCCCACCAGCAGGATGTAAACCGGGTGAAACAGCGTCCAGATCAGTGACAGCACCGACAGGCAGGCGCAGAACAGGGCGAAATAGCGGCTCTTTCCAGTGGTCAATAACAGCAGCACGGCGAGGCTGGACAGGGCGAATAAGGCTGCGGTGATATGGGCATACTGGACAAAGTTTTCGTAGTAGAATGCCGCCGGGGTCAGCGCATAGCTCAGCGCAAGCAAGGCTGCCAAGCGGGCGGAGCGTGCCAGAAGGCGAAGGCATGCATAGAGACAGGCGGCTGTTGCCACCGTCAGCACTAGATGCGCCTGCCAGATCAGTTGGATCATGCAGGCCTCATCCGCCGCGCAGGCCTTGGCGCTAAGTCCCAGCAGAAAATTCCACAATGGCGGCTGCGAATGCAGGCTCAGCAGTGCGCCCAACAGATCGTCATGCAGCTGCTGCACCGGGAGATGCTGGTAGGCGGTGCTGAGATGGATGGGGTCCGGCAGGATCTGCAAGACCTGCGCGCTGAACAATCGGCTCAGCAGCACAAGCGCCCCGAGGATCAGCGTCATCAGCAGCGTTTCACGGATCAGCGTGCCGCCGCGCAGGGGGACGGCGGCATGGGTGGTGTAGCTGTGGGCGGATCTCATGCTGTCCTCGGTCTTTGCCCCGATTATAGGCGATACGCTGCCGCTATGGAATTGCTGGGCATTTTTGCCGTCATTGGGTGGGCAGGGCCGCAACACCCCTGCAGCTGCGCACCGAGCCAATGGCCGCGCGTCTAGCCACGCCAAGGTTGCGTTGATACAAACATGCAACGGAAATGATGAACTCTTTGGTTGACCAGACGTGACGACAGACCCCACGCCAATGGCCGGCCAACCCGGCATGCTCGCCGTTGATCTCGACGGGACATTGCTGCGGAGCAATATGTTGTACGAGACTTTCTGGTCCTCTTTTGGTCGCGACTGGAAAAGCCCCTTCACTGCCGCCTATGCCCTTCTTCGCGGACGGGCCGCGCTAAAGCGGCACCTGGCCGAAACTGCCTATGTCGATGCGGCGACCTTGCCCTATGATGCGCAGGTTGTGGCGTATGTGGAAAACTGGCGTGGCCGAGGCGGGCGCACGGCACTGGTGACTGCCAGCGACCAGGCGGTTGCCGAGGGCATTTCCGCCCATTTGAACCTCTTTGACGAGGTGCATGGCTCTGGCGGCGGGCGCAATCTGAAAGGCGTGATCAAAGCAGAGTTTCTGACCCAGCGTTTCGGCGCAGGCGGGTTTTCCTACGTTGGTGATGCCTACGCGGATCTTCCGGTCTGGCAGGCTGCACAGCGGGGGGTAACGGTGAATGCACCGCCCGCTCTGCGGCGTCAGGCAGAGGCCGCTGCCGCTGAAGTGGAACACCTTGCCACCGAAGCGCCCACGCCTCGGGCCTATCTGCGCGCCCTGCGCCCGCATCAGTGGTTGAAGAACATTCTTGTGTTCCTGCCGATGCTTGCCGCGCATCAGCTGGATATGGTCACGCTGATGCAGGCGCTGCTCGCCTTTGTGAGTTTCTGCCTGATTGCCTCCAGTGTTTACGTGGTGAATGACCTGCTGGATCTGAACGCAGACCGTGCCCATCCGCGCAAGCGGTTCCGTCCGTTTGCGGCAGGGGCAATTCCCATCGAACAAGGCAGCTGGATGGCGGCAGGCCTGTTTGCGCTGGGGCTGGCGGTGGCGCTGCCACTGGGGCTGCCCTTTCTTGCTGTTATGTTGCTTTATTACGCAATGACAACGGCTTACTCTCTGTACTTCAAGCGTCGCATCGTCATGGATATTTGCCTGCTGGCTGGGCTGTACACCATCCGCATCATTGCGGGCGGCACCGCAACCGGAATTGAATTGTCGGTCTGGCTGCTGGCGTTTTCGCTTTTCTTCTTTTTCGCCCTGGCGGCGGTAAAACGTCAGGCCGAGCTGGTGGACAGTGCCCGGCGCAAGCAATTGACGGCGCGCGGGCGCGGGTATCATGTGGATGATTTGCCGATGATCTCGATGATTGCGATCGCGGCGGGCTACGTGTCGGTTCTGGTGCTGGCGCTTTATGTGAATTCCCCGGCGGTGGCGGGGCTTTATGCCACGCCGCAGGGGTTGTGGGGGATCTGCGCGCTGTTGCTGTACTGGATCACCAAGACCGTGATGCTGGCGCACCGCGGCCAGATGCAGGACGATCCGGTTGTTTATGCTGCACGTGATCGCAGCAGCCAGCTGTGCTTTCTGCTGACCCTGTGCCTTGCGATCTGGAGCAGCAGCCTATGAGAGGGCAACCTATGAAATTGCCACCTGTGCTGATCCTCTATGTGGCCTTTGCCATAGTTGCCACTGGGGTAAACCTGGCGACCCAGCGTATGGTGCTGATCCTGGGGCCAGGGGCGGGGGTGTTTGTCTTGGCGATGGCGGCAGGCACGCTGAGCGGTCTGGTAGCGAAATACCTGCTGGATCGGCGTTGGATTTTTCACGACCAGGGTCGTGGGGCGGCTCACCACGGGCGGACGTTTCTGAAGTATTCGTTGATGGGGCTGGCCACGACGGCGCTGTTCTGGATCACCGAAACGCTTTTCTGGCTCAGCTGGGGCACCGAGACCGCGCGGGAAATCGGGGCGATCCTGGGGCTCGCGGTCGGCTACGCGGTGAAATACCAGCTGGATCGGCATTTTGTCTTTGCCCACCCAACGGCGGAGGCCGGTCGATGACGCGGCTGTCGGGCTGGGGCAATTACCCCGTCGCAGAGGCACAGCTGTTGGCTCCGCGCAGCGTGGCGGAGCTGCGCGAACGGGTTGTCGGCCACCCGAGCGTGATCGCCCGCGGCAACGGACGCGCCTATGGTGACAGTGCCATCGGCGTGCCGACCACGCTGCACATGCGGCATTTCAACAAGATGCTGGGCTTTGACGCCGACACCGGGGTGTTGGAGGCCGAAAGCGGTGTACTTCTGGGCGATATCATCGCCGCCTTCCTGCCGCGCGGCTGGTTCCCACCGGTGGTGCCGGGCACGAAATTCATCACCTTGGGTGGCGCCATTGCCGCGGATGTGCATGGCAAGAACCACCACCGCGACGGCAGCTTCCGTACCTGCCTGGACTGGGTGGATGTAATGGGCCCCGACGGGACCGTGCGCCGCTGCTCAGCGCAGGACAACAGCGAGATATTCGACTGGACCGCGGGCGGTATGGGGCTGACGGGGGTGATTTTGCGCGCGGGGCTCCGGCTGCGGCGGGTGCCCTCGGCCTGGATCCGCCAGCAGACCCTCCCAGCCGCCGATCTGGACGCTGCGATTGCAGCTTTGGACAGCGCAGGCAAGGCCACCTATTCCGTCGCCTGGATTGACTGCCTGGCCCGCGGGGCGCAGCTGGGGCGCTCAATCGTGATGCTGGGCGAACATGCTGAGCCACGGGATCTGGGCCCGCAGCAGGCTGCGCGGCCATTTGCCCTGCCGCCGCTGCGAAGCCACCGCCTGCCGCCGCTGTTTCCGGGCTTCCTGCTGAACCGCCACGGTGTGCGGGCCTTCAATGCCGCCTATTTTCGGGCCGGGCAGAGCCGCTCCGGCTTTCGGCTGACCGATTGCAACAGCTATTTCTTTCCACTGGACGCGCTGCTGGGCTGGAACCGGATCTATGGCCGGAAGGGCTTCATGCAGTTCCAGTGTGTGCTGCCGCTGGACCGCGCGTCCGACGGTCTTCGGGCGCTGCTTGAGGCGACCTCTGCCGCCGAGCAAGGATCGTTCCTGGCCGTGCTGAAACGGCTTGGGCCGGGCGCGGGGCCGTTCTCCTTCCCGATGGAAGGCTACACGCTGGCGCTGGATTTCCCGGTCAGCCGCCGCAGCCTCGCGCTGATGACAGAGCTGGACCGGATCACCCTGGACCATGGCGGACGGTTCTATCTGGCCAAGGACAGCCGCATGTCCGCCGAGATGCTGCGCCAGTCGGATCCGCGTGTGGATGCATTTACGGATATGCGGAAGGCGGGCGGGCTGGACAGCCGCTTCCGCTCCGCCCAGTCACAAAGGCTATCGCTATGACAAAACTTCCGGTCCTGATCCTTGGGGCCCGTTCTGACATCGGGCTGGCGGTGGCGCATGCCTTTGCGGCCGAAGGGCATCCCATACAGCTGGCGGCGCGCAACGCGGAGGCGCTGTCAGCAGAGAAAACCGATCTGGAGCTGCGCCACAATCAGCCGGTGAGCTTGCATGAGTTTGACGCGTTGGCGCTCGCGGACCACGCAGGCTTTCTCGATGGTCTGCCGCAATTGCCGGGGGTGGCCGTCTGCGCAGTGGGCTACATGGGCAACCAGCCCGCCTGCGAGGCTGACCCTGCCGACGCCGTGCCTGTGCTGCGCAGCAATTTCGAAGGACCGGCCAGCATTCTGGCCCATCTCGCCAATCGGTTCGAACAACGCGGCAGCGGTGTGTTGGTCGGCATCAGTTCCGTCGCAGGAGAGCGCGGCCGCGCCACCAACTACGTCTACGGCTCTGCCAAGGCAGGCTTCACCGCCTTTCTGTCGGGGTTGCGCAACCGGCTGGCCGGGGCGGGCGTACATGTGGTGACGGTGCTGCCGGGATTTGTTGCCACCCGCATGACCGAGGGCATGGATCTGCCCGCCAAGCTGACCGCCCAGCCGCAGGAGGTCGCCGCCGCCATCGTTGCTGCCACCCGCAAGCGCCGCAACATCATTTATGTCCGCCCGGTCTGGCAGTTGGTGATGGCGATCATCCGCAATATCCCGGAGC
Organism: Leisingera sp. SA32; assembly: GCF_056033425.1. Classification (NCBI taxonomy): domain Bacteria; kingdom Pseudomonadati; phylum Pseudomonadota; class Alphaproteobacteria; order Rhodobacterales; family Roseobacteraceae; genus Leisingera; species Leisingera sp. SA32. Next base: position 154,727 of record NZ_JBVYHB010000002.1, on the reverse strand, counting down.
CGCTGTTCAAGAAGCTGAAACTTTGAATCCACGCCAGTGCAACAGGTGGAAGTTTTAAGCTTGAAATAAATTCCGCTCCTCCGCTATGGTCGCCGAAAGCTCGTCTCGGACCCGTATCAAGGAAGGAACAACACCATGCCGGCCATCAGCGTGCATCCCGAAGGGTGGAAACCTGCAAAAGGCTATGCCAACGGCATGGTGGCCGAGGGCCGCCTTCTGTTTGTCGGCGGCCAGATCGGCTGGACCGCCGATCAGGTGTTTGAGGCATCGGATTTCATTGGCCAGATGAGCCAAGCGCTGCGCAATATCCTGGAGGTGGTGGAGGCCGCGGGTGGCAGCGCCACGGACATCACCCGGCTGACCTGGTTTGTAACGGACAAGGCAGAATACCTGGCGCATCAGGCCGAGGTCGGCAAAGCCTACCGCGCAGTGATGGGATACCATTTCCCGGCGATGACGATGGTCGTGGTCTCCGCTCTGGTCGAAGATGAGGCCAAGATCGAGATTGAAGCAACCGCGGTTCTGCCCAGCTGACGGGCCGCGCCTCGTCTGAAGACGGATGTTAAATCAACACCTTGCAGGCCGCCCCCGTCGGGGCGGCCATTTTTTGTGCACCCGCAGAAAATTTTACCAGTTGATAAAAAACAGGACTGTGGCACTCTGAAGGGTAAGAACACATAAAATCAGGGAGACACCCAATGGCGACCAGCCATCAGGCATCCGGAATTCGCACCGCGCGCATGGACGCGGTCGGAATTGCCGAGAACTTCTCGGACCTGCATCCAGCCTATGACGCGCATGAGGCGGCGGTGGCGGCGGACCGCTGCTATTTCTGCTATGACGCGCCCTGCATGACGGCCTGTCCGACCAGCATCGACATTCCCCAATTCATCCGTGAAATCCAGGCAGGCCATGCCGACAGCGCCGCCAAGACCATTCTGGACCAGAACATCCTCGGCGGCATGTGCGCGCGGGTCTGCCCCACGGAAACCCTGTGCGAAGAGGCCTGCGTGCGCGAGGCCGCGGAGGGCAAACCGGTGGAGATCGGTCGCCTGCAACGCTACGCGACAGACCAGTTGATGATGAAAGGCCTGCATCCGTTTACCCGCGCGGCCGCAACCGGCAAACGGGTGGCCGTTGTCGGCGCCGGTCCCGCCGGTCTGGCCGCGGCGCACCGGTTGGCGATGCTGGGGCATGACGTGGTGGTGTACGATGCGCGCAGCAAACCCGGCGGGCTGAATGAGTTTGGCATCGCCGCCTACAAGACCACCGAGAATTTTGCGCAACGTGAGGTCGACTGGCTGCTGCAAATCGGTGGCATCACGATGGAATACGATCAGAAACTGGGGGACGCGCTGTCGCTGGACGATCTACAGTCCCGATATGACGCGGTGTTCTTGTCCATCGGGCTGACCGGCGTCAATGCCCTGCGCGCGCCGGGGGAGGACCTGGACGGCGTCCGCGACGCGGTCGACTTCATCGCCGAACTACGCCAGGCGGACGATCTGACGACCCTGCCTGTGGGCCGCAATGTGGTGGTGATCGGCGGCGGCATGACGGCGGTGGATGCGGCGGTGCAGTCGAAACTGCTGGGCGCAGAAAACGTCACCATTGTCTATCGCCGCAGCCGTGCGGAGATGGGCGCCAGCCGGTTCGAACAGGATCTGGCGGCCTCCAAGGGGGTCAAGCTGATGTTCAACGTGATGCCGGTTGCCGTGCATGGCAATGGGGCAGCGGCAGAGATCGAATTGGAGTACACTGAGGTCACGGGCGGCAAGGTGACTGGCACCGGCGAGCGGTTCCGACTGGCGGCGGATCAGGTGTTCAAGGCAATCGGTCAGCGGCTGGAGGATCAGCCGGAGGCGTTGGCGCTGGAGGGCGGCAAGATCAAGGTCAACGCGACCGGGCGCACCTCTATCGCCGGGGTCTGGGCCGGTGGGGACTGCGCCTCTGGCGGCGAAGACCTGACCGTGACCGCCGTGGCGGAGGGCCGCGACGCCGCAATGGACATTCACTCCAGCCTGATGGACTGAGCCAGCCGCGGAGCGGAAGTGCCGCTCTGCGCTAGCCTTAAGAGGAGAGATCAAATGGCTGATCTGACTACAGATTTTCTGGGCATCAAATCCCCCAATCCGTTCTGGCTGGCCTCGGCGCCGCCCACCGACAAGGAATACAACGTCCGCCGCGCCTTTGAGGCGGGCTGGGGCGGAGTGGTCTGGAAGACCCTGGGCGCCGAAGGCCCGCCGGTGGTCAACGTGAACGGTCCGCGCTACGGCGCAATCTGGGGCGCTGACCGTCGGCTGCTGGGGCTCAACAATATCGAGCTGATCACCGACCGGCCCTTGCAGACCAATCTCGAGGAAATCACCCGCGTCAAGAAAGACTACCCGGATCGTGCTGTGGTCGTGTCGATCATGGTGCCCTGTGAGGAGCAGGCCTGGAAGGATATCCTGCCGCAGGTGGAGGCCACTGGCGCTGACGGTATCGAGCTGAATTTCGGCTGCCCGCACGGCATGGCCGAACGCGGCATGGGCTCCGCCGTGGGGCAGGTGCCGGAGTACATCCAGATGGTCACCGAATGGTGCAAGACGTACTACTCCAAACCGGTCATCGTGAAACTGACCCCGAACATCGCTGACATCCGCCACCCGGCGCGGGCGGCGCATGCGGGCAACGCCGATGCGGTCAGCCTGATTAACACCATCAACTCGATCACTTCGGTCGATCTGGACAACATGGCCCCGGAGCCGACGATCGGCGGCAAGGGCACCCACGGCGGCTATTGCGGCCCGGCGGTCAAGCCGATTGCGCTGAACATGGTGGCAGAGATCGCTCGGGATCCGCAGACCCGCGGCCTGCCGATCTCGGCCATCGGCGGGGTCACCACCTGGCGCGACGCGGCGGAGTTCATGGCCCTCGGGGCCGGCAACGTGCAGGTCTGCACCGCAGCGATGACTTATGGGTTCAAGGTGGTGCAGGAGATGATCTCCGGTCTGTCGAACTGGATGGACGAGAAGGGCTATACCTCTACCCAGGACTTCATCGGTATGGCGGTGCCGAATGTGACCGACTGGCAATATCTGGACCTGAATTACGTGACCAAGGCGCGGATCAGCCAGGACGATTGCATCAAATGCGGCCGCTGCTACGCGGCCTGCGAGGACACCTCGCATCAGGCCATCGCGATGAGTGAGGACCGGGTTTTCACCGTGAAGGACGATGAATGCGTCGCCTGCAACCTGTGTGTGAATGTCTGTCCGGTCGAAGGCTGCATCACCATGGAGGAGGTCGCCGCAGGGGAAGTCGACGAACGCACCGGTGAGGTGGTGTCAGACGACTATGCAAACTGGACGACGCATCCCAACAACCCGGCCGCGCAGGCGGCAGAATAACCCAATGGCGATGGATCCGGGGCGGCTGCGGCTCCCGCCCGTCGTTGGTCTCCTGTTCAGGAGACACGCCTCCCGTTGGGCCGGGGGGCGCGCCCTTTGCTGCTACCCACCCCCCCCCCACAAGGTTGTGTCCCCCCAACTGGCT